>NC_016604.1:3055113-3360625 GCF_000230895.2 Mycolicibacterium rhodesiae NBB3
GGACGCGTTCAGCGAGATCGAACTGACGAATCCGGCCAATCGTACCTTGCCGCTGGAGAAGATAGCGGACCAGGCTAACTACCTGTACTTCTGTCGGGTGTGCCAGTTCCCACTCTGCATCCCCACCCTCGGCGAGGCGCTCGCGGACATGCGACTTCTCGAGCACGGGGGCCGCAAGCACTCGTTGTGTTCGGAATGGTGCGAACGGATGTTCCTCAAGGAGCCGGAGCGCTACCAGGGTGAAAACCTTCTGGAGAAGTTCGACGGATGGAACATGGCCGACATGGTGGCGGCCGCTGGCGCGGTGCGCAGCGACGGCAAGACGCTCAACGCTCAGCCGCACCTGAACAGCGAGCGGATGTGGACCTTGGACGATCTGCGGGCGTGCAACATCGTAATCCGGGATCCGCTGA
Organism: Mycolicibacterium rhodesiae NBB3; assembly: GCF_000230895.2. The sequence continues at coordinate 3,055,527 of NC_016604.1, forward strand.
CGAATGGCGGGATCTTCGCAGAAAAACACTGATCGCAAGCAGCCCCTTGCAGCGCGTGGGCTGGCCCTGCGCCGAGTATAAGGCGGGTCAGCCCACGCCAGCCGGAAAGCAAAACCTACTACGCCGTCGCGACGTGTCGTGCCGCGTGGCGATAGCAATCACGTATGACCGATCACAAGGCAGTGAGGATTGATGACCATCACCGAAGCAAATGACGAAAAACGGCAGGTCGCCACCGCCGGAGTGTCGGCGGTCGCCGGCGCGCCGCGTCGCGCATTTTTGAACCCCGCCTACGACATCGAACGCGAGCCGTTGGAGACTCGACGCACCTCGCAGTGGTACGCCAAGCCGTACCGGCGCCGCATTTCCGAATACGAGTCGCTGCTGCTGTACGCACAGTCGGCTCCCGACTGGATTCCAGGTGCGCTGGGCGTGGGTGGTTTTTGCAACAAGTTTTCCGGCGGGCGGGCCCCGTGGGAGAACTACACCACGGAAGCAAAGTCGTCGGACTGGTTCGTATTCCGCGACCCGTCTGGCCGCGGCCAGCCCACTTTTGTGGCGCAGAAAGCGGCGGAGAACGAAGAGGCGACCCGCGTGTTCGCGGCCTATGCCGAGCAGGGCATGTATCGGGATTTGGACTCAGAATGGACCTTCGACGTGATCGCCAAGGTCTACGGCGCCTACGCGCACCACGAATACGGGATTTTCGGGCTCCTGCAATCTCCGCAACGTGACGTGTTGACCGACGTGCTGCGGCAGGCGGTGATCACCGGCGCGATGGACAAGCTCGACAACGCGGAGATGATCCAAGCCGAAAGGGTGTTTCTGTCCAAGAACGTCGAGGGGTTCTGCGAGGACATGGCCCTCAGCCGCGACTGCTGGTTGACGGATCCGGCGTTCCAAACGGCGCGCGGCATCATCGAGCAGCTGTGGAACGACGTGTATGACCATATCGAGATCATGTTCGCAATTTTCATGGTCCACGAGCCGCTGTTCGGCCGCTTCGCGCGCCAGCAGTTCTTCCATCGGATGGCTCCGCTGCACGGCGACCAGCTCACGCCGGCCAATCTGTGGCCGACGATCACGGCCGCGGAAATCGACGCCAAGTGGGCGCTCGAATTGTTCGGTCACGCGCTGGGCCAGGATCCAAAATTCGGCGAACACAACCGGGCGCTGATGCAGCTGTGGGCACGCGATTGGATGGCGAAGTCGGTGACGGCGATGGCCGAGTTCGCGCCGATGTTCGCCCGCACCAGTACGTTGCGGTCGCACGCCAGTGTCGAGACCGTCACCGAGGCTGCCAACATTGTCGTCGGGGATTGGGCGCGCCGTTACGCGCCGGTTTTCGGCTTGGACGTCGACGTTGATGACCTGGTGAAAGTCGTGACCGGGGGCTTTGCGAAGTCCGGCGCGTAACGGCAACCAGCGGGGTATCGCTCTAACACCATCCAGCAATCAGCTAAGCGTTCCATTTCTTTCGACGGAGGCAAAGAATGACCCTAGACAATCCGCCGGCGACCGAAGCCGTCGGCCCCGGGCGAGGGCTGCAGACCATCACGACGGCGCAGCGCGTCGCGAAGGAGTACGACCCGCAGGCGCTGCAAGACCGAATGTACGGCGCGGGCGCCGCGGCGGCCGTGGTTGAGTCACGCCGCGTTGTGTTGTGCCTGATGAAGAGCACGGAAATCGAGCTCGTGGTCGAGGAACTCATGGAGGAGTACGCCGACGACGACTCGTTCCTCATCGAGGACGCAGGCACCTTCTATCGCCTGGAAAACGACGAGGGTTTCGAAATCGACCTCGACATCATGGAGCCGCTGATCGGACACCGATACGACGTCTTCGACTTCATGGTCAACGTCACGACCACCATCGGTCGCGCCTACAACGACGGGAACAAGTTCGTCATGACCACGAAATTGATGGGCCTAGAGGAGGACCTTCCCACGTTTGAGCGCGACGACGACGAATCCGACGACCTCAACCACATCCGGGGCGCGGGCGGGCTGCGGTAAGCGGTAAGTGGCGGGCGAATTCTGCCGACCGAAACGGTTGGAGCACCTGTGGACGACAGAGAACGCGTCATTTTCGAGGACCACGAGTTCACTGTGCTAGTGGAGGAATCATTCCCGTGTTGGGAATGGTTCATCTACCGCGGCGACGACGAAATACAAAACGGTGTGTCGTTGACTGAGAGGTCGGCCAGTGAGGCTGGCATGAAGATATTGGCCTATTTGCAAGGGCGCACATGAGACACAACAGAGAGCGGGCCGACCCCTCCGGAGAGATGCGATGACCTATAATGTGAAGCTATTTTTCGAGGACGACCACGAAGCCGCCATCACCTGTGCGCCGGACGAGGACGTCATCTCCGCGGCGTTACGCCAGGGGCTGATCCTGATGAGCGAATGCCGCGAGGGAGTCTGCTCGACGTGCAAGTGCTTCCTGGCCGACGGCGAATACGGCGAACTGATGTCGCATTCGGTCTACGCGCTGTCGCCCGGCGAAGCAGAAGAGGGCTACGTGCTGGCGTGCAGGCTGCGTCCGACGTCCGATATGGAGATCGAATTCGACTACCCCTTCTCGATGGTTCAGCAATATGAGGAAACCGAACGTCGAGGAAGCCTCGACCAAATCGAGATGGTGTCGGACACGGTGGCCAGAGTTGTCGTGCGGACCATGGGGGCACAGGACCCGCTCCGGTACCTGCCCGGACAGTTCGTACGGATTTCGCTGACCAACGGTGTCAGCCGAGATTTCTCGATGGCCAACGTGCCCGATGATTCCCGGCGACTCGAGTTTTTCCTCAGGGTCTATCCGGACGGCGAATTCTCCAGCTATATCGCGCGCGACGCCAGTCCCGGCGAGCAGGTCACACTGTACGGCCCGCGGGGCAAGTTCATCCTTCGCGACAACGACCGCACTCCGGTATTCATCGCCGGCGGCACCGGATTGGCGCCGGTACTGGCCATGCTGCGCGACCTCGCCGCCGACCGACCCGCCCAGCGCGCGGTGCTGATTTTCGGCAACACCAACGTCGGAGACGTGTTCGGCGCGGAAGAACTCAAAGTGTTGACCGAACAGATGACCAACCTCGAGGTGATTTCCGGTGTCCTCAACCCGGATGATTCGTGGACCGGCGAAGTCGGCACGGCGACCGAGATCGCTCAAAAATACATCTCGGGAACCGACCGCTCGCAGTTCGAGTACTACTACTGCGGTCCGCCGAAAATGATCGAAGCAACGACCCAAATGCTCGAAACCATCGGGGTGGCTCGCGAACTGCGCCACCACGAAGATTTCGTGCCCAGCAGAATGGAGGAAAGTCATGGCTGACGAAAAACGATCATCGCGGCGCAGGAACCGCGGCGAGGAAAAGGTGGGTGCCGAATTCCGGCTTGAGCCGTCCCCGTACGGCAACAGCGCCCTTCGCTCGGAAGGGGCTGCCCGTGCCGACGCGCTGTCGACTCTTGATGAGGCGGTGGCGGCTCTGATGAAGTGGCGATCCGATTACTGGGGTCGTGAAGACCAAGACAGCCTCTGGATAGAGGCCCGACTCGAAGAACGCGTAGCCGTGTTGCGCCTGCAGTCGATGTCTGACCACGAGTTCCGCACACAAACGCTGACCGGTGAGGACGCGAGGCAAGTTTGTGCCAGCGTCGCGGAGCGCGCCGCTGCGGCCGGAACGGATTACAAAGAACTCGAGCGTATCAACGACGAGTTCCGGTCGAAATACAAGCCACCGATCATGCCGACGAATCTCTTCTTGCCGACCGAGCGAGACCTGTCCGAGAAATTGATGACGTCGCGCACGACGGACTGGTATGGCAAGTCGCTGGAAGAGCTGCGCGCCGATCGCGGGGTTGTCGTCCACGCTGCGCCGGCTGCAAACTGACGAACCCAGAACAGATAAGGAGCGAGATGCCTCGATTCATCATTGAACGCAACATTCCTCAAGCCGGGGACTGGTCTGACGAGGAGGCAGACGACGTCACGGCGAAATCTGAAGAGGTGCTCGCGAACCTGCCCGACGTGCAGTGGCAGCTGAGTTACGTCGTGGACGACAAGCTCTACTGCGTGTACGACGCGCCTGACGCCGAAAGCGTAAACGAACACGCCCGCCGAGGCGGATTCCCCGCAGACAAGGTCTCCGAAGTACGTCGCATCATCGACCCGACCAGCGGCGGTCGCTAGTGTCGGCACCTCGGGCCGCGCCCACCGGACAACAGCCGGTCGCACCAGGGTCGGCCACCGAGACGGGGTATGCCCGAGCCGAGCACACACCCGGGGTGTCGGCCATTCCTGGCATCGTCGACGGTTGGCTGACGGCGAGCCGAAACGCCAACGGACTGGTCTCACTTCGCCTCATCCTCGGCGGAAAGCAAGATGGTAGGCCCTCCGGTGCCGTGATCGAGGTCGTTGTCCAGCCGGCCTTCGCGGCGAGCGTCGCCGCCACCTTCGCGGCAGACGCCGATGCGGCCGATGCCCGCGGAGCAGGGGACCGGTCTTCGTCCTGTGTGCCGTGCCGCGTCGGAATAAGTCGCCGCCTCAACCACGGGGCCAAATCGCCTCCCGGATGAGTCCGCCGCGAAATGGATCAGCGCCGAGGTTCGACATTTCGGCTCGCGAGACGGCAACGATATGCCCAGCCGCGCCTACCCCGTGTGGCCGTGGCGCGCGCGATGAGCCACCATGGACACATGAACTGCAGGCTCGCCCGCGAGGCGTTGTCGGCGCGAATCGATGGGGAGCGCGAGCCGGTTTCGGTTCGGTCGGTCGACAAGCATCTTGTGGGCTGCTCCGACTGCGGCCTCTGGTACACCCGCGCGGTTGCTAACACGCAGCGCCTGCAGGTACTTGCGCGCGAGAGTGGCCTGCGCCGCCGTTCAGCCGCAGCTGCGGTCGAGCGAGCCGCCGAGAATCGGCCACGCCGCTTGGCTCGGCCGGTCGTACTCTGGGCGCGGTGGTCCTTGGCGCTCGTTGGCGTCCTGTACCTGGTGCTCACGGTCACTCAGATGACGACTGCGCGCGTTGCGCACAGCGATGTCACCGGGATTCACCTGTTCGGTGAGTCCACGGCCTGGTCGATCGCCATTGGCGCAGCGATGATCATTGCCGGCACATTGCCCGCCGCCGCCGCCGGTCTGGCCGGCGTGCTCATCACCTACACGTGCGTGCTGGCGGTGTACGTCGTCACTGATACTGCGAAGGGAATCGTTAGTGCACCAAGCGAGTTGGGCCATCTGCCGGTGCTGGTGGGCGCCATCCTGGCACTGCTGGTGTGGCGAGGCACGCGCACTCCCCATCCAACTCCCATCGGCGCGGGCGCACTCCAGCCCGATGGCACCGACATCATGGGCCCGTACCTCGCTCCCATTGGCTCAGGCCAGCCACGCCGGTCACCGCGGGATGGCTCCGCCGCCTAGATTGCCAGCGCTACTCTTGAGCCGCCCAGAAACGAGGTTGCCGTCCGGCACGAAGCCAGCCCCGATCGATCTGGGGATCACGGTGCTCGACGCCGGCGAGCCCACCACCCGGCAACGAGGTCAACGGCGACGAAAGCGGCCAAAGACGCGCCGAACAACGGCGCAAACCAGCCGACACCGACCACAGCGAGCACAGCCAGTAGCGCCTCGTACGGGCGCAACGCCCGCAGCGCGCCGCGGCGGGGAGGGCGGGGCAGATGGACGCGATCACCGCGGGTGGGCCGTCGACGCCACCACATGCGGTAACCCAACACGACAGAAGCGATCAACGCGAGCGCCACGCCGGTCAACAACAGTTGGTTGACCCAACCGAACAGGATGCCCATATGGGCGTCGATGGCCCAGTCCGTCATCTTGGCCATGAATGGCCAGTCGGCGAAATTCACGCGGTCGGTAACAGCGCCGGTCTGGGGATCAATCGAGATCGAGTCGTGGCGGGCGGGCCAATCGCGCTTATTCTCCGACACTTGCCAGCCCTCCTCGGCAGCCGCCGGTGGATACATCCACATCGGCGCGCGCAGTCCGGCGCTCTCGGCGGCCTGGAGCGCGGTGTCGGCGCCTACCTCCGAATGGCCGGGCGCGCCCGTCATGGCGCCGTGATGGCCGCCGCCGCTTGGGCCGGCGGACGCACTCAGGGCGGTGTCGACCGAGGGAGCGTTCCAGCTCAGGTGGGATTGGATCTTGTCGACAGACTCTCCGGCGAACCGCGACCACGTCATGCCGGTGACCGACAAACCCAGGACGACGACGATGATCCACACCCCGAGGGCGCCGTGCCACGACAGCAACCCCCGAAGGCCCTGAGCGCCGCGATCAGGAAGGGCGATCCTGCGCAGCTTTCGGGTGCCCTTGCGGTGACCGACCCACAACAACAGGCCGGCTATCGCGATGACCCAGACCCAGCTGGCCGCCAGTTCGCTGTAGTTGCGGCCGAACGCGCCGAGGTGCAGGTTGCGGTGCAACTCATCGAACCACGCCCGTACCGGCATCCACTGCCCATAGGTGGTCAGCGTCCCCCGCACTTGGGCGGTGTAGGGGTCGACGAACACCGTGCGGGCGTAGTCGGGCGGCACGTCGTCGACCGCCAGCGTGACCCATGTGGTGTCGTCGAGTGCCGTTGGCGGCCGGATGCTCGCGATCGTGCCTTCCGGGTGGGCGGCGCGGGCGGCCGCAACCTGGTCGTTCAGACTCAGGCGTCGATCACCGACATCGTCCACTTTCAGTTCGTCGCGGAACGCCATCGCATCGATCTGCGGGACTAGCGCGTACAACAGGCCGGTCAACGCCGCCATCAGTACGAAGGGACCTATGAAGATCCCGGCGTAAAAGTGCAGACGCAACAGCAGCGGGCGGATCCTGGCCCACGCCGTCGGGCGCCGATCGCCGCCGGCAGGAAACGCCAACCCTGTTGGTCGCACGTCGGCGACGGCGTCGGTGGACGGCTCAAGTGGTTCTTCCAGAGGGGTATAGCTCATGCCGGTCGCACCTTCGGTTTTCATCGCTGGACGAGGGTCTTGCAAGTGGTCGGCGAAACGCCCTTAGAAGTTCCTGTGGGCCTGTGACAGAGCCGCTCACCACTCTTTCAGGACGAGGAGGTGTCATTCGCCAGGGTGATGGGACCACCGTTTAGCCACGGGGTAGGGACCACCTGTTTGGCTCAACGGGGATGATCTGTGGTTGGCGGCGAGCTGTCAACTGAGGGCTTCTGGCGTTGCCGGTAGGACGGCCCGTCGATGATGAGTTCGTGGGCGGTGGAGGTCAGTCGGTCGATGGCGGATTCGGCGAGCATCGCGTCGGTCATGACCGACAACCATTCATCGGGTCCGCGATTTGAGGTCACGATGGTCGCGCTGCGTTGATGTCTGGCGACAACCAGTTCGTAGAAGTCGGCGGTGGCTGTAGCGTCGAGCGGTTGCAGTGCGAAGTCATCGATAATCAGCAGACGCACTTGCGCGAGTCGCCGCATCTCGGCTTCGGTGCTGTTGTCGAGTCGAGAAGCTCTGAGCCGCTTGAACATTGCATCAGCACGCAGCATCAGGGTCGGGACTCGTCGACGCACCGCAATGTGGCCCAGCGCGGTCGCGAGGTGCGTTTTGCCGACGCCGACCGCACCCGAGGACCACCGCGCCGTGGGCGGCGTCGAGGAACCGCAGACTGGTCAGGTCGGTCCACAGGGTCCGGTCGTAGCGCACCGAAGCATCTTCGTCCCAGGTGTCTAGACGCATGGTGGGATCGAGGCCGGCGACGCGGGCTCGCCGTGCGGCGGAGCTGGTGTCGCGGCGGGTGGCTTCGTCGGCGAGGACCAGTTCGAGGAACGCGGCGTGGGACAGGTGCTGTTGGCGGGCCAGGGCGAGTCGGTCGGGCAGGGTGTCGAGTATCGGTGAGAGTTTGAGTTGGCGCATCGCCTTCTTCAAATCGGGTGAGATCGGGTCAGTGACAACCTCTTTGGCAGGCTTGGTCATCACAGCCCCTTCTGGTCGTCGGTGGTGCCGCCGTCGATGACCTGCAACCAGTCCGGCCGCGGTGTGGGGCGGTAGTCGCGGGGATCGCGGGCGAAGCGGGCTGCAGCCAGTCCTGAGGCAGCCCGCGGCGGCGGGACGGGGCTGTTCTCGATGGCCTGCTCCAGCATGGCGGCGATCTTGGTCATGGAAACGACATCGAGATCCAGAGCGCGGGCGCAGGCGGTGTCCACCGGGGCGGGGCCGTAGCGTTTGACCAGCCCGAGCAGCCGATACGCCTGACGCATCCTGGTCCAGGGCAGGTCGTGATCGAGCAGGCGTTCGGCGTAGATGCCGATATTGGGGCCGTGACCGGCCGCGGTGGCGATGAGGCGGTGCAGATCGCGCATCGCGTAGCCGGTCTTATCTGCGGGCAGATCAGCGGGGTCAGTGGAGCGGGTCCCGGCGGGTTGACGCGGGTGAGTCTTCACCAGCTGCCCGCGATGGTAGAACTTGGCCAACTCGCTATCGGCACGCGCCGATAGCGTCTGGCCGCGCAGGTGGTGCGGGATGGAGTACAACGCCTTGGCCAGCTGCACGTGATAGTCGCGGGCCACTTTGACCTCGGCATACACCGGCACCGCGTACCGCACCGCCGGAGCAGCCAACAGTGCCGGCGCTTCCTGCTCGGCGAACACCACCGCCGGCTGCGCGCAGGTGGTGCCGTGGATACGCAGCCCAGCTTTCTGGGCGCACCACACCTGGGCGCGGTGTTGGGCGTCAGCGAGGTCGGTGAATTCTTCGCCGGCGAAGAAGTTGTTGCGCACGTACTGCACCATCCGCTCGACACGTGGTTTGTCTTGCGGGTGGGCCACCCGGGCCGGGTCGGTGGCGAAGCCGCGGGCCTGGGCATATTCCAGCCACCCCACGGTGAACCTGGGGTTCACTGAATCGGCATGGGCCACAACCGTTCCCATGTTGTCGGGAATGAGGACTTTGAAGACACCGCCGAAGAAATCCCAGGCTGCTTCGCAGCCGTCGATAACCGCGGTCAGGGTTTGGGAAAACGTCAGCCATACGAACATGTGCCGCGAATACACCGCGGTGAAGATCAGCGCATGCACCACCCGGCGCCTGCCCGTCACACTGTCAAACAGCATCCCCATCCGGGCGAAGTCGATCTGGCATTCCATCCCAGGCTCGCCGTCGACGACGGGCACCGTCCCACCGCGGCGCCGACCCCGATACTGGGTGTGTTCCTGGCAGTAGCGGTGCAACGTGCGCTGCGGAACGATCACGCCCTGGCGGGCCAGCAGGTCACCGATCTTGACCACCGTCAGACCCTTGTCGACCCACCCGTTGATCTGACTATGGTTGGCGCACAACACTTCCCACACTGATCCGTGCCCTTGCGGCCGGTCCGGGCGCACCACCGTGACCACCGCGCCGATCAACGCGTCATCGAGTTGATCGACCCCACCGTCCCGGTCCAAGCCAGCAGCCACCGCGGCCTCGACATAGCGCCGCGCAGTTTTGCGGTCCACCCCAGCCTGGCTGGCCACCACCCGCAGTCCGTGGCCAGCCAGCCACGTCCGAAGTACTTCACGAATCTCGACCACAGAAACCTCCCGAAACATCGGCGGACCCCTTCACATGACTTCGATGTGAAGCAATCCGATCCAGTTATCGAGCGGCCCCCGACGCGACACGCCGGTGGTCCCATCACTGGCAATCAGGTGGTCCCATGACCGTGGCTAAACCCAGCTCAAACCGGTCCCATCACCCTGGCGGGCGACAGAGGAGGGACTTTCGTCGTCCGACTAACTGCGGTAGTCCTAACTACATTTGTCGTCAGCCGGCGAGAATCACCGCGGCCGCACTAGCGGCCGCCGTTCTGGTCACCTCCTCGTGCAGCGAACAACACGACGGTCATGACCCCGGCGCGAGCACTTCCCAGGCCCCGGCCGGTCGTTCGACCGCCGAGCATGGCAGCGCGGGCCACGACCGCGGCGCCTCGGGGCATGGCATCGTGCAAGCCCGGGACGGCTTCACGGTTCAACTAGAAGTAGCGAGCGTCCTCATACCGCCGAGCCGGTCGTGACGTTTTTGGGCATACTTCACCCACGGTCGACCAGGCTGAACCTGATCGACCTGTCGGACGCTCCCATCACGAGATCACGTCCCCGGCTCTCTTCAATCAAGGTGCCGGTCTGATGAAACCGACTGTGGGCCACGTGAAGTGGCTGGTCGCAACGTTGACGATCCGAAGGAGCCACGGCCAACGTTACGCCTGGCAACTTCACGTCACAACGAAAAGTTGGTCTGATCGTGAACTCCGCCCTCACCAAGCAAAGCTAGATAGGGCCCCGAGCACGGTGGCCCAGACAGGGGAGCTGGTCTTGCAAGCCCTTCGGGCGCGACGCAAACCGGGCTTCAGGTCGAGCAACAGAAGTCGATGCACGTCTACGTCGTTCGTGCAGACCTCGCCGATTTCTACCACCTCCGCAGATGCGTGCCGATGGCACGAGGGCGATACCCGTCACATTGAGCCAACCCGGGCCATACCATCTGACGGCCGAATTCGTGGCGCTCGACGAACAGAAACCTACCGCGCCACCTTGTGCACGGAACCGACTTCGAAGTTCCGGGGCCCTACACTGCGTCACCCTTACCGGCTCCGACGCCCGATAGCCGAGTCGACGGCTACAAGGTCGCGCTTGAGGGTGAGCCCGACGCTGACCAGTCATCGATGCTGACCCTGCAGTTAGCTCGGAATGGCTCGCCAGTGGGGGACCTCGAACCCTACCTCGGCACGGTCGCGCACCTCACCGCCTTCCACGAGGCGACCAGCAAGTAGTGCACATGCACCCGCAGGCACCGCCACCGGGGCGGGCCCCGCCGACAGCGCGCCGATAGTGCACGCCGACTTCCCCGCCAAGGGCCTGACCCGCATTTTCATCCAGTTCCAAACCGATGGTCAGCTTCACACGGCGCCGATTACCGCTATTGTGCAGTGACCGCCACCCGGGCGAGTAAGTCCGGCCAGTCGACCAATACGCTTCGCGCGAGCCAACAAGTCTCTGGCGTTTTCGGCAGTTTGCCGCGCGGAGACGTCGTGTCCAGGGCCGGAGTTGGGGAGATGTCGATGAGCGGTTCGAGGCTGCCGGATGGCTTCGCGGTACAACTCGACCCGCGGGTGCGGACCCTAGACGATGGCGCCGCGCTGCTCGGCGGTGCGCCGACGCGGCTGCTGCGCTTGACCCCCATGGCCCAGTCGCTACTTGTCGGGGGATGGCTGACTGTGCATGACGCGGTCACCGCGCAGCTGGCACGGATGCTTTTGGACGCAACGGTCGCCCACCCACGTCCCACGAATGGCCCGTCGCATCGGGACGTCACCGTCGTAATCCCCGTGCGCAACAACCTGACTGGGCTTTGTCGGGTCCTCTCGACGATGCGTGGTGTTCCCGTGGTCGTGGTCGACGACGCATCGATGCAAAGCATCGACGGTGCGGATCTCGGCGATCTGCACGACGACGTGAAAGTTATTCGACATCGTCTCAGCAGGGGGCCCGCGGCGGCGCGCAACGCCGGCCTGGCTGCCTGTCGGACCGAGTACGTCGCCTTTCTCGATTCCGACGTGGTGCCGCGTCCCGGATGGCTCGACGCGGTGCTCAGGCATTTCTCGGACCCGGATGTCGCGTTGGCGGCGCCGAGGATTGAGGCTTTCGCGCGAACCGGGAATGCCGTCGCGCGGTACGAGGCGGTGCGCTCGTCATTGGATCTCGGCGCTCGTGAATCGCGCGTTACCCCGTATGGGCCGGTGTCGTACGTCCCGAGTGCGGCGATGGTCGGCCGCCGATCGGTGCTCGTCGAGCTTGGCGGATTCGACGAAGCGCTGAATTCAGGCGAAGACGTCGACCTGTGCTGGCGTTTGGTCGACAGGGGCGCCTGCCTTCGGTATGACCCGAGCGGGTTGGTGGCGCACGACCATCGGGTTTCATGGCGGAAATGGTTAGCGCGCAGAGCTTTTTACGGTACATCGGCTGCTCCGCTCTCGCGTCGACATCCTGACAAGATCGCGCCGGTGATGCTGTCGCGGTGGACGCTGGCGATTTGGTTACTGGTGGCAACCGGGCTGCGGTCAGGCTGGGCAATGGCGATGCTGATCGCGATCGTCGGTGCTCGTCGGACTGCCGGGGCACTAGGCGGTGTCGGGCTGCGGCGCCGAGATGCCGCGGTGATCGCCACCGAAGGGATCGTCGCTGCGGGCATGCAATTGGCTTCCGCCGTGTGCCGCCATTACTGGCCCGCCTCGCTGATCGGCGCAATCGTCTCAAAACGGTGCCGACGGGTCCTCATCCTCGCCGCACTGGCCGACGGCGTGGCGGACTGGATGAGCCGAGCCCGTACCGCCGAGAACACCAGTGAGCACATCGGCCTGGTGCCGTACGTTGCGCTGAGGCGACTCGACGACCTGGCCTACGGGATCGGCCTGTGGAGCGGGGTAGTGCGCGAGCGCACATTCGGACCGCTCAAACCGCGGATACGCAGTTGATCGCCACCCACAGCGATGTTCTGATCATCGGCGCGGGCAGCGCCGGTTGCGTGCTCGCCGAACAGCTTTCGCGGGATCCGGCATGCCATATCACCGTGCTCGAACAGGGACCCAGCCTCTCTGATCCACAAATCGCCGGGCTAACAAAGAATGGTTCCGTCTTGCCCATCGGTCTAGGCAGCCCTGTGGCGCGGCACTACCCAACGTCGCTGACCACACACCCGCATCGCCCGGTGCGACTCGTGCGGGGCGCAGTAGTCGGCGGTTCAGGGGCAGTCAACGGCGGATACTTCTGCCGCGCCGTACCGGCAGACTTCGCCCGCTGGCGACTGCCAGGATGGGACTGGTCCGATGTGCTCGAGCATTACCGGGCGATCGAGACAGATCGGGACTTCGATGGTCCGATGCACGGCGACAGCGGGCCCATCCCGGTTCAGCGCTGCAACGACATTTCACAGAACGCCGAACTGTTCGTCCACGGCGCCGTTGAGGCAAGATATCCCTGGATCGCAGATCTCAACGGAGAACCGGCGCCCGAAGGGTTCGGACCGGTTCCGCTGAACATCGTCGACGGTGTGCGCCACGGGCCGGGATGGGGCTGCATTCAACCCTCACTGCGGCGGGCCAACCTCAGGCTGCTCACCCAGACCACCGCGCGACGCGTGCGACTTACCGCCAGTCGTGCCGTTGGCGTGCAAGCGGATTCACCCCACGGAGCCATCGAGTTGACCGCCGACCGAATCGTGTTGTCGGCAGGCTCTATTGGATCAGCACATCTGTTGATGCTGTCGGGAATCGGAGACGAAGACGCGTTGCGGAGAGCCGGTGTACCAGTCGAAGTTCGGCTACCGGTCGGCCAGCACTGCGCCGATCACCCGGAGTGGGTGCTGTCTACCACATGGGGAACCGAGATCGACCGACCAGTGCTTGAAGTCGTGCTGCACACCGCCGACAACCTCGAGATCAGACCGTACACCGGAGGTTTCGTCTCCATGATCGGCGATCATCGACAGGGACACCCTGATTGGCCACACGTCGGCGTAGCATTGATGCAACCACGGGCGCGGGGGCGTGTCACACTGGCGTCGGATGATCCGCGAGTTCCGCCTCACATCGAGCACCGCTACGACAGCGAGCCGGCCGACGTCGCCGCGCTGCGGCAGGGCGCTGAGCTGGTGCGTGAAATCTGTTCGGCTAAAACACAACTGGGCCAACCGATGTGGTCGACCTCCCAACACCTGTGCGGCACTGCGCCGATGGGCAACGACGGCGACGAGCACGCCGTACTCGACCCGCAGTGTCGAGTACGCGGCATCGAGAGCCTATGGGTCGTTGACGGATCCGTCATGCCGACCATCCCCAGCCGCGGACCCCATGCCACGATCGCAATGGTTGCGCAGCGGGCGGCGGAATTCGTCTACGCCGGCTGAACCCGCCCCGGTCGGTTTGACCCGCGTCGCCGCGCTACCACCGATCCGCGGCCAGACAACCGACTACCTGCATCCTGCGACCGGCGATTCTCATCGCGAAATTAGCGATCCATACCCGGAGATTACTCCTCCGGTCAGCAACCGCGAAATGCGTTCGGGACCGGAGTGACCACCCGCCTGCAGGCAAGTCCGCACCCGCACCTGGCAGCCGTTATCGGTGCGGGTCCCTGCCATTCAGGCCAACTGAGACTTGACAACGCACCGAGATCCTGCAACAGGCGGCCAAACCTAACCGCGCGGGCGCTTTTCCAGTGTGAATTGATTCACGTCGATGTAGCCGATCCGGAAGGCTCGTGCGCATCCGGTCAAGTAATGCATATAGCGGTCGTACACCGTTTGGGACTGGACAGCGATTGCCTGCTGGTGGCGCAACTTTAACGCTTGCGCCCAGGCATCCAAAGTGCGGGCGTAATGCCGTCGCAGCGACTGACGGCGGGCCAGGGTGAACCCGGCCGACCCCGAGTGCTGCTCGACCTTCTCGATCGTCGGCAGCCGGCCGCCGGGGAAGATCTCGGTGACGATGAACTTCACGAAGCGGGCCGCCGCGAAGGTCAGCGGGATGCCCCGCTCGGCCATCTGCGGGAACGTCAGACCCGTGATGGTGTGCAGCAGCAACACTCCGTCGTCCGGCATCGCCTTGTAGGCGGTCGCGAAGAAGTCGTCGTAGCGTTCGTGCCCGAAGTGCTCGAACGCGCCGATTGACACGATCCGGTCCACCGGCTCGTCGAACTGCTCCCAGCCCTGCAGCAACACCCGTTTGGAGCGGCTGCTATTCGACCCGGCGAACAGCCGTTCTACATGCGAATGTTGATTTCTGCTCAACGTCAGGCCGATGACGTTGACGTCGTAACGCTCGATTGCGCGCATCATGGTCGAGCCCCAGCCGCACCCGACGTCCAGCAGCGTCATGCCGGGCTCAAGGCCTAACTTGCCCAGCGCGAGATCGATTTTGGCGAGCTGCGCCTCTTCGAGCGTCATGTCGTCACGTTCGAAGTAGGCGCAGCTGTAAGTCCGAGTTCGGTCCAGGAACAGCCGGAAGAACTCGTCGGACAGGTCGTAGTGGGCCTGGACGTTTTGGAAGTGCGGCCGCAACGGCGCTGCTTCAGCCATCATCGATCGTTATGTTCCCAGGTCGCGGCGAAATCCCGCCGGAATGATCACGTTATCGATGGTCAGGTCGTGCACCGAAGAAAGTCCAAGCCCCAGCAACGCGGAGTCGATGCCGCCGCGGAGGACGTCGAGCACATTTTCGACGCCAGCCTGTCCGCCGGCTGCAAGGCCCCAGAGGTAAGCGCGGCCGATCATCACGGCGCGTGCACCCAGTGCGACTGCCTTGATTACATCGCTACCCCGACGGATTCCGCCGTCGAGGACTATTTCGATCTGCTGGCCGACCGCTTCGGCGATCGCAGGCAATGCTCGGATCGACGCCGGTGTGCCGTCGAGGTTGTTACCGCCGTGGTTGGACACGGAGATCGCTGTGACGCCCGCGTCGACGGCGCGTTTGGCATCGTCAACGCGCATGACGCCCTTGAGCAAGAACGGCGCGTTCCACCGCTCGCGCAGCCACGCAACATCATCCCAGGTCGGCAACGAGGTTTGCATCCATTCGCCGTAGGCGCCGAAGAAGGTAGGTGCCGGATGTTGGCCCTCGGCCAGATTCGGCGCGGTCAAGTCCGGCACTTTGCCGGTCTTGGCGAATTCCAGCAGCCAGCGGGGCCTGGCAAGGCCTTCGGGGGCGAATCGCAGCATCGCCTTGAGGTCCATCTTCTCGGGTATCTTCGGACTGCCCCAGTCCCGTCCGCTCGAGAACGACCAATCCGACGTCATGATCAGGCCCACTGCACCGGCGGCGCGGGCCCGTTCCATCCGGGCCACCATTTTGTCGCGCCCGCCACTCCAGTACATCTGGAAAAAGGTCTGCGGGTTAGCTGCCGCAACCTCTTCGATGGGCTTGCTGGCGAACGAACTCAGGCTCATCGCCGTCCCGCGTGCCGCGGCAGCGCGCGCAACGGCGACCTCCCCGTCTGGGTGCACCGCTTGCACACCGGTCGGTGAGATGAACACGGGCAGCGAGATCGGCTGCCCCAGGATCGTGGTGGATTGATCGCGCTTGCTCGACAGACCGGCAACGTGAGGCGCGAAACCCAATTCGGCGAACGCGGCGAGGTTGTCCTCGACCGTAGTGCCCCGCTCCGAACCGGCGATCAGGGCACTGTATACGCTTCGGGGCAGCGTCTTGGCCGCGCGGCGTTGTGCCTCGGCTACCGTTTCGAACCAGCCAGTTGTTGCCATCGTGAATACCTCTCAGCTGCAACCGCTCAGCGGATTGGTGTCGCAAGCTCGTTTCGGTGGTCGGGTGATCACAGTCAGCGGTATCTGGCGGGAGTGGTCGACCGCGGGCTTGGGTACCACGCGTTCGCGGTCCAGAGCGGCCTGGCCGTAGCCCTGCACACATTCCGGATCGGGGCCGTCGAGAGGCAAGCCGGTGAAGAACTTCGCTGCCATGCACCCACCACGGCAGCTATCGAAATGGGCGCATTTTGCGCACGCCCCACCCGTTGTCGGGGTCCGAAGCTCGCTGAAGAGTTCCGATTCGCGCCATACGGCCGCGAACCCGCCGTCGCGCAGGACATTGCCAGCGAGGAATTGTTCGTGGATGGCGAAGGGGCAGGCGTAGACGTCGCCCACCGGGTCGATTAGGCAAACAACCCGCCCGGCTCCACATAGGTTCAGGCCGGGAAGTGCTTCGCCATACGCGGACAGGTGGAAAAACGAGTCGCCGGTCAACACCTTATCGCCGTGGGCCACCAGCCAGTCATAGAGCGTGCGTTGTTGCTCCGCCGTCGGGTGCAGTCGGTCCCACACGTCGGCGCCACGGCCCGAGGGTCGCAGTCGCGTGATGCGCAAAGTGGCACCGTAGCGGTCTGCTAATGCCTTGAACTCGTCAAGTTGATCAACGTTGTGGCGGGTCATCACCACCGAGATCTTGGTGTCGGTGAAACCGGCGGTCGACAAGTTTTCCAACGCGCGCACCGCCATTGCGAAAGAGCCTGTGCCGCGCACGGCGTCGTTGACGTCGGCGGTCGCACCATCAATTGAGATCTGCACGTCCACGTAGTCAGAGGCGGCCAACTTCGTCGCGACATCGGGAGTTATCCGAACTCCGTTCGTGGAGAACTTCACCCCGACGTGGTGGGCCGTCGCGTAGTCGATCAATTCCCAGAAGTCGCTGCGCACCGTCGGTTCGCCACCGCCGATGTTGACGTAGAACACCTGCATTCGCTCGAGCTCGTCGATGATTGATTTGCACTGCTCGGTGCTCAATTCGCGCGGATCGCGGCGCCCCGATGATGACAGGCAATGCACACACGATAAGTTGCACGCGTAGGTCAGCTCCCACGTCAAACAAATGGGGGCCTCGAGCCCGAGCTCGAACTGGTCGACGAGCCGGTTGGGCATGACAGCAGTCACGACGTTTGCTCCAGCATCTGTGAATTTGCAAGCACTTCAAGGGCTTTGACATAGGCCTCGACGTCCTCGACTCCCGCGGCACACAGTGCGGCACGCGCGCTCATATGGTCGGGCAGCGAGCGTACGACTTCGACCATCACGCGGTTCTTGAGGAAGGACAGCCTTCTAGTGCCGAAGTGGTACAGCAGGGCCCCGAAGGGTTCCGGGCGCAGCGCCGCCTGCGGGTGCAGTTGCCAGCGCTTGTCAAGGTCGAACATCGTCAGTACACACCGCACATTCCGTCGATGAATACTTCCTCCACGAGGGTCTCTTCTACAAGCTCCTGGTTCGCGACATCGTTCTGTGTGTCGGCCTTTTCCCGCATGGCTACCTCCCGGGCATCGATCGATCGTGCGTTGCCAGCTCCGACGCTATGGCACCCAGTGCACGAACAAAACCCGCCAAACGGGCAGGCGGGACCCGTCCAGCTGGTCTGACATCCCAGGCCATCCGGGGTGTGTGCGGAGCGATCCGCACTCGATAGCGTGCGGGCAGTAGCGACCGAGGGGGACGACGGCATGACGCACGCACTGGATCCATTGGGCCCCGCTCCCCGCGGCTCGTGGTGCGGTTACGGCGTTCGGGTGGCGCGCCGAGCGGGGCGACACCGCGGCATATGTAGCCCACATTCCGTGTGCACCAGCCGGTTTTGTGCACGACGCAACAACGGCGAACTGGTCGTGCTGCACGATCTGTCGCCCGATGAGCTGTGCGACGAACTGGCGGTAATTCTGGCTGATGAACTGGACGCTCCCGGCACCTTGCTACGTGGGCAGCGCGACTTCGAGCTGGTGTTCACTGGAATCGTCCGCTCCACCGTTGACGGTGCGCTGCCCGCATGGCTGAGGTTCTATCGCAATTCACTCGATCGGCTAGCAGACGGAACGGCGTCTTTCAGCCCCATCCACGAACATGCTGCGGCGTTGTTAATGGGACGCCAATTGGTCGATCTCGGCTCGTGTTTTGGGTTCTTTGCGCTACGTGCAGTTGACCTCGGAATGGAAGTCACTGCAACAGATCTGAGTCAGCCGACGATGGACTTGCTCGCGCGGCTGAGCCCGCTACTTCGCCGTCAACTGCGCACCATCGGTTGTGACGCAGCGCATGTGCCGCTCCCTGACAGGAGCGCTGACACGGTGACTGCCTTGCACCTGATCGAGCATTTAACCCCCGCAGCGGCCGACGACGTGCTTGACGAAGCCATCCGACTTGCTCGACGCCGCGTCATCGTCGCGGTGCCATTCGAAGACGAGCCGCGGGCCTGCTACGGGCATGTGCAAGCATTCAACACCGCATCCTTGCGCCGGTTGGGATCGAAACTGTGTGGCAGACACCCCAGTCTGGTGGTCAGCGTCCACGAGCACCGCGGCGGCTGGCTGGTCATCGACCGTACTATATGAGGCCGCGCTTGCTGGCGGCGTAGACCGCTTGGGCACGACCGCTCACTTTGAGTTTGCGCATGATGTTGCTGACGTGGAACTTCGCCGTGGTCGACGATATGTAGAGCTTCTCGCCGATTTTGTTGTTAGACAGCCCAGCGGCAAGCAAGCGCAGCACTTCCATCTCACGGTCGGTGAGCTGTTGGTGCGGCTCGGAACGCCCCGATAGCGATCGGACGACCACGGCGGCGCTGCGCGGGTCGAATGCGCTTCCGCCCGTGGCGATTATCCGAATGGCGCGGATGAGTTCAGTGGTATCAACATCTTTCACGACGTAGCCGCGAGCTCCGGCATGTACCGCACGCACGACGAGATCCTCGTCGAGAAACGTGGTGAGGATCAACAGTCCGATCCCGGGATGTGAAGCAGATAGCCTGGCACACAGGGAGAGTCCCTCGACGTCCGACCCGGTCGACAACTTCAGATCGAGGAGCACCACGTCGGGTTGGGTCGCGCGCACCACCGCTTCGGCCTCCGGTTCTGACGACGCTTCGCCCAACACGGCGAGGTCGTCTTCACGCTCAAGAACTGACCGTAAGCCCTGCCTCAGGATCGCGTGATCATCGACGAGGACGAGGCCGACGGTGGCGTGGTCTTTGCCCGCGTTCGATTCGCGGCCAGCGGTCGAAACTGTCGGGTTCACGACACAGCCCCCGATGACTGCGGCACCGTAGCAAGCACTCGAACACCGCCCATCCGCGATCGTCGCACGTCGAGGGTTCCTCCGTGCTCGCGGGCCCGGGCCAACATGTTCGCCAGCCCACGGTGATGCCCGTCCACATCGGGGGCATCGGCGAGCCGCAGCATCATTCGTAGCTTTTCGGGATCACCGATACCGTCATCAGCGATCGACAATGTCACCGATGTCGGCTTGTACGCCAGCCGTACGATGGCTCTCGAGGCGTTGCCATGCATCGCGGTGTTGAACAGGGCTTCGCCGGCGATGCGCAGCAGTGTGTGCTCGACGCCGCTCGGCAACTCGACCACTGCGCCTGCGACACGAAGCGTCACGTGGAGGTCGTCGGGCATGTGCACGGTGGCAAGTTGCGCCAGCATCTCCGGCAGACTGGAGCGGCGGGCATCACCACGGTGATTGAGCGCGTAGATCGCGGACCGTAGCTGCTCTACCGCCGAGCGAGTGAGGTCTTTGGCGACATCGAGGCGCTCGACGAGCGCCCGACCCTCCTTAGCGTCGACCTTGTCTTCGGCCTCGCCCCGACACACTGCGATATGCATACCTGCCGACAGCACACACTGTGCGACGCCGTCGTGAAGTTCACGTGCGATCCGGTGTCGTTCGCAGTCGAGCAGCTGATGGCGTTGCGCCGCATCGAGTTCGCGTTGTGTGGCGAGCAGCTCGGCGTTACGTGCGGCAAGCTCGGAGGCCTGCACGCGCACCTCCGTGCACGCACGCTCCGACTCGGCGAGCAAGAGTTGAGACTGTTGAAATAATGCGGAATTCTGCAACGCCACTGCGGTCTGGCTGGACAGGATCCGCATCACTGTGCCGTCGGTGCCGTCGAGCGTCCGGTGACCGGGCGTCCATGCGGCGAATGCCCCGACGACGTCGCCGTCGAGTTCGATCGGGACGTGGGCGTGATGACTCTCAATCGCCGGTCGGCGGAACTGAGCTAGCTGTCCCCGCAGTATGTCGAGCAGCCGGTCAAGTACAAGATCGGGAATGTGCCCGCTGGGATCTTCTGTAGACGCAATGCCTTCGAAGCAGTAGGCGGTTCCCTCAGCGTCGAGTATGAGATGCCGGGGATGTGCTTCGGGCAAAGTGCCATCGGCAAGCGCAAGCAGTACCCAATCCGCTTCGAGGTGGATGCGCGCGGCTTCGGCGACGGCGCGAACCAGCTTTTCCGGTCCGTCCACCGTCTGGACCAATGCCCGGGAGATCGCATCGAGTGCCTGCACGACGCGTTCCAAACGCTGTGTGGTGATGCGGAATTGGGGATAGAAATTGCCCTTGCCGGACCGTACGCCGGTAAGCCGATCGAGATCTTTGGTGAACACGCCACGCCGGTGCGCGGGTATAGCGCTCACATCGCCACCCGGAATAATGCTTGCAACTGAGCGTCGTCAGCCACCCGCGGGTTTGTCGACATGCATGCGTCCTGCAGTGCCGTTGCAGCCAGCAACGGCACATCCTCGTCGCGCACGCCGAGGTCCGCCAGGCCTTTGGGCACTCCCACCTCGGTGGCCAGCTGCTGTAAGCGGTCGGCGAGTGCCAACGCGGATTCCATTGCGGGGGCCCGGCTATCAACGATGTCTAGGCAGGCGGCGATCGTCGCGTACGGCACCGGATCGACCTCTGCGTTGAACCGTACGACATGCGGCAACAACACACCGTTGATAACACCGTGGGGCAGGTCGAGCAGCCCTCCAACCTGGTGGCTCATCGCGTGCGCCGCACCGAGAATGGCATTGCTGAACGCCAAACCAGCCTCCAGGGCTGCTTGCGCCATCTGCACTCTGGCCGGCATGTAATGCGGGGTATCGATGGCCTTCGTCAGATTGTCGGTCACAATCACCACCGCCCGCAAAGCGTGATGGTCGGTTAGCTGATTGTGGCCCAGCGACACGAACGCCTCGATCCCGTGTGTGAGCGCATCAAGCCCAGTCGCCGCGTTGAGCCACTCAGGCATCGTCGTGAGCAGCCGGGGATCGATAACCGAGATATTGGGCACCAGCGCCCGCCCAAGGATGGTGATCTTGGTGGCACGTGACGTGTCGGTGATGATGCAGAACTGCGAAACGTCGGCTCCGGTTCCCGACGTCGACGGCACCACCACCAATGGCGGAATCGGCATCAATACGTTGTCCACGCCCTCGTAGTCCAGGATGGCGCCGCCGTTAGCCGCGAGGATGGCCACACCCTTGGCGGCATCGATGACAGAACCACCGCCAAGCGCTATCAGAACGTCGCAGCCGTGGGAACGGTAGAACTCATAGCCCGCAGCGATCTCGTGATCCTTCGGGTTCGGTGTCACCCCGCTCCACACGCACGCGTCCACGCATTGGTTTCTCAGGTGGCCCGTGAGTTCGCTGACCCATCCCGCCTCGATAAGGCCGGGATCGGTCACCAGCATTGGACGCAGCGCTCCCAGTCGTACGGCGGCGTGGGCAGCTTCGGCCATCGAGTCGATACCGAAAACGATCTCAGGCGCGTGGAACTTCAACAGACGAGATGAACCCTCGTGCGGGGTGCACTTCCGCTGAGGCAGCAGTGCCCCTTCGATCATGGCCCGAGCCGGCGACACCTTGTCGACCTTCATGTCAACCTCCGCCCCGTTCGCCTGCGGTCCAACTCACAGCAGGCATGCAATGTGACATACGCTACGCCGGTTTCGCGCTAACCGTAGCGCCCGGACCTGGTCAACCGAACATTCACACTCGAAGGCTGCCAACTGTCCAACCGTAAGGGGGGTGGCTCTCCATCGGTCGACTGGCGGGTTCTAGCGTCCGGATTTGCGGCGGCTGGCTGCAGGGCCGTAGTCGACTGCTTGAGTCTCTTCCAAGTTGCCGGCGATTCCTCGGAGACATGGGCCCCGTCGACTTCTTGACAGGCGGGCGAATCGATGGCGCGGACATCAGATCGGAGCCGTTTGAGACCGAGATCTGGACCCTCGGCCAGCGCGGGCCCAGAACGCCGCGCCGGGTCCCTGAATCCACCTTGAGGCGCACATCGACCCGTCAATATCCAGCGCACCAGAGCCTTAAGGGTGGTCTCGACCAACGCTTTCGCAACCCTGGGGGCCTACGCTCGCGTCAGTGTCAGGGTGAGGTGCCGCGTTTGCGGTGGTTGGATCCTGATCACCTGGTGTCTGGCTCGTACGCTCGCTGCCGCCTTCGGGTTGGCGTTCACGCGTTCTGTCGGCATCAGGTGTGAAGGACCGGCCGGCGTGACTTGATAGGAGCGTGGCATCGCCCGCACTGAGATGTGTCCGCCGACCGGCCCAACCGTCACCTCACAGTGAATGGAGGCAACCACCATGGTTGTTGTCGGAGCCGATGTACACAAGCGCACCCACACGTTCGTCGCGGTCGATGAGGTCGGTCGCAAGCTGGCGGAGAAGGTCGTTGCGACGACCAGCAGGGGTCACGGCGAGGCGGTGATGTGGGCCAGGGAACGCTTCGGCGCTGACATGGTGTGGGCGATCGAGGATTGCCGACATCTCTCAGCGCGGTTGGAACGCGATCTGATGAGTTTCGGCCAGAAGGTGGTGCGGGTGCCGCCCAAGCTGATGGCTCAGACCCGCAAGTCGGCGCGCACCCGGGGTAAGTCCGATCCCATCGATGCGTTGGCCGTCGCGCGGGGATACTTGCGTGAGCCCGATCTGCCGGTCGCCTCCCATGATGCGGTGTCGCGGGAGTTGAAGTTGCTAGTCGATCGCCGCGAAGTGCTTGTGGCCCAACGCACTGCGACGATTAACCGACTGTTGTGGCGGGTGCACGAACTCGATCCCGAACGCGCTCCCAAGCGCCGTTCGCTGGACCTGGCCAAGCACCGTCGCATCCTTGGTGACTGGCTTGAAACTGTAGACGGGTTGGTCGCCGAGTTGGCTCGCGACGAGCTCGCCGACATCACCCGGCTCACCGAGTCGATCAACGCGTTGGCCAAGCGCATCGGGGAACGCGTCCGCGCGGTGGCCCCGGTCCTGCTGGCCATGCCGGGGTGCGGCGAGTTGACCGCGGCCAAACTGGTGGGCGAAACCGCCGGAGTCACTCGGTTCAAAAGCGAGGCCGCATTCGCCCGCCACGCCGGGGTGGCACCGATCCCGGTGTGGTCGGGCAACACCGCGGGCCGGGTCCGCATGACCCGCTCGGGCAACCGTCAACTCAACGCCGCGCTGCACCGCATCGCCGTCACTCAGATCCGCCTCCACGGGCTCGGCCAGACCTACTACCGACACAGACTCGACAACGGCGCCACCCGGCCCGAAGCCCTACGCAGCCTCAAACGCCGCCTAGCCCGCGTGGTCTTCGGCCACCTACACAACGACCACCAACACCGACTCCAGCCTTGCCAACCGGCAGCGGCTTGACATAGGAGTAACGCGTGACCGAAACTTCCGTCGAGGCGGCATCGTTTCCGCCGCCGGGTGAGTTCGCCTTGTACGCCAACGCGTCGGCGGAGCTCTATCGCGAGGCAGAGTACGACCGGCTAGCGTTTTGGGCCAAGCAGGCCAATCGGCTGACCTGGGACACCCCGTTCGACGAAGTGCTGGACTGGTCGCAGGCCCCCTTCGCCAAGTGGTTCGTCGGTGGCTCGCTCAACGTCGCGTACAACTGTGTCGATCGGCACGTTGAGGCAGGTCATGGCTATCGGGTGGCGATCCACTGGGAGGGCGAGCCGGTCGGCGACAGCCGAGTGATCACCTATGCCGACCTGCTGGCCGAGGTCTGTAAAGCGGCCAACACGCTGACCGAGCTGGGCCTTGTCGCTGGTGACCGCGTTGCCATCTACATGCCTATGGTGCCCGAGGCGATCGTGGCGATGCTGGCGTGCGCTCGGCTGGGACTGTTGCACAGCGTCGTGTTCGCCGGGTTTTCGGCCTCGGCGCTAAAGGCTCGCATCGAGGACGCTGAAGCCAAGCTGGTCATCACCACCGATGGGCAGTATCGGCGCGGCAATGCGGTTTCGCTGAAAACAGCAGTAGATGAGGCCGTTACAGGCCAGCCCCACGTTGAGCATGTACTCGTGGTGGCGCGCACCGGCATCGACGTGCCGTGGACGGAGGGCCGCGACCTGTGGTGGCATCAGACCGTCGATAAGGCGTCGCCCGAACACACGCCGGAGTCGTTCGACTCTGAACATCCGCTGTTCTTGCTCTACACGTCGGGAACCACCGGCAAGCCCAAGGGCATCATTCACACGTCCGGCGGGTACCTGACTCAGGCGTCCTACACCCACTACAACGTGTTCGACATCAAGGCCGATACCGATGTTTATTGGTGCACAGCCGATATCGGCTGGGTCACCGGGCACACCTACATCGTCTACGGCCCGCTGTCCAACGGCGCCACCCAGGTGGTCTACGAGGGCACCCCGGCATCACCAGATGAGCACCGACATTTCCAAGTGATTGAAAAGTACGGCGTGACAATCTATTACACCGCGCCGACTCTCATCCGGACCTTTATGAAGTGGGGCCGCGAGATCCCCGACGCCCACGACCTTACGAGCTTGCGGTTGCTGGGCACGGTCGGCGAGCCGATCAATCCTGAGGCGTGGCGCTGGTACCGCGACGTATTCGGTGGCAACCGGACCCCAATCGTCGACACCTGGTGGCAGACCGAAACCGGCGCGGCCATGATCTCTCCACTGCCCGGCGTCACCGCTGCCGTTCCTGGCTCGGCCACCCAGCCGATACCGGGTATCTCGGCACGTGTCGTCGACGACCACGGCGAGACCATCACGCGCAGTCTGGAATTCGGCGAGCACGCACAGGGGTATCTGGTGCTCGACCAGCCGTGGCCGTCGATGTTGCGCGGGATCTGGGGCGATCCGGAACGGTACAAGGAAACCTACTGGTCGCGGTTCGCCGAGCAAGGCTGGTACTTCGCCGGCGACGGCGCGCGCTACGACAACGACGGCAACATCTGGGTGCTTGGCCGCATCGACGACGTGATGAACATTTCAGGACACCGGATTTCGACTGCGGAGGTGGAGTCCGCACTTGTCGGGCACGCGCACGTGGCCGAGGCCGCCGTCGTCGGCGCCAACGACGACACCACCGGCCAGGCCATCATCGCCTTCGTGATCCTCGATTCACACGCCAGCCACACCGGCTCGGAGATGGTCGAGGAGCTGCGCGCGGAGGTGGCCAAAGAGATCTCGCCGATCGCGAAGCCCCGCGAGATCCACGTCGTGCCGGAGTTACCGAAGACCCGCAGCGGCAAGATCATGCGCCGTTTGCTACGCGACGTCGCCGAAGGCCGCGAACTCGGCGACACATCAACCTTGGTCGACCCCGGCGTGTTCGAGGCGATCCGGCAGAGCAAGTAGGCAGAGGTATTCCGATTGGCTTGGACCAACTACGTTCGACCGCCAATTCCAGACCTACTGTCGTGAGTCGCACCCGCGCGATAGAGCTTCGCGACGTCACCCTGCTGGCTTCCCGGTACGAGGAGCTGTGTTCCCATTCCGTCGGCAGGTGCTTGCTGGATGCGTCGATGGGGTGCCGCTAACGCCAACACTGCTGGGGTTCGTCGGCCGGCAGATCCGAATGAGGCGACTGCATGCGGGGCAACCGGAAGCACGTCGGTCCGAGCTCCGTCGCAAGCGATCATAACGTGAGAAATCGCGGTGCAATTGCGCCGATAACACCCCGGCAAACAGCGAAAGGTTCCTAGCACGTAGGTTCGAAGGTGACGGTCGCTCGAAGGTAATGGTCGAGTGGGGGCGTCGACGCAGCAACCACCTAAGCATCACCAAGTCCGCGCATGGCGTTTGTCAAGGCCGCGAGTATCTGTTCACGAGTGGGCAAGTCAAGTCGACACGCATCGCCGGAGATAGCGTCGCCAGGCTGCACAACATCGATTCCGTCGACCAGCACGCTAGGGGACCGAAACGCGCCAAGCCGCTCAACCACCTGCACTTCGATGTCGGCCTCAGCAAGACAATCATCTAGCAGCCGTCGGACCGCTGGCGCGTTCCGGCAGGCTTCAGAAGAAAGGAACTCAACACGCATGCGCCAAACCCTTTCGACATGCCCACGGAAGTATCTCGGGGACAAACCTGAGCCCAATACGGCTACGATTCGGGAACTCCCGACAGCTAGCCTGGATCACGGCCGACCAGCGAAGCAAATCAGTCATCTGTCTGACGGCCGTTGATCACGTTGAGTCGCCAAACCGCTATCCGCTTTGGCGTCTTCGGAGACCGCCGGAAACCGGAGCCGCGCGGGCCATTGACAGGGCGCGCCCCGGCGCTGAGGCGAGGAACTGCGTTCGTGATGAGCCACCGTTTGTAGTCGGCGCCGACGAGCCACCGCATTGGCTAAACCCCGCGCAGAGCAGGTCGGCGACGGTCATCGCCGACACATCGCCCGTTCGCCCACACCCGGCCCGCAGTTGTAGAACTCCGCGGCCGCGGTGAACGCACGCGTGCGTGCGGGGCTGAGCACCGGCCATGCGACGCTGGCGCGGATCGCCTGCTGCAGCTGCGCCGGCAGGCGTCGCCAGCAGCGTTCGCAGGCGTAGAGATGATTGGGGACGCTGCGTCCGCACCGGCCGGGGCACTGATGACATGCGCGGTCGGCGCGCCCGCGCGGCGCGGGCCGGATGCTTCGTGGCTCGCTCATTCGTTCTGACCTCACAGTTCATCGAATAACCATTACGTACCGGAATCGTCGCTCGCTGCGGGGCGGACGACGTAGCCCATCAGACACGCGCACCGACAAACGAGTCGATATCGGCGGAGCCAGGCCGACGACCATTCGCCGGAACATCCAGACGCCCGATGCTGGCCACCGGTAGACCGCGTGCCACGGGCGGCGGCTGTTCTACAATTGCTCCTGCCTTCGTCGTCAAATGCGGTGGACCGGACCCAGTGGTTCCGATTGAACTGTGACCCATCCGGGTTGGGGAATCGTTGGTTTTGGTCGCCCGGACGCGCCCGGGGAGCCGGTGTTTGACGCATAGCTGGCGTCCTCCACCAACGCAAACGCAAACCGCCTTGAGTACGCGCCGACACTAGGCGCGGGGGTAGGGGCGAGTGATTTGCGTGTTGGGCCCGTTGACCCGATCGGGCGTGGCCGCTAGGGCGGGGGCAGTTCACGGGCGATCCGGAGACGGATCTGGCGTGCCGGCCGGTGACCCACGGACGTCTTCGATGAACAGGCGCAGCAACGGCTGTTTCTGTGTTCGTCGAGGTTGTCGATGACTGCGTGGATGTGAGGGGCGAAGTCGTGCACCCGGCGGCGGAGCTGGTTGCACGCGAGCGAGCACAGCGCGTTTCTCGGCGAGGCTAGCTCGCTAGCCCAGGAGTTCCCTGACTTCCTTGAGGGGTTTCCCGAGTAGTTCCTCCCATGGGGCGACAAAGGTGTTGTCGGCGCGACGGCCACGCGCGGTAGCTTCTTGGTAGCAGCGTAGTTTGTGGCGAAGCGAGGCTCCTGGCGTGATGAAAGTCAAAGTGAGCCCGGCCAATCGGATCGGCCCGGCTGGCTCGGTCTGCCCGCAATAAAATCCGAGAGCGAGGGCCTCACCGGCCGCGGCGGGGCTAGTGCTGCAGTTCCTGTTTGGCGGGAGGAGACCCGGCGATTCGACGCTGAATTCGGGCACTGCAACGTGATACGGCGGCGTCGCGCAGATAACGGCGAGGTCCAGTTGCCCTTCGGCCTTGTGTCTTACTTGGCGGTGCGGCGGGAATCAGCTGTAGCAGTAGGAATCCGACGACGCATCACCACCCTGCAGCCGGATCTGGTGCACGCGAAGGCCGCGGAACTCCTCGCCGTGCGGGAAGAAGTTCTCGTCGATGCTCAGGCCGCCGCCGGGATCGGCGTCGAGCTTGGCCATCCACGCGCCGACGCCGTCGGGGTAGAACTGGTCATCCCATGCCCCGTACAGCGAGTTGGTGAAGTACACCCGCTTCCCGTCGCGGCTGACTTCTACCATCTGCGGGCCGCCTGCCAACGGCATATCGGGCATCGCTGGATGCGGAGCGCGGTCGACGATACCGCCGAGTCGCACGGATGCCAGCTGCTTGGGATTCGCGGGGTCCGACACGTCGAATTGTTTCATCTCCCCGGTGCCCCAGCACGACACGTACAGGAATCGGTCGTCGACCGAAAGGTCGATGTCGGTAATGAGCGGCGGCACCGCGGCGAACGGCTTGAGTGCGGGAGGCAGGAGGTCCGGATCAGCGGGTTCTGCGGGGATGGTGATGACCTTCTCGGCCCTCCACTGGTGCTCGTCGCGGAACCAACGCCAGACCGAACCGGATAGGTCCTCAGTGGAAATCACCACGCCGACAAAGCCCCAGGTCGCTTCGGGGTCGTGGGACGGACGCACCTCCAATGCCATCTGGTGCTGCGCGCCGAGATCAACCCGCTGCACGTGCACACCCTTGGCAAGGTCCCAGAAGTGGATGGAGTGGCCGTACTTCTGGCCCAGCAGCAGTTCGGGCACGATGCCGTTCTCGATCATCGACGGGCTGCCCCACTCACTCGAGATCAGCACGTTCTGATTGAGGTGCCACCAGGCGTCGTAGTGAAAGTGCTGCGGCCCGCGGTCGGTCTCCCAGGCGCGCAAGACGTCGAACGTCGCGTGGTCGAGCAGCGCAATGCCGCCCGGTCCGTCATCGTTGCCCTCAGGGCCTCCAAGACAGGTAAGGAATACGCCGTCTGGTCCGCAGTGAAGGGTGTGCGGACGCGAGTATCCGGCGATTTGGGACAGGCTCTTGGCCGCGATCGTCTTAATAAGCGTCGGGTCACGGGGATCCGGCTGGGTGTCGAAAACATGGATGTCGGACGTTCGCAGACCGGGAACCAGCAGATATCGGCGCTCCAGACCCTGCATGTCGTGGCCCTCGTGCTTCAAAGCGCTGCTGCAAGCATTCCAACCGAAGTGATGAAGCTCGCCGCCATAGCCGGGGACGTCGGTCCAGCCCACCACACGCCCGTAGCCGTCAGAGGTCGGATCCACGTCGATGACGGTCATCGCGTCATGCTTCTGCGCGGCGCGGTCAAAGGCCACCACATACGCAAGCTGCTCGGCGGGGGCGGCCGCCGCATCCGCAGCGGTCCGGTAGAACGTCGAATCGATGGTCGGATGAGCCACGCGACCACCTCCCAAAGGTGCGGAACAATTCACCCCACCCGGGCAACTGCGCACCATCGAAAAGCGTACGCTCAAGTTTCGGTCAAGTCCCAGGGACGTGGTGTATGACGTTCATGAGAACGTCCCGAGTTCCGTGGAACTTCGGTGGCGGTCGCGCTCACCTCGTCATTGTGCACGACGGGTCCGACTTCAGATTCGGTGCACTGGCGCTCAAGGGCTGCGCGGAGTGTCGGCAGGTGCAGGTGGCCGTTGACGCTGCGGAACTGCTTGCGGCCTAGACCATCCCGGCGGCGCACAAACGCAGCGCCATCAACCCGTCGTGCCAGCGGTTGACGTTGCCGGCGTGTTCACGACAGACCGAGATCATCGACTCGATGCAGTTCGTCGAGCGCAACGTCCGCGCCAGCGTGGGCAGCACACCGAGGCGCAGCACCGTCATGGTCTCGTCGAGGCCAGTCACCTGAGTTCCTCAGCCCGTATGCGGACGACGAAGCCACGATCCGCCCGTGCTTCTACACCAACTTTCGGACGCAACCACGGGCAACCGGTCGGCCACCAGTGGAATCGTGCTGCCGCCCAACAGCAGCATTCGGTGAACACAAAGCGACGGTCGCACCGACCGGCAGCGGGCATCCGGTTGATTCATCCAAAACGGCAACATTGCCCAACAGTCGACGAGTTCCTGAGCCCAACCGATATCGCCCGTTAGCCCTTTCAACGCCTGGAACAGCCGTTGTAGGCGTGTCGCTCCACCAGAACCCTCTGATGAACCGGCATCATTCTTGCTGACTGAATAGTTGGCGAGATGATGTTTCTTCACCCTGAGTGAAGTCGAGGAGGCGTGGGTTGGCTCTGGCTGTGGTCCGCGATCTGCGGGAACATCGCGTACCGACGAGCGAGGAGGAGCTTGCCGACTTCGAGACCGACGTGCTGGCCGGGTTCGTGCTGGCACGGGCGTCGGCCGGATTGGTCGACAGCACGATCCGCAACGACACCAACCACCTCGAGCTGATCCGCGACTGGTTTGGCCGGCCGCTGTGGGAGATGCAGCCCGCCGATGCCGACGTCTACTTCGGCACGGTGCTGCGCGATGCCAACCCCTCCACCCGCACCGGGCGGGCCGCAGCACTGGCCGTGTACTTCCAGTTCTTGGAGCTTCGGCACAAGATCGACCTGCACAACATGACAGGTCGGGTCGTCGAGTGCCCGCTGGACGAGATCAACCGGCCGCGCGCTTCGGTCGATCCGCAGCTGCGTATCCCTCCGACCGCCGACGAGGTGGAGCAGCTGTTCGCCGGGTGGCGCGAGGAACTGGTCACCTGCCGCAAGTTCGCCCCGGCCGCCCGCAACTACGCGGTCGCCCGGCTGGCGGCCGACTTGGGACTGCGCATCAACGAGGCGCGGATGCTCGACCTGGACGATGTGCGGTGGGAACTGGGGCGGTTCGGCAAGCTGAACGTCCGTCACGGCAAGGGATCACGCCGCAAAGGCCCCAAACCGCGACTGGTGCCGCTCATCAACGGCGCTGACCGCAGCCTGAGATGGTTCATCGAAGACGTGCTCGGACTGTTCGATATCGACCCGAATAGCCATGGCGCGCCGCTGTTTCCGTCCGAACGCAAGAACATCGACGGGACGTGCATGCGCGCGACAGCTGACGTTTATCGCCGATCGTTGGCCGAGGCGGCGGACCGACATCTGCCCGCGTGGTCGGGGAAGCTGACCCCGCATGTGCTGCGGCACTTTTGCGCGTCGGAGCTTTACCTCGGCGGAATGAACCTGTTCGCCATCCAGGAATTATGTGGTCACGCCTGGACTGCCACGACGGCTCGATATATCCACGTCCACGCCACCCACGAGCATGTCCCGAGTCGCGTGGAATTTGGGTGACGATCCACGATGAACTCTAGGCGGCGGCACCGACAGATTTGGTGTCGGCGCCGGTGTCGGGGTGAGCGTGTCGGCGCAGGGCGTCGACGAGCTGGGGCATCTGCTTGTGGCCCTTGATGCGACGGAAGGATCGTTCGGCGTTGAGCATGCCGGCCGCGGTCCAGCGCAGCACCATCTGCCCGTCGCGCCAGCGGGTGACGTTGCGATTGGTGGTCCGGGCGATGGAGATCATCGACTCGACCGGATTGGACGTGGTCAACGTCTTGGCGAGGCGGCCGTCGATGCCGAGGCGGGCGACAGTGAACATTTCCTCCAGCCCCTCGCGCAGGCTGGCGGCCGCACTGGGATAGTTCTTACCAAGTTGCCCGGCAAGGCTTTTCGCGTTGCGCAACCCGGTGTCTGGGTCAGGGTGGGCGAAGGCCTTGACCAACTTGGCGTCCACCCAGGCCTTGTCCTTGTCGGGCAGATGATCAGCGACATTTCTCCGCTTGTGCAAGGTACATCTTTGGATGAGGGCCTTGGCGCCGAACACCTCACGCACCGCCGCGGACAGCGCCTTGGCGCCGTCGCAGACGACCAGCAGCCCATCGTCGATGGCCAGGCCGCGCTCGACCAGGTCGGCCAGCAGCGAGCGGACCACGGTCTTGTTCTCCGTGGAGCCGTCCCACAGCCCGACCGGGACCTTCGTTCCGTCGGCGGTGATCGCCAGCGCGACCACCACGCACCGCTGGGCCATGTGCTCCCCATCCAACATGAGCACCTTGATGTCCAGCTCGCTCAAGTCGCGGCTCATCAGCTCGCCCAGCGCGGTCTCGGTCTGGCGCACGAATCGGCGCGAAATCGCCGAGCGGCTAGTCGATTTCGCCTCCTCGCCGACCTGGGCGCCCACCGGCTCCGCAGTGCGGGCGTGCCGGCGGGTGGCCACCCCGGCCAGCATCCGCTCCATCACCACCTGGGTCAGCAGGTCATCGGCGGCGAAGTGCGCATAGGTGCTCAGCGCCACCTCGCTCCCATCCAGAGTGCGTGCCCGCGGCCGGGCCACCGGCACCCGCCGACCACCAAGGGTCACCGACCCCTTCCCACTGCCGTGGCGCACCGAAATCCGGTCAGCGTCGTGCTTGCCCTTCGGCCCGCACGCCGCGGCGATCTCGGCCTCAAACATCGTCTGCATCACCGCCATCCCGGCGGCCACGCTCATCGCCAACAACCCCTCCCGGGCCGCCCCGGCGATGCTGGTCATCGCCAGCCGGATCTCCTCCGGCAGCTCAGGCAACCCGGCGGCGTCGGTCGTGTCAGCGAGGCGAACAGTAGGTACGGTCTTCATGGCGGTCCCTTACTCCTTCTTCGAGGTGTACTTGGTCGTTCACCCGAAGACCTACCATCTGGCGGGCATCAGGTGAGGGACCGCCACCTCAAATTCCACGAAGACCGGGACAACCTCGCCAACCTTGCCCGAACACTTAGGCGCCGCCAGTCGTCGCGCTCGAGCGGGACACGGAGGGTGATCCTGATCTAACCCGAGGAATGCTTCGTCACGCATCCTCGGACACCGACATCACCCACTGGGACGCTGAGTTCCTGTGCAGGCGGTGATCCAACGTCAGGTTGTCCTAGCGCGCGAAGCTCGGCGCGTTGCGCTCGCAGCGATTGGCCTACGCTCCTACGCTGCTTTTCGACCTCTGTCCGCTCAGCCAGTTTTGCGGCCTGAGAAGTCGACCATTATTTGATGTCCTCATACGATTCTGCTTAAGCCTCAATGAGTTCCGATACTCGTTCCGAGAGTTGCTCGTGCTCAGAGCCAGCAGTCAGACAACTGCGGATAAGCTGCCGCGTGCCTGACCCGTCGGCGGCTTCGCGTCTAGAGGTCTTGAAGATCAGGGTTGCCGGCGCGCAGACGGGAGAGCTGGATGAAGTGTTCGGGATTGAGGAACAGTTCGTTCATCTCGCCCATCTCGTCGATGGTGATGCCCTTCTTGATGAGATGGTCCAGGTACTGGAATGCGTCTTTGGCTCCGAAACCGCAGTGGTGGGCGCCCAAGAGCCGGCGACTCTTGTTGTCGTAGATGCATTTCTGGAATCCGGTGAGTTCCGGGCGAGTGAAGCCGTAGAGCATACTGCCCTCGGCCAGCGGTAAAGACAGCTCCTCGTGGCGGATTCCTTTGGGCGGCATCTGGATGACGGAAATATCGCCGTATGCGTCGCGCGCCTCCTGTTCGGTCAACCCGACCCAGGTCACCTCGTAGGTGGTGTGCAGGAAGTCGGGAAACTCCGTGAAGTCGAACTCGAAAGCCTCGCCGGAGATGTTGCGCGCAGCGGTCATCCCACACTTTCGGGCTTTGAACATCTCCATCGGTGATCCGATGAGATCTCCGATCGCATACACCCCCTCCACGGAGGTCTGCATCCGGGAATTGACTTTGACGAAACCCTTCTTATCGACCTCGATGCCCAGCGCATCCACGTAAGGCTTGGTGTTGGGTCGCTCGCCGGTCCCGATGAAAACGAAGTCGGTCTCGATGACCTCCTCGGTGCCGTCGGCCAAGCGGACTAGTACGCCGGCGGCGCGGTCGTCTCCGACGACTTCCAGCGGCTCACAGCCTTCGATGATGTCCATGCCGCGCAACCGCATGTTGTCGACCACGTAGGTACGCAGATCCTCGTCCACGTGGTGCAGACTTTCCGTTCGCATCAGCGCGCTACGGGTAAGAATCGTGGTGTGGCAGCCGGTCGCCTGAAAGAAGGAGCCGTACTCCATCGCGACTTTGGAGCCGCCGATGATGACGCAGCTGGTCGGCTCGTAATCCAGGCCCGGGTCGATGAGCGTTGCGAAGTCATAGACGCCGGCCTTGTCCAACCCTGCGATCTCGGGCGGGAAGTGCGTCCGTGTTCCGGTAGCGAGCACGAGGCTTTGGGTGGTGAACCGCTCTCCGTTGACCTCGACGGTGTGCTTGTCGATGACGATTGCTTCGGCGTTGAGAATGTATTCCATGTCAAGCTGTTCTTTGCTCTGCCAGTTCATGAAAGCGTGTGCGTTGTTGCGGCCCTTCTTGAACAAAGTGATCATGTCGACGATCGAGGCGCGTTCCTCCTCGAACTTCGGGAACCACAACGTGTCTGAATTCCAGCGCATGTAGTCCATCTCGCGCGCGGCCTCGGAGAACAGATGGTGCGGAACGCAGGCCTGATGCGGGCAGGAACCGCCGAGAAACGGCCATTTGTCGATCACCAGTTGACGCAGGCCGCGAGCCTGGGCGTAGGCTGACCCGAATCGACCGCCAGCGCCGCCGCCCACGAATATCACATCGAAAGCGGTCCCCCGCTTGCGATAGACATTCTCCAGCGGCTCGGAAACCACCCCGGTTTCGGCGTCGTGAATCAAATCCTCCCACCGGTCCATGCTGAGAGTGGTGTCAATCAAGTCCATCAGAATCCATCCCTTTCGGTATCTCCGGACCCGGAGATTGTCGGCGGCTGTCTTAAGCATCGCCGGGTGAAACCTCTCGGAACATGTCCTGAAGGGACGAAGAATCACCGGTATCTAGTCCAATTCGTTGAATGCGTCGGCGAGGCTCCGCCGCGACACCGACACACAGAACTCGCTGAGCAAGTCGGCCCGAGGGTTCGACCGCCTCGTCAAATCGGAGTCGTGGAGCGCCGAAGAGACTGCGCGCGCCAGGAACTGGGCCTCAGCGCGGATCGCGACGAACCATCGCCGAGCTCACCGGCGACGTGGTGCCGGTCGCACCCCCCGCCAGCAAATCCGGCAACCTCACCAGCCGCTTTCGCTAACGCGGCAGTTGCACGCTCGCCGTTCCCGTCGGTAACACCCGAACGGGGTCCAGTCGTCGTGCTCGACGCTTGTCGGGTGCCGAGCCCATCGCGAGGCGAATGTGATGAGCACCCGCGCCAGCCAATACCGGATGTTGGCGGCGATTAAATCGAATGGGAGACAATTGAACCCGAACAATCTAACGAGAGGCCATTGAGAGTCAAGGCAAGTGGCCTCGGGCGCGAACTCGGCCCCGAGAGCCTGGCACCGTACTTTGAACCGTCCGTCGCCGAGCGGTTTTGGCAACTCTTCAGCAGCGACCAGCAGGGCCGGGGCGAGTATATCTATATTCCTGCGGCCATCCGTGGCCTCGTCATGGCGCCGGCTTTGTTCCCCGAGGTCCGCGGCGGCGACCTTCACACACACCTGCTGCGATTCGCCGAGGGCACACTCGCACGCCGCCGCCGCCGTTCGGATGAGACGCGGGTTGACCCGGACCCTTAATCCCCTCTCAAAGCGACCTGTCTGTCTGTGAAGTGGCGCGCTGGACGGCGTGTCTGCGTGGTTCTGCCGGACGCGCCGTCTTTTCCGTTGCTCGACTCCAGCCACCGATACGCCCACCTTCTCGGCGTGAGGCAATGCCCCGATGTGCCGGTCACAAGCCCCTCCCTGCCGGAGTGCGGGCGCTATCGCGCGGCTGGCAAGGTTGCGTCCAGCAGAGTGGTGTACGAGTCGGACCTGATCAGCGGTACCGGCGTGTCGTAGCCGGATGAATGAAGGTCATCGCGTGATTCTTCGAGAGACCCGCGAAAGTCACTCGAGCAAAGGAATCAACGCGATGACCACTGCCCACGATATCGACCTGCCCACCGTGCTGGCTGAACGACTCACCAACACCCACCCCGACGTGCTGCGCGAGTTGTTGGCCACGTTCATCCACACCCTGATGGGCGCAGAAGCCGACGCGCTGTGCGGTGCGGGATACGGCGAGCGCAGCACCGAGCGCACCAACCAGCGCAACGGCTACCGTCATCGTCAGTTCGACACTCGGGCAGGCACACTGGATCTCGCGATTCCGAAGTTGCGGCAGGGCTCGTACTTCCCGGACTGGCTGCTGGAACGTCGCAAACGCGCCGAGCGCGCGCTGACCACGGTGGTGGCGACCTGCTACCTGCTCGGGGTGTCGACGCGGCGGATGGACAAACTCGTCGAGACCCTGGGGATCACGTCGTTGTCGAAGTCGCAGGTGTCGGTGATGGCCAAAGAGCTCGACGTCGCCGTGGAGGCGTTTCGTACCCGGCCGCTGGATGCCGGCCCGTACACGTTCGTGGCCGCTGACGCCCTGGTGCTCAAGGTCCGCGAGGGCGGACGTGTGGTCAACGTGCACGCCTTGATCGCGGTCGGCGTGAACGCCGAGGGCTACCGCGAGATCCTGGGCATCGACGTGTCCACCGCCGAGGACGGTGCGGGCTGGTTGGCGTTCTGGCGCTCGCTGACCGCCCGGGGCCTGTCCGGGGTCCGCCTGGTCACCAGCGACGCTCACGCGGGTCTGGTGGCCGCGATCGGCGCCACCCTGCCCGGGGCGGCCTGGCAGCGCTGCCGCACGCACTACACGACCAATCTGATGGCGATCACTCCGAAGGCGTCGTGGCCGTGGGTGCGCACCCTGCTGCATTCGGTGTTCGATCAACCCGACGCGGGATCGGTTGCTGCTCAATATGATCGGATCATCGACGCGCTGTCTGACAAGCTACCCAAGGTTGCCGAGCATCTAGAGAACGCCCGCGCGGACCTGCTGGCGTTTACTGCATTCCCCAAGCAGATCTGGCGCCAGATTTGGTCAAACAACCCCCAGGTTATCTGTAGTGCTGCGGTGAGCGTCTTTCATGTGGACCACGAAGTCTCGAAGTGGTCGGTTCTGCGTTCTGGATGTGGTTATCTCCAGCCGTCCATGAAGCAGAGCCTGGAGGATCGATGTGCTTGTTGTGAAGGTGGTTTCACCGCTCTCGTCGCGTGAATCGTTCACCGTCCTCGGCGAGGACGGTGTGCCGGTGGCACCGGTGGAGCGGTATCTGAAGTATTTGACCGACATAGAGCGGTCGCCGAACACGATCAAGGCCTATGCCCATGATCTGAAGGACTGGTTCACGTTCCTGGGCGGGTGCGGCCTGGACTGGCGGTCGGTGAGTCTGGAGGATATCGGCGCGTTCGTCGCCTGGCTGCGGCTGCCCACGGCGCTGCGGCAGGGCGCGATCGCCGTGCTGCCCTCGGTGGAGCATCACTGCGGCGAGTCAACGGTGAACCGGAAGCTGTCGGCGTTGGCGGCGTTCTATCTGCACGCCGTTCGCGACGGGATCGAGGTCGGCGAGCTGCTGACGACCTGGCAGATCGGAGGGTCGAGAGGCGGTTGGAAGCCGTTTCTGCACCACATCAGCAAGCACATGCCGCTACCCCGGCGAACAGTGTCGTTGAAGGCGCCGAAGAAGCTGCCGCGAGTGCTGATCCCCGGCGAGATCCAAACACTGCTGGACGCGTGTGACCGGTTGCGGGATCGGTTCCTGTTGGCGCTGCTCTATGACACCGGGATGCGCATCGGTGAGGCGCTGGGGCTGCGTCACAGCGACATCGCCGCCGCTGATCGGCAGATCACAGTTTGTCGGCGTGACAACGACAACCGAGCCCGCGCCAAATCGTTGACGGTCCGGACCGTTCCGGTGAGCGCGGAACTGATTCGGTTGTATGCCGATTACCTTCACGCTGAATACGGCGACCTCGACAGCGACTACGTTTTCGTCAACCTCTGGGGGCGGCCACACGGCCATCCGTTGACCTATAGCGCGGTCTACGACCTGGTCCGCCGTTTGCGCCGGCGCACGGACATCGACTTCGACCCGCATTGGCTGCGCCACACCGCAGCGACCAGGATGCTGCGCGACGGGATCGGATTGGAGGTCGTGGCCAAGCTGCTCGGCCACGCCAATGTCACCGTCACCGCCGCGACATACGGGCATCTGAACGTGGAGGACGCCCGCAAGGCGATGGAGCACGCGGGCTGGTTCATCGGAAAGGCCCAGGTGAACCTATGACCGCCCTGGAGCCCAACTCAACGCCGGGCCTGCTGGGCCTGCTCATAGCCGGTGTTCGCGCCGAATTCCGCAGCGACGCATTGGAGTTCGCCTCGGACGACGCCGTATTCGGTGGAGGGTCCTGCCGCGTCACCGACTGCGGACGCAGCGCCCGTGGCCATGGCCTCTGTCAAGGTCACCACCAGCGATGGGCCAACGCGGGCCGCCCCGACCTCGAAGAGTTCACTGCCTCGACCGACCCGCGTTGGCGCAAACATCGCCCCAACCAGGCATGTCGGGTCGACGGCTGCGGTTACGGGTCGGCTCGCCGCGGATTGTGTCAGCTGCACGCGCAACGGTGGGAACGCGCCGGGCGGCCGCCCCTGACCTCGTGGTTACGTGATCCGCTGCCGGTGAAACAGCCCCGGCCCGGCGCGACCTGCCAGATCGGGCACTGCTCGTTATGGCCGCAGGCCAAGTCGCCGCTATGCCATTCCCACACCAACACTTGGAAAGCGAACGACCGCAACGATATCGACGAGTTCGTCGCAAGATTCGAATCCAACGACACACCGGCAAACGAGACGATTCAGCTCGGGATGCTCACGCCGCAGCTCAAACTGGAGATGCAGTACGTACTGCAGCAACGCCACGACGACCGACGCGGCAAGCTGACGCCGGCCGTTGTCGCCAGGGTGGTCCGACTACTGATAGACACCGCCACCACCTCGCTGCTCGACTTCGACGCCGACCAATGGCGGCAACGCTCAGCCGTGCTACTCAACGACACGAGATCTCGCGGCTTGCTGCTCTATGCCCACCTCACCATGCTGGACTTGGCCGAGGCCGGAGGTTGGGAAGCCGAATACCCACGCGACGTCTGGCGGATGCACCGGCTCGGCTACGAAGGCCACTACACACTGCGGTTCGACCGCATCCCGCAACCCTGGCTCAGAGAGCCGGCCAAACGATGGATCCGGCTGCGCCTCTCACGCGGACTCAACCTCGAAGCAGGCGGTGGACGCCCGCTGCTGGCCATCGCCCGATTCGGACGATTTCTCGCTGACGTCGACATCGACGACATCAGCCGGATCGACCGGGAACTGCTCGAACGCTACCTCGCGCACCTGAACCAGGAATACAGCCCACAGCGCCGAGGCGCCCACATCGGCCTGCTCAATGGATTCTTTGCCGCGATCCGCCAACATTGCTGGGCCACAGGACTTCCCGACACTGCGATGTTCTTCGCCGAGGACCACCCCAAGCGCGGCGAACACCTGCCCAGAGCGTTGGCCGAACACGTCATGACCCAGCTCGAACACCACGACAACCTCGACCAGTTCAACAACCCTGCCTATCGACTGATCACCGTCATCCTGATGCGTTGCGGGCTCCGGATCACCGACGCCCTGCGATTGCGCGGCGACTGCGTCACCACAGACGCCGACGGGGCACCCTATCTGCGCTACTTCAACCACAAGATGAAGCGGGACGCCCTTGTTCCGATCGCCCCAGACCTCGTCGACATGATCGGCCACCAACGCCGACTCGTCTCCGAACGCTGGCCCGGCGGCACTGGACTGCTGTTCCCGCGCCCCACCAAGAACATCGACGGCCAAGTCCCCCTGGGGATCCCGACCTACCGCGAGGCGATGCACCGATGGCTCGCAGCCTGCGACATCCGCGACGAGCACAACCGGCGGGTGCATTTGACGCCGCACCAGTGGCGCCACACGCTCGGCACCCGCCTGATCAACCGCGACGTTCCGCAAGAGGTCGTGCGCCACATCCTCGACCACGACTCACCGCAGATGACCGCCCACTACGCTCGCCTGCACGACACCACCGTCCGCCGAGCCTGGGAAGCCGCCCGCAAAGTCGACAGCCACGGGCGTGAGGTCAACCTCGACCCAGACGGACCGATGGCCGACGCCGCTTGGGCCAAACAACGCCTCGGTCGCGCCACCCAAGCCCTACCCAACGGCTACTGCGGTCTGCCCGTCCAACAGAGCTGCCCACACGCCAACGCCTGCCTGACTTGCCCCATGTTCCTCACCACCCAGGAATTCCTGCCGCAACATCGGACCCAACGCAAGCAGACACTGCAACTGATCACAGCAGCAGAAGCTCGCGGACACAAACGGCTGGCCGAGATGAACCGCCAGGTTTTGGGCAACCTCGACGCCATCATCACCTCGCTCGACACTCCCACCGATCCGACGGCAGCCGAACATGCGAGCTGACAACAGCATTCACATCGTCACCGCAGCCAAGCAGCGTCACGAGCTCACCCGCGCAAAAGCTATCGCCGCCTTGCACGAACTCGACCGCGCCGGAACCAAGATCAGCTTCGAAGCCGTCGCCGAACACGCCGGTGTCTCCCGGTCCTGGCTCTACACCCAGCCCGACCTCAAAGACGAGATCAACCGCATCCGTGCGCTACGCCGCCCGCAACACGACCAGGCTCCGCCAGCCCGGCAACGCGCCAGGGAAGACTCCCTGCGCCAGCGCCTCGACGTCGCACTTCGCCGCAACCGTGAACTCGCCGAACAGAATCAGCGACTGCGCCACCAACTCGCCCATGCTCTCGGACAAGCCCGCGACGACACCCACAAGCGACCCGCCCGAGATCGCGATTCGATAACAATCGACCCCTGCTGACTGGGCGACAACCGAGCGCCAAGAGCACGTCGCGGACACCGTCCACACCGCAAACCAGCAGGTCACAACCCTGCCCGACCGCCGGACTACAGATAACGATCGAACGGCTCAACAAGGAGATCCGCCGCCGCACCGACGTCGTCGGCATCTTCCCTGACCGCAACGCGCTGATCCGTCTCGTCGGGGCCGTCCTGGCCGAACAGCACGACGAATGGGCCGAATCCCGGCGCTACCTCGGCCTCGACGTCCTCAGCAAATCCCGAGCCGATCAGAGCTCACCGACCGAACAGGAGGCCACCCCCGCGGCACTGACCGCCTGAACCATCACATCGAAGAATCACACGAAGACGTCGTACACCACGCCCCTGGACTTGACCGCTGGCAAAAGGGCGGTGGCAGTTCCGAAGGGGGTCGGGTGCCGCTACTTCCGATGCCACGACCCCAACCGCCACCCCGCAGGTGTCAGGGGCTGTGGAGCTGCCAGATTGGTTCGGTGCGGGGGAAATGCCCTCCAGGCACTTCCCGAGCTTCCGAAGTCCCACACACCGCTTGCTCTAAGGCGAAGGCTCCTCAAGCGACACACCGGTGCCCAACAGTCGACGAGTTCCTGAGCCCAACCGATATCGCCCGTTAGCCCTTTCAACGCCTGGAACAGCCGTTGTAGGCGTGTCGCTCCACCAGAACCCTCTGATGAACCGGCATCATTCTTGCTGACTGAATAGTTGGCGAGATGATGTTTCTTCACCCTGAGTGAAGTCGAGGAGGCGTGGGTTGGCTCTGGCTGTGGTCCGCGATCTGCGGGAACATCGCGTACCGACGAGCGAGGAGGAGCTTGCCGACTTCGAGACCGACGTGCTGGCCGGGTTCGTGCTGGCACGGGCGTCGGCCGGATTGGTCGACAGCACGATCCGCAACGACACCAACCACCTCGAGCTGATCCGCGACTGGTTTGGCCGGCCGCTGTGGGAGATGCAGCCCGCCGATGCCGACGTCTACTTCGGCACGGTGCTGCGCGATGCCAACCCCTCCACCCGCACCGGGCGGGCCGCAGCACTGGCCGTGTACTTCCAGTTCTTGGAGCTTCGGCACAAGATCGACCTGCACAACATGACAGGTCGGGTCGTCGAGTGCCCGCTGGACGAGATCAACCGGCCGCGCGCTTCGGTCGATCCGCAGCTGCGTATCCCTCCGACCGCCGACGAGGTGGAGCAGCTGTTCGCCGGGTGGCGCGAGGAACTGGTCACCTGCCGCAAGTTCGCCCCGGCCGCCCGCAACTACGCGGTCGCCCGGCTGGCGGCCGACTTGGGACTGCGCATCAACGAGGCGCGGATGCTCGACCTGGACGATGTGCGGTGGGAACTGGGGCGGTTCGGCAAGCTGAACGTCCGTCACGGCAAGGGATCACGCCGCAAAGGCCCCAAACCGCGACTGGTGCCGCTCATCAACGGCGCTGACCGCAGCCTGAGATGGTTCATCGAAGACGTGCTCGGACTGTTCGATATCGACCCGAATAGCCATGGCGCGCCGCTGTTTCCGTCCGAACGCAAGAACATCGACGGGACGTGCATGCGCGCGACAGCTGACGTTTATCGCCGATCGTTGGCCGAGGCGGCGGACCGACATCTGCCCGC
Organism: Mycolicibacterium rhodesiae NBB3; assembly: GCF_000230895.2. The sequence continues at coordinate 3,098,252 of NC_016604.1, forward strand.
GTGGTCGGGGAAGCTGACCCCGCATGTGCTGCGGCACTTTTGCGCGTCGGAGCTTTACCTCGGCGGAATGAACCTGTTCGCCATCCAGGAATTATGTGGTCACGCCTGGACTGCCACGACGGCTCGATATATCCACGTCCACGCCACCCACGTCGAAGATGCCTGGGTCACCGGACAACGCCGAGTCGCAGACCGATGGAAAGGATTGGCTCAATGAAGTGGAATCTGCGCCTGACCGCGGCCAACCGCGGCATTTGGAAGGCCAGCGAACTCCAACGGATGCTGGCCGAGCGCGGCCTGGTGATCAGCGCCGGCAAGATGTCGGGCTTGTGGTCGGGCAACCCCAATGCCATCAAGCTCCACGATCTCGATGTTTTTTGCGCCGTGCTGGGCTGCGGCATCGACGAACTGCTGATCCCCGAGCCCGAAACCGTGGCCGCACCCACACCGAAGGGTAATGAGAGCGCCGCCGTGGGCGGTGAGGCCCGCCCCGTCACCCCGCGCGCCCGGACGGGAAGGTCGCTGCCGCCGCGATGAATTGCCTGCAATGCGGAGCCGAACTGCCAGCCAACGGTCGCCGCGACCAAAAATACTGCGGCAGAAGCTGTTCAAGAAAGGCGCACTACCATCGCGGAAAGGCGGGACTGCCCCCTCGCCCGCCCCGGCGGCATCCAGCCTTGGAATCCGACGACCCCGTGCTCGTGGCCGCCGCGGTATACGCCCGGGAACTCGGTGCCGCCCACGATTGGTGCGGTGAGACCACAAACCGATGCCTCGACGCCCTGGTCACCCTTCTGGTCGGTCGGCCCACCGGTAATCGCGTGCCGCTCACGGAGGTTCGAACACGGCCGCATCGGCTCGCGTCCCGTCGCAGGCTCGTCGAAATCCTCTCCCACTTCGACCTGCTGAAAGACGACACCGAACCTCCGATCCGTGCCTGGATCGAACGCGTCACCGCGGAACTTCCGCCAGGGTTCGCCGAGCCGGCCCACCACTGGCTCCTTACCCTGTTGGTCGGCGGCGCACGTGCTCGCCCACGATCGCCGAGGACGCTCTACAGCTACTTCGGCTCGGTCAGGCCCCTTCTCGCGCACTGGGCCACCTCTTACGACCATCTCAGGGAGGTCACCAGGGCCGACGTCGACGCGGCGCTGCGGCCGTTTCAGGGAAACCAGCGCCACAATCTGATCAAGGCGCTGCGGTCGCTGTTCCGGCACGCCAAGAAGAATGGTCTGGTCTTCAGTAACCCAACAGCGGGTTTGAAGAGCCAACCAGTAGACCAAGACCTCCTGCCCATCACAAATGACGAGGTGCGCTCGATCGAACAGCTCGCGAGCGAACCGCTTGAACGCCTCGTCGTGGCGCTGAGCGTCGAACATGCCTGCCGCACAGCCGTTATACGCAAACTGACGCTCGACGACATCGACCTGCCGAACCGGCGGATCACCCTTGCCGGACACAACCAACGGCTCGGGGAGCTCACCCACAGAGCGCTGATCACATGGCTCGACCACCGCCGGGACAGATGGCCCCACACTCCGAACCGGCACGTTCTACTCACGACGAAAACTGCATTGCGCACAACGCCGGTGAGTCAAAAATCGGTGAAACCATCGTTGAGCGACAATGGATTCACGATCGAACGCATCCGTGCCGACCGAATCCTTCACGAAGCGCTGACCGCAGGTCCGGACCCGCTGCATCTGTCTCTCGTCTTCGGCATCTCGCACAACACCGCACGGCGCTACACCACCGTGGCCGAACGGCTGCTCAGCGACGAACTCGAGCAGGCGGTGGAGCCGTAGTGCCGCCCAACGCCGCTAGACTCAGGCCCCACGAACCCGCCGCAGTTATGAACCTTCGCGGCCGAAAGGCCGTGGGTTCCAGCTGAAATCGCTTCAATCCGGCTGAACTCACGAGAAACTTACCGGTAAACCTCCATATTCGAACCGGTCGTATTGGAGCCCGTAGTCGTTGGCTCGCAGGGACCACCGGTAGCGGCGCATCGTCTCAGCGGTGATGAAGGTCTGGCCGAAGGTGCCGCCGAGATGTGCGTGAGTGCGGTGGGGTTGGCGATTGCTGGGCTGGATTTCGCTGCGCGTCGTGCCGCTACGGTTTGGCTGAAGGCTCTTGTGATGCACTCTGGAGTTATCTCGGGGCTCAAAGCATTTCGTGAACGGCAACGGAACGGCGCGCAAGACCCGTCGACGTGAAGTTCAGGAGGTCGTTGGTGAGGGTTTGGTGATATACCGGGCCCAGGGCTGGGCTGCGATCTCGGCGTGAAGCTGGGTTGTGGCGTAGCTGTAGCCGAGTAGTTCGGCGACTACGGGCGGCGGTGCCGCGCCGACAAGGCTTTGCAAGGTGGTGTTTCGGGCGCCGAGCAGATCGATGCCCAGCCGTTCGAGCCTTTCCCTGATCACTTGTGGGGCCACGTGTCGGCCGGCCTGGACACCGGGAAATAGCCACGGGCTGGTTGCGATCCCACCGGCGGCCCTGAGATTGGGCCGGCTGCCGGCGTGTTGGATGAGCATGTCTGCGAACGGCTCCGGGACGGGGATCGGCTCGCGCCCCAGTGAGATCTGTACGTCATTGTCGGTGGTGGCGATCGCCGATGTCGGCAGCGCCGCGATCTTCGTTAATGGCTGAGCGAACAGCAGCAGGAGGGTTCCGGCGACGCGGTAAGGCAGTGTTTCGGAATCTCCAGTGAGCAGTTCTCGAAGCCATGCCAGACGCTGCTGCTGGGTGAGCGAGCGGCTGGGAGGAGCCTGCCGATGAGTGATGTGCACCGACCTGTTCAGCCGAGCTTTCTTCGCCCAGGCCAGCAGGTTTCGGATCTTTGATCGCGTCGTGGGACCCGATACCAGCCACTCATCGACGTCGGGTTGCAGGCAGGTGGCCAGGGTGCGGTGATGAGTGCTGTGCAGCCAGGTCAAAAACTTGATCGCCTCAGTGACTTCTTGTTTGGCGTAACGCACGGCGGCCGCGGAGTTGTGCCCGGGAACCGATGCCTGACGTAACCGGCGAAGGTGATGCCAGGTGGCGAACTGTTCGACGGGTCCGCGCACCGCCGGCTCGGTTAGCACCTCAAGCTTCACCGAAAGCCATCGCTCGAACCGGGCCAGCGGTTCATCGCGGGCAGCCAACACACCTGCGTGTTCGAGCAGGCTGCGCAGATGGATGACCGCTTTGTCCGAACCGGCTTGGTCGAGGCCGACATGGGTCAACGGGATCTCCCCGTTGGACAGGCCGGTCAGGAGTTGTTGGACTCGGGGCGAGCGCTTCCAGCTCAGGATGCTTTCGGGCCGATCGACCCGGCACAACGCCTCCACGATCGGGTCGATGGCGTCTCGGTGTTGAGCACCGTCGATCATCAACGCGGTCAGGTCCTGGCGAAGGGCGCACCGGGCACAGGTCCCGCGCCGGTAGAAGTCCCCCTCGTTTCCGCAGTCTCGACAGGTGAAGTCGCCGGGAATCCTTGCGCACGACAAACAGATCGGCCGCCTGCTGGCGTCGCCGGCAAGGCCGGCGAGAACGCCGTCATGCCCGCACTGAGGGCAGACACCGCGAGTGTGCATCGCTGCGTAGAAGCAGCTGTAGCACAGTTGTTCTCCGGGCCAGGTCGCTCTGCACTGGTTGGCCATTCGTTGACATCGGCTGCAGCGGAACGCACCGTCAGTGACGGGCGGGCGGCCTCGTTTGGTCGAGCGCCTATTGGGGCTAATCGTCATCGCTGAGCACCCTGGCTCGGCGAGGTCGCACCGCCTTGTTGAGTTCGACGACGTTGGGCTTGGCTACGGCTTGCGAGCCCGACGACGCTTTGCGTCGACGGACATCGGCGGCGGTCACGGTCACCAGGTCCTCCACCCCGCAGCCCAAGATGTCGCACAGTGCTGCCATCATCTGTAGGGAAATCCGTTCGGGGCGTTGATGAACCACGCGATACACCTGCGGTCGTGACAGTTGAATCCCCCGCTCCAAAAGCAGCGGGATGAGCTGAGTACTGTTGTGCATTCCGCGGGCGGCCATGAGCTCGGCCAGCCTCCAGGTGTAGTCAACTTGGCGTTTCATGAACTCTCCTGGTCGAACGAAAGGGCGCTCGTGATGGTGCTATCCAACGCCCGTCGCAACGTGCTCACCCGGTAATCACTGGACACGCAGGTGTACAGAGACGTCGTGCTGGCATGGTCGTGGCCCATCTGGTCCTGGACGAACTTCGCGTCCCAGCCGTCTTCTATGAGGTGGGTAGCGTAGGAGCGGCGCAGCGAGTGCAGATCCAATCCGTCTGGCAACTCAAGATCGCGGCAGTAGCGACGGAACCGGCGCAACAGCGTGTTCTCGGCGACCAACGCGCCTCTTTCGCTGGGGAACAGATCAAGCCCGGCGGACATGCACGCCTGCCCGTGAGCGAGCCAGTCGGTGATTATCTCGGGAGTCCAGGTGAACACCGTGAGGACGCCGCGGCGCTTGGGCGGGGATCCCTTCTTGGCCTTGCCGTAGCGCACCTGCACAACGCCATGGCGGCCGAACTCGCCGGCATGGGCATTGCGGGAGAAATCCACCGTTTGCAGATGGCGCAATTCGTTAAACCGAAGCCCGTAGGAGTAGGCCACTTTGAACATCGTCGCGTCCCGGTAAGCCGGCAGCCAACCCTTCCGCGCCGAGGCCGCGACCAGCGCGACTCGGTCGTCGGCGTGGTCAAAGAAGTCTTGCAACTCTTGTTTGGTGAAGGCCCGCTTCGCTGGAGACTGCTCATTGTCTTGGACGTGGCTGGCGGTGTTCCATTCGAAGAACACCTGCGCGGGGTGGGTGCCGAAGCGCTGTTCGCAGACCCGGTCCCACCCGTAGTCGGGATCGCTGACATACGAACAGAACATCCGCAGCGCATTCTGGTAACCCCGCACCGTCGACTGCTTTCGCCGCTTCACCGAGCGCAGATCGCTGAAGAACTCCTCCACCATGCTCGGCGTCCACGTCCACGGAAACTCATTGGTCGCCTCGATGAAGCGCTCGACGAGGCGCGCTCGCCCCGCAACCGTGTCAGCATCCAAGTTGCGGCACAGTTGCTGATTGCGCCAGCCCTCGAGCATCTCGTTGAGCGTCTGGGCCTCCGGATGCAGCACCGGAACCGAACCGACCACATACACGCGACCGCTCAGATCGACGGGCAAAACGACCTCCAGGCTGTCTCACTCAATGAATCATTGAATCATCCCCTGAATCATTACCACATCTGTGCAGGTAGCCGCATCACCTTGACACGACTCCGCTCGGCGTGTCGGCCCCATCCTGCAGACGGGCACTCACCCACCAACCACTACAGAACCCAAACCCACAGACCAACAACGGCTTTGGTCATCACACCACAGTGGCGACAATCGACACCACCCTCGGATCCGTGATTCATCTGATGAAAATGGCGTACTTTATCATGGATAAGAGAGAATATCCATGATGAGCGACCGAATCTGATTGATAGACCGAGCATTTCGGCCAACACTCGAACGCTGGGGATGTCCCCGGATCGAATTCCCTCGGTGCAACGAATGTGACAAGCGGTGCGCGCCGACGCATCGCAGGACATCGTCGGGTGTTATCGGCGGCGCGCGATGTCGCACCTTGAGGCACCGCGCGTGTTCTAGAAGGCGAACGGGGCACGCCGTAGATAACCGGTGGGATCTTCCGTCAACTCCCCAAACCGCCCATGCTGACAATGTTTCCGTCGAAGTCCAGGTTCAGCACGAAACCGTTGGTGAGTTGGCGCAGATTGGCGAGCGTATCAGTGATCACCGCATCGACAGCCGTAGCCATCGCCAGGACACCCTCACCGGCGATCTGTGTTGTTTGATCTGTCAGCCCGTCGCTTACTTGGTGGCGCCGACGGATCGCAGAAACGCGGCGCCCAATTACGTTTCCGGCATGATCTACGTAGTCGCTCCCCCTTCCGGAGTTCTGGTCGACGCCCGAGACCGACTCATGCTCCTTGCGCCAGCGGTGGAAGTTCTCGGCGCGCACAGCGGACAACGGTTTCCATACGGAGGCTGAAATCAGCGTGTGAAGGGCGCTTAAGGAGCCCTCGTGAACCGGCGGCGTATTCCTACGCAACGCACGCATCGTCTCCGCGTTGAGCGATAGCCACGCTGTGTGTACTTCGGTGACAAACGGCTCGTAATCGCCCGCGAGTCGTGTCAGCTTGTCGACTGAAGCAAACTGCGCTCTTGTGGTCGGGTTTGTCCGTGCGACCCGCGCAACAAAGTTGATCAGCCGGTGGCCGACGCTGACAGTCGTGTCGATGGACATGTCGGCCAGATACCGCTGCGCGAGGGCCATGCCAGGAGGCTCGGTCTTCGCAGCAATCGCTCGGCTGTGCCAGGCCGCCTCGAGGTAGGCCGCGGCGCTAAGCATTAGTGACTCCGCGATGGATCCAGCGAGTGCGCAAGTTTCTCGCCACTGACTTGTTATTACTGACGCGAAGGGATCGGGCTCAAAGTCGGCCCTGCTGTAACCCCACGCGCGGTTGCAGATTCGATGGACTTCGTCCAAACCGAGTTCGCTCAACTCTGGCCGCATTGGAAGTTCGCCTTGATGGACTCCGATGTGCATAAGCTTCGACCAATCGGGCACGTCTGCGCTGGAATCGGCAACGCTGGGCATGCAGACATTGTCCCAAGAAGTTCGGTACCCGCCCGACATCGTCCAACGTGTACGAGTAGTCGCCTTGGGCGCGCCGGCCTCCGGACCCCGCCGCAGACTTCGGTTCGGGGGTACAACGCGAGAATCAGGAGTCTCGGAGGTTCACCGTGCCACAAACGCAAATCTATTAGCCACAGTAAACGCGGATGACGTTGCCTGTCAGTGCGAACTGCCAGAATGATCGAGTGTCAGGATGGGGCAACCAGTCCGGGATCGCTTATCAACAGGCGCATGCGGTTCTCATCTGCTTGGGACTTCTCGACGGCAGTTTCCCAGCAGCCGCAGCGGTGGGTGTAGAAAGCAAGGTCGACGCGTTTGACCTGGAACTACTTGATGGGCGCGGCGCCACGCTTAAAGCCCTGCAGATCAAGAACCGTCAGCTGGACGAAACGTGGGCGCCCAACGACATATATCCGCTGATCATGGAGTGGTCCAGCCTACCCACACACCCGCCCCAAGGCCTTGAGCTACGGCTGGGAGGTCGGCTTGGCCCTAAAGGGGCGGAGCTTCAACTGGCCCTCCGAAAAGCGGCGGATGGCGATCCATCCCAGCTCGGTTCGTTCGCAGCGAGCGTTCTCTCCACAACTGAACTGACGGCAGCTTCCGCCGTTCACCTTGTCGTGGATCCGACGCCGACGGCGAGCTTGCTGACGGCTGGCAGTCAACAGGCGATGTCGCTCCTACGGGTTCCTCGGACGGGACCTGACGCGCGAGCGGAGGCTGACAGCGTTTTGGGCGCGCTGTACTTGCTGGTCACTGATAGAGCAAGCCGTCGCGAGGCGGCAGAACGTGTCGTCACGCAGGCCGAGGTCGCTCGATTGTTCGACCTCGATGTGGTCGAGCTGCGCCAGCAGTGGGACGCGACTGCGCGGCGCGTGTATCAAGAAGCGGCATTGCGGTTTGGAATCCCGAAAACTGTCACCGAGGATTTCCGGCGCCAGCCCACACCCATAGAACGTGCTGCGGCAGTTCAGGATGACGATTCGAAGCCTCTCATCGACTTGCTCGACGAATCCAGCCACGCACTGATCAGCGGGCAGTCTGGTTCGGGCAAGACGACCGCAGCCATCAAACTGCGAAATCACTTCGCCGAAGCCGGACGGGCATTGGTGATTGCCAACGCGGAGGCCTATATTCCGGGCCGATTGCCGGCGTTGGTCAGTGACTCGGTTGCAATGCTTATCGACCAGCCCGTTGGTATGTCGATAGGCCGTGCGATTCTCGGTGACCCAACAGCCACTATTTTGTTCGACGGCGCGGCGGAGATGACAGTCGACCAGCGTCAAGCCTTTGCCGATGAGTTGACTCCGCTCGTCCACTCATCCAATGCTCCTAGAACCATCCTTGTTGGGCGTGATCCGGCCGTGCTGAATTCTCTTCTGCCGCATGATGTCTTGAAGAACGCCTACACACTGCGGGGTATTCGTCGCGATCAGCGCGAAGCGCTGGTAGGCGATGTGCTCAACCAAATGGGGGCAACAGATCCTAGCGATACTAACAGGGTATCGGCACAGGCAATGTACGCGTTGAAAGAAGCGTCGTGTGTGCCGTACTTGCTGTCGATGGCGACTGAATTGATCTGTTATGGCATCGATATCAAGAGCAGGGCTCAAATGTATGCCGTGTTTACGGAGGAGATGGCTCGTCGCCGTGGCGTGACAGATCTGCAATTTTGCCTCCTTGCGCTCGGTGTAGCGTTCGGTGAGTTGCTCAGGCGTGGCCGTCGGCAGTGCGATCAATTCGACTGGCGGCAGCTTCTCGCTACTTCGTCTGCCCTGCTGCATGAGCGAGGCGTCGACATCGATGCAAGTGCGATTGAACGCCTTGCGCGGCAGGGCGGATTTGTTGCGTATGAGAACTACGACCAGACGGTACGGCCAGTTCACGACTCGTTGGCCGACTACTTCGCTGCGATGGCGGTAGACAAGGGGCTTTTGGCGCTGCCCGAGTCTGTCACGGAGAACGACACTCTTCAACTGCAGTTTCTAGCTGAGATGTCTAGTGTATCAACAGAGTTGGCGGAGTTAATCACGAATCGGTTACCATTCCTGAGTGTCCCGGTCGCATCGTTCGACGACGGACCCTTGGCGCCGGACGCTCCGGCTGTGGCGGCACGGCTGCTCTCGAACGTCGTCCGCGACACCGGCCTTGCAGCGCCTTCGGTTCAGATCGCGGAGTCTGATGATCACCGGATCTTCGTGCTGACCAATGCGTCGCAGGAGTCGGCGTTCATTTCAACGGATGACGTTGCGTCTCTGTTATTTCAACACGGTGCGAGCGAAAGCAGCGGGGGGCCGCTGCGGATCGCGGTAACGCTTTGGAAGAAGATGCTCGAGTCTCAGCTGGAAGGCGGTCGCGTTGGATGGCGAATCCCCGAGACCGAGAGTCAGGCAGCAGCAGCCGTCGCGAGCCATGCAGAAGCCACCGCGGAGTGCGTAGGAAGACTCACTACCGACCTATTCCCGCCACACTGTCGTCAACGCGTACTTGATTTGGCACTGCCCGAGCCGCTGGACGTAGCCATTCAACCGGGCCGCCGTGACGGAAACCCATACTGGCCCATCTTATTTCGGAGCTCGCCCACATTTCGGGTGCGGGTGATCGACTTCGATAGCTGGCATGAGGATGGTCCACACACCGGGTGGGGCAGCGTCGACTCGATAGTGCGACGCTCGCCGGAGGACACGGCCAAAGACTATGTACTCAAGGCAGTAAACAAGGTCGTTGAAGTGCCCTGGCTACGTTAGGAACGCAAGTTTGGAGGTGGACGACTCATGAGTACGACGGAAATCTGGCGCGCTGTGGGTTTCCTGGCGGACTGCTGGTCTAAGTCGCAGAAAGTGACCCCAGTTAGAGAAGAACTGTCGCTCGATCTCGATAGCGAGGAGGCCACGCCATGTCTGAGGGCGCTTGCATTGCGAGACCCGCAGTCCATCACCAAGATGCCCTTCCACGTTCATAAGGCCTTCCCGCACATGGGCATCGGCATCAGCCAGCGTGACCGCGCGCTGGCAGCCAACTCTGCGGCGGTCGAGTTGGCATTCTTTCATTTAACGTGGTGGATACGGTCTCGGCTTCCCGGCTATCCGCACATCCCGGCGCCGCAATTGGCGAAGGGTTCCTTTCACACCCTGAACAACTTCACGGTCCCTTGGGCTCCGCAAGTATTGCAGGCGGGTATCGAGTATCAGGATCGGCCCGTTAACTGTGACTTCCAGCTGAAAATTAGCGCTGACGACCGCTACTCGGTGCTGGCCGAGGCCTTCGAAGAGCTGCCCTCATGGCGCGCGTTCACCCAAGCGCACCACGCACTCGGGCAGGAGATCCGCAACGAACTTCTGACGGCGAGACAACAGCTAGCACGCCAGGCGGCGGCCGCCGGCGCGGAGAGCGGCATCGAGTTTGGCGATCCGCGGGAGGGGCTGAATCGAGCCCGGTCAGTCACGATGCAGACGTTGGAGACGCTATCGCCGGAGGCGCGGAGATTCGCTGAATCGTTCGAATCGGTCAACGAGGAGATCGACCGCATAACGACGGCTGTACTCACGCAACTCGTCGCCTATGGCCCACCCGAAACGCTGACGGGCGTTAGCGAGTTGACGGTGAGCCCCTCTAGTCCACCCACTGTGTCATTCAAACTGCTCGACGCTGGCTATGCAGGAGGCATCTATTGGACTGACGATCCGCTGATCGGCGACGCGATTCTCCTCGAGTGCTTTCGCTTCGCCGGTGACAATGTGTTTGCAACGCGGTTCCATGCCGATGGCACGGTCCTCTTGGGCACCGGGGCCGCATGGCGAGCGATTTAGCGCTGCTCACACGACAAACGTTGTCCAGCATGGCGACTCGGCTTGCGCGAGGTCATCGGCCAGAGAAATGAAATCCAATCGCGCCAGATCCGCGCTCGTTGCGGACTTCGCCGACATGAAATCGCGTTATTGCTTGACCAAGCCCTGCACCTCACCGTACGGAAGACCGACGACTGCAGCCAGGAGAGCCCGACAGAACCGCGCCGCAACGATTGCGATCATGATTCGACGTGAAGCACAGACATCGCGGCAAAGGTGGCTACTCGTGGAGTCCGGCCACGGCTCGCCTGGTAACGCCGCGATTTCAGAGAGCCGCATGAAGACCGCCGGCGCGCACCGGCTCGACTGTGTCAGATCTCCTCATCAGGGCCACTGAAGTATCGGATAGCCCCGTTCCGCCACGTGGTCGGGCGATCACGGTCGAGCAGGCCACGTGTCCTGACGTGGCCTTTTGCAACGAAGATTAACAAGCCCAGACGACACGCCGAGATCTTGTCAAAGTAGCCCGGCGAGTCCTGTCAATCTTCGCTGCATCTCGACACGAGATTTTGCTGGAGGATGAATTCTGGCAATTTTTAGCTTGGCCGTCACTAGTGCTTCGACGAGTAATTTCTACCGAGCAATCTCGATAATGGCAAAATTTCGATCTTGATCCTATGCTCGCACACATGGGTCATGCGAAGCACGTTGGGCGGGTCGGCGCGTTGGCGGTGGCGTTGGGCGTCGGCTCGGCGATTGTGGGCCTGCCCGCGGTGGCGCTGGCCGCGACAGACGAGGGATCCACCTCCTCGGATTCCTCGCCCAACGAGTCGTCGACCGATCCTTCTGCTGATTCGTCGAATGACCCCACCAAGGACAACGGCTCCCCGAACTCCGGCGGCCCGAACAGCGGTTCCGGCACGTCGCCGACTGGAAACAGCACCGGTTCGCCGACGACCACGACCGGTAACGGGAGGACGCCAGGCGAAGGGGACGGCGACGAGAAGGACGCCGACATCGATGTCAACAACCAACAGGATGTTCGGAAACAGGACCTGATCGATGAGGTTCCGGTCGTGGTCGTCGACCCACCGAAGGGCAACGACTACACGCCACCGGAGACCAACCGAGTGGATGTACCCGAGCCGGCGACGACCGAACCGGTTGTCATCCAGGACCGAGTCGTGGACACCGGAAACGAATCGCCGCCCGTGTCTACGGACCCCGTCGTCGTCGAGGAGTTCGAGGAGCCGACGATAGTCGCCATCGGGACCGAACCATTCGACGGCGGTGGGGCGCCGGGCGCATTGCCCGGGCCGTCGGATCCGCTCGAGTCGCCGGCGATGTTGGCGATGTTCGCGTTGACGCGGCGCGCGGAAACCGAGACGGTCGATCTGCAGTCTGCCGATGAGTTGTCGACGGCCAATGCGCTGGTGTCCATCGCTGCGATTCAGCCCGATCCGCCGGTCCTTTTCATGATCTGGATCGGCGATTTCACGTTCACCTCGACTGGGTGGGGTTCATGGGCTCTATCGATCGGTCCCGGCTCGACTGCATACGCGAGCGGGTGGGGCAGCCGTGCGATCGCGATCGGAATCAACGCCTCGGCGAGGGCAACTGGCGGAGTTGGTAATCGGGCGTTCGCGTGGGGCGCAGGGGCGACGGCGATCGCGGGCGGCGACGGGGACGGCAACGACTACAACCGTGCGATCGCCTTCAACGGGGGCAGTGCCACCGCGGGAAATTCAGGTGACGACAACGACTTCAACTGGGCGTACGCCGATTACGGCGGCAACGCCATCGCCGGGGGTGGTGCCTGTGGGTGCGGCAGCGACGGCAACGACAACAACGTCGCCAGCGCGAGCGGTGTCGGGAGCCTGGCCTTCGCCGGGTATCTGGGCGAGCGGAACAACGCTAACCGGGCATCTGCGACCGGCGGAGGCTTGGCTCTGGTGGGCGCCTACGGCGATGACAACACCGGCAACATCGGTACCGCCGCGGGCGTCGGAAGCTTCGCCGTCGCGGGGAGCGACGGCGACAACAACTCTGGCAACACCGCCACCGCGACAGCTGGCGCGGAGGCTGACGCGGGCGCCTACGGCGATGACAACACCGGCAACACCGCCACTGCCGCCGACGACGGAAGCCGCGCTACCGCGGGCATCGACGGGTCCGGCAACACAGGCAATAACGCCACCGCGTCCGAAGGCGGTGTCGCCGTGGCGGGTGGTGGTGACTGTGGGTGCTTCGGCGGCGTCGACAACGCCGACAACGTCGCCAGCGCCGACGGTATCGGGAGTCAGGCGTACGCAGGCTTCGGTGGCGAGCGGAACATCGGTAACAAAGCGACAGCGACCGGAGGTGGATATGCGCAGGCGGGCTCGTTGGGCGACGACCGCCACAACCGCCTGGCGGTGGCGGGCCCCGGCCAGATCGTGATCGACCCCTGAGTTCTCTGCCGGCAAACGACAGTCCCAACACCGTCGCTGAACTTCCTGTTTTTGCGCGGTCCGGCGCCGCCTACCTAGTCCATGATGGATGGCGTGGAGTCGACGCGGGTGGACAGATGGTTGTGGTCGGTCCGCCTCGTCAAGACCCGGCCCGATGCCGCCGACGCGTGCCGGGGCGGCCACGTGCGGGTGAACGGCCGGCCCGCCAAACCCGCCACCACGGTGTCACCGGGCGATGAGGTCCGCGCACTGGTCGGTCAGACCACGCGGGTCGTCGAGGTGGTCCGAGTGATCCAAAAGCGGGTGGGGGCCGCCGACGCCGCGACGTGCTTCCTCGACCGCACGCCGAAACCCGTACCCACCGCGACGGTTGCCATCGCCGTCCGCGACCGCGGCGCGGGCAGACCGACGAAACGGGATCGCCGGCGGTTGGACAAGCTGCGCGCCGGCCGGCTCTGATCGCATGCCCTCTTCGACCTACGTGAAGGCGTGCATCAACGGCGTTCGCACACCGGATGAGCACCCGAACCTTCCCGTGTCACCCGAGCAGTTGGCCGCCGAGGCGCTCGCCGCACATCAAGCCGGCGCCAAGGCCGTGCACATGCACCCCAAGACCCCCGATGGAGTCGACTCTCTGGAGCCGGCAGTCGTCGACGCGGCGGTGGCGGCAGTCCGGCGCGCGGTGCCGGGCCCGCCCCTCGGAGTCACCACCGGATATTGGGCGCTGCCCGACGCCGAAGCGCGGTTGTGTGCTGTCGAAGGTTGGACGGTGCTACCTGACTTCGCCTCGGTGAACTGGCATGAACCTGGCGCCGAGGAACTTGCCGGGCTACTGCTCGCCAAGGGAATCGGTGTCGAGGCCGGCATCTTCAACACCGAAGCGGCCGCGTCGTGGGTTGGCTCGGACATCGCGACACACTGCATGCGGGTGATGGTCGAGCTGCAGGGCGACGGCGATATCGCGACCGCCGACGATCTGCTGGCTCAGGTGATGACGGCGGGGTCCCCGGCGCCTGTGCTGCTACACGGGTCCGACGAAAGTTGTTGGCCGCTCCTCGAACACGCGGGACGTCGCGACGTGCAGACCCGCATAGGTTTGGAGGACACCGTACGGCTGCCCGATGGGTCGTCTCCGTCAGGAAACGCCGACCTGGTGTCTGCCGCGGTGCAGTTGCTCAGTCGTTAGGGGCGCCGAGTGCGAAGTCGGCGAAGTCGAATCCCGGGACCACGACACAACTCACGAGGCAGGGCTGATCGTCGCGCGGGCGCGCTCGCTGCCAATGTCCCGGCGGGATGACGAACTGGGGATGCTCACCGGATTCGATATCCGCGCCGAGCAGATATGTTGTGGCGCCGTCCTGTTCGGGCCCGAACTCGAGCAGCAGGGGGCCGCCGGAGTGGTAGAGCCACAGCTCGGCGCTGCGCACGGTGTGCCATGCCGACTGCTGGCCCGGCATGAGGAGAAACAGGATGGCCGTGCCCGCACTGCGCGGCCCGGTGTAGTCCGGTGGAAGTGCAGATTGGGGGACGGTCAGGTCGCTGCGCCACGTCTCCCGATACCAGCCGCCCTCAGGGTGTGGAGCCATGTCGAGTCGGCGGGCCAAGTCGGGAAGTTCGGTCATGGCCATACCGTAGTCTCGCTTTATGTCGCGCCTGCGTCCTGGCTGGCTGGTCGCATTATGTGCGGCCGTTCTGGTGGTGAATGCCTGGTTGCCCTGGCTGACCGCGTCCGGTGCACGCGCCAGCGCGATCGGCGGCGTGGTCGGCAACATGGATGAGCTGCGGAACCGGCTATCCGGCTTCGGTGTCGGCCAGATCATCGTGCTGTTGGGTGCGACGTTGGTCGTCGCGGGGGCGATGGCCGCACGTGGGCTGTCAGCTCGGCTGGCATCGTCGGCAGCGCTGGCCATTTCGGTCCTGTTGGTTGTTCTCACCGTGTTCTACTACCGGCTCTACGTGTCTGCGCCTGTCTCGGCTTCGTACGGTCTCTATATCGGCGCAGTCGTGGCGATCGTGGCGGCGCTGCTGTCGGTATGGGCGATGCTGGTCGCCTGGTCGGCCGCCGGTTCCCGAATGACATGAGCGGCTTCGTCGAACCGGTGTCATTGACCGGGGAGCGGTGGGTGACGCTGGAACCGCTTAGCCGAGAACATGTCCCGGAGATCAGCGCGGCAGCGGCCGACGGCGAACTGGGCCGCCTCTGGTTCACCGCAGCACCTTCCCCGGAAGCGGTCGAGCGGTGGGTCGACGCCCGGTTGGCAGTGCAGACGTCGGATACCGGTCTGACGATGGTCGTGCGCGGACTGGATGGAACGCTCGTCGGCTCGTCGAGCTTCATGAATGTCGACCAGGCGAACCGGCGGCTGGAGATCGGCAACACCTGGTACGTGGAATCGGCCCGGCGAAGCGGCGTCAACAGCGAGACGAAGCTGCTGATGCTCGGCCACGCTTTCGACCAGTTGAACTGTGTGGCAGTCGAATTCCGGACCCACTTCTTCAACTTCACCAGTCGCGGCGCGATCGAGCGCCTCGGCGCCAAGCTCGACGGTGTGCTGCGCAGCCATCAGCTGCTGGCCGACGGGTCACGGCGCGACACCGTCGTGTACTCGATCCTGGATGTCGAGTGGCCCTCGGTACGCAACAACCTGTTGTATCGGCTGAACCGTCACACGTGACGGCCGACGCAGGCCGAGACTGCGCACAGATCGCGATATCACGCCGACGCGCGATCTGTGCGCAGTCTCGTTTGGAGGGGCTACTCGGAGTCGACGGTGGTCGGTTCTATCGACTGCTGGTGGCCGGTGTGGCTGACCTCGATCTTGCGCGGCTTGGCACGCTCGGCCACCGGTATCGTCACGGTGAGCACACCATTCTCGTACGTGGCCGAGATCGCCGTGGCGTCAATGCCTTCGCCGAGCGAGAGTTGCCTGCGGTAGGTACCGAAGAATCTCTCGTTCGCCAGCCACTGGACGGCATCCTCCGAACGGGCGGTGCGATGCGCGGAGATCGTCAGGGTGCCGCTGTCCACGTCCACATCCACCGAACCCGGATCGATGCCGGGTAGATCGGCGGTGAGGACGTAGTGGTCGTCGATCTTGCAGAGGTCCATCGGCATGAACCGAGGGGTGCGAGCTGATCCCGTCTGGCTGTTCAGCAGTCCGCGGGTCAACGCGTCAAGGTCACTGAAAGGATCAAAACGAAGCACAGCAATCCACCTCCTATGCCACTCAAGGCCCGCCACCCTGGCGGGCGACCAAATCACTGTGCACCAGCGAGGTTAGCACTCTCGCAACGAGAGTGCCAGAACTTTTCAGAGACTCTTTTGAAGGGCGCTGACGTCGCCGCCGCGTAACGGTTCGGAGCATTGATCGCACGTCAGAACCAGTCGGAAGGGGCCACCGCATGTCGTGTGGATGAGCTCGACCGCCGGTCCTTCAGGTGCCGTGTACCACCGCTGTGCCCACTCGAGGGCGGTCACCAGAACAGGAAAGAGCGCGCGGCCCTTTTCGGTCAGCCGGTAGCGGCTGTCGGACGTCTCGAAGACCCCGTTTGCGGCGAGGATCGACAGCCGGTCGGCGATTGATCCGGGGGGTGCGCCCAGCTGTGACTGGAAATCGGTGAAGCGGCTCATCCCGACAAACGCCGCAACCAACAGCGCGAAGCCCCATCGGTTACCCATGATGCTCATCGTCTGGGGGAACAGCCCAGCGGCTGAATCCGACCCGGACCGACGACGGGTGGCCGCCGCTGGTATCGACCGCGACCAGGAACCGCTCGGGCCCCACTGTGCGACAACGTCTTTGTCGGTCGCGACCTCCCCACACGAGGCGCAGGTCGCAAGAGGAGAGAAGTCGCCCGCGCAGGCGCGGTGACGCATGTCGGGTAGTGGATCGCTGTGGTCGGGCACCCAGTGGCGTTCCCATTCCCAGATCGACAGGAGCACCGGCCACAGCGACCGGCCTCGATCTGTGACGACGTACTCCGACCGCGGCGGATTCGATTGATAGGAATGACGTTCGAGCAGGCCCTCGTCGGTGAGCGATCGCAGCCGCGCGGTCAGCACCGAGTTCGAGATCGGAAGCCGCTCGCGGAAGTCGCCGTATCGCGTGGCGCCGAGGAGTCCCTGCTGAACGACGAGCAGTGTCCACTCGTCGCCGAGCAACCCCAGCATCCGCGCGACGGCGTTCGGTGCCGGATCGGCCACCTACAGGCCGATCGCGCCGGCCGCTGTGTCGGTCTCGCGCCAGCGTCGCAACTCCGAGCCTGCCGCCCAGGTCGAGTGCGTACCGCTGGAAATCCGTTCCGGCAGTGCGAGTTTGCACACGGGGCCATCGCCGACTCGGGCCGCATCAAACACCAGGCAGAACGATGCGTCCGCGTTCATGTCGGTGGTCAGCGTCACGAGGTAGCCGTCATCCTCGGCGCTGCTCCCCACGCGCGGCGCCATCGCGGTCTCGCTGCCGTACACGCCGTCGTCGAAGGCGAACCGCTCCTCGGTCCCCGTCGCAAGGTCGTGTTTGACCAGCCCGTCGAACAGGAACCAGCCCGGCTTGCCCGTCGCGGCATACGTGTACCGGTACCTGCCTCCGGCATAGCCGCCGTTGATCATGCCGAATTCGGTGGTGGTGTCGGACAGACGCTCTTCGCGTGTCGCACCGGTGACGAGATTGAAACGCCACCGGTGAAGGTTGGTCTGCAATCCATCGAGCGCAAGGTACCGGAACGCTTTCTTGTACTTGTCGCCTGTGAGGGTGTCGACCGGCGTGGGATCTCCCTCGAAGAAGCCGTCGAGCACGATCTCGTCGCCGTCCTCGTAGGCGTTGACCCAATGCAGCACGAAGGTGGGTTCGGCCTCGAACCAGCGGATCTCGTCCGAGCCGCCGCGGCGGGGGATGACCGCGAAGCGCGACGGCATGTCTCGATGAAACCCCGGAAAATGGATACCGGCTTCCAGCAACTTGGGATCCCAGAACAGCGGAAAGTCGTTGAGGATTGCGTAGTTCTCGGTGAACGCCATGTCGTGGGGGAGCCGCGGTCCCGGAAGCGGGATGTCAGTGAAGTGCACCAGATCGTTGGCGGCGTCGACGACGCCGTAACGCATATACGGCGCCTCCTTGCTGTAGTTGAAGAACAGCAATTCGCCGGTGCGATCGTCGACCTTCGGATGTGCAGACACACCCCAGTCGAACGGGAAGCCGCCGTTGAAGTCCTCCTTGCCCAGGGTGTTGCCGGAGAACGGGTCGATGCGGTACATGTCGCCGCACTGATAATGACTCGTCAGCGCGGTGCCGCGGTGGACGATGACGTCAGTGCTCGACGCATCTTTCATCAAAGTCCTTGCGCCCCAGCCGTGATCTCGCTTCGAGATCTGGATCGGCTCGGCCAGCCCGGGCCATAGCGGCCCGCCTTCTTCGTTCTCCGCGACGAATCCGTCGGTTTGAACGAACCTGTTGCGGTAGAACGCCTTCCCGTCGCGGAATCCGACGACGTGCACCATGCCGTCGCCGTCGAACGGGTGGTAGAACTTCAACGCGGGATGCAGCGGGTTCTCGGTGTTGCGCAGGTATACGCCATCGAGGTCGTGCGGGATCTCACCTTCGACGGCGTGCAGGTCGTCAGCGTCCCACTCGGTTGTCTGTGGACGCCACGGGCCGGTGCGGTAGGGGTGGGCGTCGTCCTCGGGCAACGTGGACAGGTACTTGCCGACGATCTCGACATTGGCTCCCAAACCTGAAGTCATCTCATGCTCCCGTGACGACGAAACTGACGGTGGTGGCGGTGCTGCCGCCGAAATTCAACGTGCCGAACGTCTTTGCGCCTTCGACCTGGTAGTCGCCCGCTCCGCCGCTGACCTGTTTGGCGGCGTCGAGCAGCATCCGCACGCCCGATGCGCCTACCGGATGTCCGCCGCCGATCAGGCCGCCGCTGGGATTGATCGGCAGTCGTCCGCCGATCTCGATCTCGTTGTTCTCGATGGCTTTCCACGATTCGCCCGGTCCTGTGAGGCCGATGTGGTCGATCGCCAGGTACTCGCTGGGGGTGAAGCAGTCATGGACTTCGAAACCGTCGACGTCGTCAAGGGTGACGTGCGCACGGTCGAGCGCGTCGAGCACCGCTCGGCGTACGTGCGGCATGACGTACGGGTCGTCCGCCGAATGATCGAGCTTCTGTTGCAGACCCAGCCCGACGGTGCGATGGCCCCAACCGTCGATCCGGCCGATCGGGCGCGCGTCGGGATGGTCGCGCAACCAGTGGTCGGTGACGAGCACGACCCCCGCGCCGCCGTCGGTCATCTGGCTGCAGTCGAAGCGGCGCAGCCGCCCTTCGACGACCGGATTGGATTCGTCGTCGTCGGTCAACGGATCGGGCACCGTCCAGGCGCGGGTCTGGGCGTTGGGGTTCGCGCGTGCGTTGGCGAAGTTGAGCGCAGCGATGGCCCGCAGGTGCGTCTCATCGATGCCGTACCGCCGGTCGTATTCGGCGGTCACCCGGTCGAACATGTGCGGCCACATGAACGTGGCGTCGGCACCTTCGTGGTCGGTCCACGCGGCGGCGCCCAGATACTGGGCGGCGGTGTCGCCCGGCACTGTCTTCTCCACTTCGACACCGACAACCAGTGCGGTTCGGTATGCGCCGGAACGAAGATCGGCGATGGCCGCCAGCGTCGCGACGCTGCCGGACGCGCATGCCGCTTCGTGGCGCGAAGCCGGTGTGCTCCATAGTCCGTTGTTCACGGTCGCAGGCATGGCGCCGAGGTGTCCCTGCCTGCTGAACATCTCGCCGAAGGCATTGCCGAGGTGGACCACCTCGATGTCGGACGCGTCCAGCTTCGCTGCCGCGAGGGTCGACTCCACCACTTCGGCGGTCAGATCGGCGAAGTCCAGTCCCTCGCGGGTGAAGTTGCGGGCGAAGTCGCTCTGGTAGCCGCCGAGGATCCACACGCCTTCCATGGCCTGACGGTACTACAACTAAGAGAGTGACTCCAAGAACGGCTCCGCCGGCACTCAGGTCTGAACCGGCGGAACCTTGGCCGAAGTGGTGGTCGACCGCCACCCCCGCCTGCTGGTTTGCATGCCCGCTGAGTGAGAAGGCAAACGTTCGTGTACTGGACACCGGTATTGGGAAGACTGATCTGATGACCCAGCTTCAGAGCTATGAACTCGCGCAGCGGATGGCTGAACTGGCGCGGGCGTCCGCATCGCCGCGCAGCGTCGAGGAGGTTCTGTCAGACGTCACTGCGACGGCGAAAGAGTTGATCCGAGGCGTCGATACGGCGGGCGTGCTGCTGGTCGGCAAGAACGGCAAGTATGAGTCTTTAGCAGGGATAACAGAGCTGCCGCACACGCTCGACGATCTGCAGATGACGTTCAACGAAGGGCCATGTCTGCAGGCGGCGCTCGACGAGGTGATCGTGCGCACCGATGATTTCCGAGCCGAGGGCCGCTGGCCGAAGTACTCGCCGGCGGTCGTCGAACTCGGAGTGCTGAGCGGCTTGTCGGTGAAGCTGTACACCGCGGAGCGCACCGCGGGTGCGTTGAACCTGTTCGCGTTCAAGCCGCACGCATTCGGCGCCGAAGACGAGACCACCGCGACCGTGCTCGCCGCACACGCCGCAGCCGCGATCCTGGCCAGCCGGCAAGGTGAGCAATTGCAGTCGGCATTGTCTACGAGGGACCGCATCGGCCAGGCCAAGGGCATCATCATGGAGCGGTACGGCATCGACGAGATCGCCGCCTTCGACATGCTGAAGCGACTCTCGCAGGACAGCAACACCCGACTGGCAGACATCGCGCAACGCGTGATCGACACCCGCAGTGGTCATGACGCGCGCGACGGTGACTGAGCGTTTCCCTTCTGCATCAGCGCGGCTCTGAACGCTGCGTCCAGAGGCGGGTGGGTCGGACGCCAAGCAGGTCGTGGGGCACTGGCTGCGATTTCTGAGCTGCACGGCCGATCCCGGTGGTGTGCGCGCGACACTTTCGGTACGTCCTGAACCCGGCGGCTGCAACGGCACTTTTCCAGGGCGCCCTCGATGGGGCATCTGGTGTGCGACAGTTGCCTGCGTGACAACGATGCGATGAGGGGGGCCACGTGCATGCAGTGGTGGTGCTGCTGGCATTGCTGGCCGGGTTCTGTATCGCCGTCGGCATGGTCACCCAGCACCGCGCGACAACCGCTGTCCCTACCGAACGGGGCATGACCTCGGATATCGCGGTGGCGATGGCCCGCAGTCCGCTGTGGTGGGCGGGCATGGTGACAACGACCGTCGGCTACGGATGCCAGGCGCTTGCCCTCGCCTGGGGATCACTTCTGGTCGTTCAACCGCTGTTGGTGTCGTGTTTGCTGTTCGCGCTGCCGATGAGTGCGCGACTGGGGCGCCGGCGGGTCACGAGGACCGAATGGAAGTGGGCGCTGCTACTGACCGGCGCTCTGGTCGTTTTCATCGTGCTTGCCCGCCCGGACCCGGTGAACCGACCGCCGATGTTCTCGTGGGCCGTCCTGGCCATCGCGCTGGCCCCGATTCTCGGCGTTTGTGTCGTCGTGGCGGCGCGCACCGACGGGCGGCGACGCGCGGGCCTGCTGTCCGTGGTGGTCGCCGTTCTGATCGGCATCGTCGCAGTGCTGACCAAGGTCTGTCTCGATGAGCTTGCTGCCGGTGGTCTGCCCGCGATGTTTTCGATCCCGGCGCCCTACGCGCTCGTGACCCTCACGTTGGTGGCGACAGTGCTCAAGCAATCGGCGTTCAACGCTGGGGCACTACAGGTTTCGGTTCCGATCATCTTGGTCGGCGAGCAGTTGGTTGCGGTCGCGCTCGGCCTCACGATCCTCGGCGAGGACCTGTCGCTGACCCTCGCTGAAGGCGCCGTCCTGTTCGTCGCAATCGTCGTGATGATCGCTGCCACCATCGCACTCGGTCGTCGTGAAGGGGCCGTCGAAGAAGAACTCGATGCCGCGACGATGCGGCACAGCGCCGGCGTCGACGACCATACGAGTCGATGATGTTTCCGCTCAGACGTTTTGACGCCATTGCCCGGTGGCAGTAACGCCGCCACCTCAACAAAGAGTGCACGCCGAAAAGTGGGCGGTCTCGCGTCGGCGATGAAATACTGCGACGAGTCGTCGGGACTGTGTCCACGCGGAGGTACGGCATGACCGTTTCATCTGTGCTGTTGTCAGCCGATTCCCAGGAAGCGGCTACGCCGAAGTATTCGCTGCTGCTGTCCACCGACCCGGTTCACATCCAAGCCGCACAACAGCTTCGCTATGAGGTGTTCTGCGCGGAGCCGGGGTATGCGCTTTCGGCGTCTGACGATGTCGATCGCTTCGACCAGTACTGCGACCATCTACTCGTCCGCGACGACGACTCCGGCGAGCTTGTCGGCTGCTACCGGATGCTTCCTCCGGCGGGGGCGATCGCGGCCGGCGGCCACTATATGGCCACCGAGTTCGACATCTCGGAGTTGGACCCGCTGCGCGATTCGCTGGTGGAGACGGGGCGGGCCGTGGTCCGCGGCGACCACCGCAACGGTGCTGTCATGCTGCTGATGTGGGCGGGAATTCTGGCCTACCTCGACCATTGCGGCTATCCCTACGTGGCGGGCTGCGTCTCGGTACCGATCGAAGGGATCGGTGCGCCCTTCGAGCAGGTTCGGGGTGTGCACGACTTCGTGATGAAGCGGCATCGGTCGGCATACACCGTCCACCCGAACCGGCCGGTCTCGCTCGATGCTGTCGTACCGCCTGCGCGCCCGATCGTGCCGCCGCTGATGCGCGGGTACCTCAGGCTCGGTACCCGCGTGTGCGGCGAGCCCGCCCACGACCCGGATTTCGGTGTCGCCGACTTCCCGGTCCTGTTGGACACACGGGAAGCCGACTTGCGTTACCTGAAACGTCTCCGGTCGGTCGGCGCCGCCAGCGAGATGGCCGAGGAAATCCGGTCATGATGAATGCGTGGGTGCCAGTGGCCCCGTGTGACGAGAGCTGCGTGCGCGACGATCCGGTCGGCGTCCCCGGTCGTGTGGTGCGGTTCGGTCGTGGGTGTGGGCGTATCGCACTGATCCTGTTGGTGTTGCCCGCCATGCCGCTGACAGCGATTCCGCACCGACGGCAATACCTGTGCGTCCGGCTCTACAGTCGGCTGCTGTTGTCCTGCTGCGGAGTCCAGATAAAGCTGTCGGGCAACAAGATTCGCGATATGACGGGAACCTTGGTCGTCAGTCCGCACATCTCCTGGATAGACGTGCTCGCGGTCTGGGCGGTGATGCCGGGACTGTTCGTCGCGAAGGCGGATATGGTCAAGTGGCCCGGAATCGGCTTGATGGCCCGCCTGTTGGGCGTGGTCGCGATCGATCGCACGAAGCTGCGGCCCTTGCCGGGCGTCGTCGCGGAGCTGGCAGCGCATCTGCGCATGGGCCGCACGGTCGTCACATTCCCCGAGGGGACCTCGTGGTGCGGGATGGCCTACGGCCGATTTCGCCCGGCGATGTTCCAGGCCGCCATCGACGCCCAACGGCCGATACAGCCACTCCGTTTGAGCTATCGGCACGCCGACGGTCGGCGTTCGACGGTGCCTGCGTTCGTCGGCGAAGACACCCTGACGCGTTCGATCTGGCGCGTCGTCGCCACACGTTGCACGATCGTCGAGATCCACGTCGCGGACCGGCAGTTGCCCGACGTCGATCGCCGCGAGCTGGCCCGTCGCTGCCAGGCCGCGGTGTGCGACTCGGTTGACCTGGAAGCGGTCGGGGCCCGGGTCCACGCGGCCGCCTGAGGTCTCTATTCGGTAGGCGTTGCGCCTATTTGATCCACCGCCGGCTCGGCCAGGCTGCGGCCGGGCCACCGCAGAATCTGTGTGTTGGCGTCTTTGACGTAGGGGCTCTTGCGCATCAAAGCGATGACGCCGTTGCGGACAAGGGTGCCCGGGAATCGTTGCGGCCGTGCGACATGCATCATCAGCACGACACGTGGTTCGTCGGTGTCGTTCCAGGCTTCGTGCATCCGCATGTCGTCGAAGACGAAGACCTCGCCCTCCGTCCAGCTGTAATCCTGCCCGTCGACGGTGATGTGGCATCGCTCGCGTTGCTGAGGCACACGCAGGCCGAGGTGGCCGGTCAGGATCGCCTTGGTCGCGCCGTTGTGCAGCGGGATGTGGGTGCCCGGGGTGAGGATCGAAAACAGCGCGGTCTGCATCCCCGGAATCTGCTCGACGAGTGCCGCCGTGCGCGGGCAGCGGCTGCAGTTCGGATCGACGCGAACGCCGTAACCCCACAGGAAAAAGGATCGCCACTTGTCGTCGATGGCAATCTTGTGATGGTCGTCTGACAGACGGCGCAGGGGTGGTACGAGGTCCGCGTTGCGCAGAATTTCTTCCGCCTCGTCGCGGATCGTTCGCCAGTTGCGTTCCAACTCGGCGACCCATGGAAGTTCAGCGGTGTCGAAGCGGGCCGGGTCGCCGAGCAGCGAATACCGCACCAGAATCTTGTCTACGGCCGTCAACGCCACGATCCCGAGCTGAATCGTCAGCGGGCGCAACCGACCAAACAAGTCCATGAGACGCTCCCGATGACGACAAGTGCGCAGAAACTAGCACATGGCCAGGGTGCGTTACCGGCAAAGAGATGTCCGAATCACCCACGTGCTCTAGGTTGACTTCATGGTAGGTCGAAACCAGCGCACTGCCGGTCTCGAAGACACGATGGGTCGGCCCGGGCTGGTGAACCGTGCGCTGAGCGCGATGGTGGACTGGGCCGAAAACCTCAACCGGAAGTACGCCAGATACGGCGATCGGCCGGTCTTGGACATCAAAGACTTCCCGTGGACCGCCGACATCGAGCGGGAATGGCCGCTGGTGCGAGCCGAACTCGACCGTCTGCTGGTCCGCAAGGAGGACCTGCCCGGCTTCCACGAGATCATCAGCGAGGTCCGGTCCATCAGCGCCGACCAAGGGTGGAAGACGTTCTTGTTCACCGGATTCGGCGCCACCTCCGACGAGGCGGCCCACCTGTGCCCGGAAACCTGGCGGGTGTCCAACAACATCCCCGGGCTGAAAACCGCGTTGTTCTCGATTCTCGAGCCGGGTAAACACCTCCAGCCTCACCGCGGGGCCTACAACGGTGTGCTTCGGCTGCACCTCGGCCTGCTCGTGCCGGACGCCGGGACAGACGAATTGGGGATCCGCGTCGGCAACGAGGTCTGCCAGTGGCGAGAAGGCAAGGCGGTGATCTTCGACGACTGCTTCGAGCACGAGGCGTGGAACCGCACCGATCAGGTCCGCGTCGTGCTGATGATCGACTTCGTGAAGCCGCTGCGCTTTCCCGCCTCGGCGGTGAACTGGCTGATCCTGCATCTCGCCCCGTTCACCCCGTACATCCGCGAGGCGGCCAAGGCTCAAAAGCAATGGGAGCGCAAGTTTCTGCAGCCCGGCCCGACGGACGCTACGAGGACCTGAGCCGGATCCGCCAGCGGACGAACCCCGCATACAGGAAGCACAGGACGAACAGCATCCCGATGTCCAACAGCCAGGCGGACTGCTCGTGCTTCCAGTGGGAGTCCTTCGGCGACATGGGCCCAGGCGTCAGCGCCCACATGTCGACCGTCGCGGCCGTGGCGGCATAACCCCACCGCGCCGGCAGTAACCACGAGAGCTGGTCCAGCACTGGCCTGCCGGTGATCGTGATGGCCCCGCCGGAGAACACCAGCTGACACATGACCGTCACCACCAGCAGCGGCATGATCTGAGAGTTCGTCTTGACCAATGACGACAGCGCGAGCCCTACCATCGCCGCCGCCACGCACGTCATCGCCACGCCGAACCACAACTCCAGCGCTGGACTCCCCAGCGCGACCGCCCCCCGTTGGGGTGCGCCCTTGCCGATCGTCATGATGCCGACCATGATCGTCGCCTGGACGACGGCCACCACCGAGAAGACGCAGATCTTGGCCAGCAGGTACGCGTTCGTTGACAACCCAACCGCCTGCTCGCGCAGGAAAATTGCGCGTTCGCCGATGATGGTCCTGATGGTCAGAGTGGTTCCCATCAACAGGGCGCCCATGTTGAGCATCACCAGAATCGTGGGGGCCTCGTTGGCTGCCTCACCGTTGGGATCCTTGATCGCGAACCCGGCGTCGCCGGGCGCCGTGATGGTCAACGCGCCCATGATGAACGGCAGCAGCGCGAGGAAGATGAAGTATCCGCGGTCGGCAAGGAGCAGGCTGAACTGACGTCGCGCGATGGTCGAGAACTGTTTCCAAAGGCTGGATTTCGGCGGCGCGCCGAGGTCTGATGGGGCGACGGCGGGAGGCGGGGGCTGCGCGGGACCGTGGCGTTGGAGAAAGCGATGGTGCACCCCGTCCGGATCGTCTGCGACCGCGCTGAAGATGTCCGCCCAGTTCTTGGTGCCCATCGAAGGCTCGATCTCGCTGGGCGGCCCGAAGAAGGCGGTCTTGCCGCCCGGCGCGAGCAGCAGCACCTGATCGCAGATGTCGAGGTAGGTCAGCGAGTGCGTCACCACCAGTACAACGCGGCCCGCGTCGGCGAGCTGGCGCAGCATCGTCATCACCTGACGGTCCAGCGCGGGATCCAGACCGGTGGTGGGCTCGTCGAGGATCAGCAGCACCGGTCCGGTCAGCAGTTCGAGCGCCACGGAGGCCCGCTTGCGCTGGCCGCCGGACAGTTTGTCGACGCGGGTATCTGCGTGCTTGGTCATCTCGAGCTCTTCGAGGACCTCGGCGACGACCTTGGCGCGGTCGGCTTTGGTCGTGTCGGGCGGCAGTCGCAGTTCGGCCGCGAATCCCAGCGCCTGGTTCACGGTGAGCTGGGAGTGCACGACGTCGTCCTGTGGGACCATGCCGATCCTGGTGCGCAACGATGCGTACTCGGCGTGGATGTCGTGTCCCTCGAATGAAACGGTGCCGGCGGTCGGATGGGTGTTGCCGGCGACCAGCTTTGCAAAGGTCGACTTGCCTGCGCCCGACGGTCCGATCACGGCCGTCAGGGTGCCGGGGCGTGCCGAGATCGAGATGTTGTCGAGCAGCTTCTTGTTTCCCTCGACCGTGAAGGTGATGCCCTGGACCTCCAAACCGCCTGTGCGCGTGGCGGGATCGGTCTCGCTGCGCCGGGCGAGTGTGCCGTTCTCGAACACCAGGTCGACGTTGCCGACCGTCACTGTGTCGCCCTTGTCGAGGTACGCCCGGCTGATCCGTACGCCGTTGACGAACGTGCCGTTGCTGCTTCGTTCGTCCTGGATCTCCATCACCCCGGGACCCGGGAGCAGCGTCGCGTGCAATCGCGACACCAACACATCGGGGATGACGATGTCGTTGTCGCTGTCGCGGCCGATCGTGATCGCCCCGACCGGGCGGGATCTGATCGTGGAGCCACCGAGAATCCGGCGAACGCTGGTCCCCCCGCGCCGGACTCCTCCTCCGCGCAGCTGCGTCTGCGCACCGCGACTCACCGGCGCCGTCGGTGGGCGACCCCCGGTGGGCTGCGGGCCGCGCGGGGGATGCGTCGGTGGTCGCGGCGACGGCGGCGGAACCTGCATCGGTCCGCTTGGGGGAGCGTGGATCGGGCCGCTCGGTGGAGCCTGGATACGGCCGCTGGGCGGGGCGGCACGCATCGGGCCGCTCTGCGCCAACAGTTCTTCTGGAATCTTGTACTCGACCGTCCGCTGCGGTGGAGCGCCGATCGGACCGGCCTCCCGCCCGACCTCGAATGTCAAGACCGGACCGTCCTCGGGACTGCCGAGTTGAATGTCCTGCCGGTCGATGATGTCGACGGTCGGCACCCGCCGCTGACCGACAAAGATCCCGTTGCGGCTGCCGTTGTCGACGGCCACCCACCGTCCGCCGTCGAATCTGAGGGTCATGTGAGCGCGCGACACCATGGGGTGGACGACGCGGATGTCGGCTCGAAGGTCGCGGCCCACCACGATCTCGCTACCGGCAGAGAACGTCTGCTGCGACGAGCCCGTGCGCACAGTCAACGACGGCGGCGATGGTTGCCCCATATCGCGAAACCTTATCGGCTACACGGTTCGCCGTAGAGCTAACCGAACCTTTGATTCACTAGTCAGCACAAAGTAAAAGAGGTTATTCGGCCTTTGCCGAAACCCCGCTCGACGGCGTCTCCTCGTCTCGCCGCCCCAGTGGATCACCCGCTGGCGTATGAGGTTGCCATTGCGCGGTGGCATCCCTGCTGAAGCGTGTCATTCGACTCATCGAACAGTTCCCCCAGAACTCAATGCCCCGTGCCAATAGTGTCCGACCGTTGAGTTGACGACGTCATCTGCCGACCGGATCTGCCGCGAAACGATGTGGCGAGCAGTGCAATTCGTGTCAATGGCGTACCACCAGCACCGAGGCCGCAGAGCGGTGGAACAACGAGTGGTGGCCGTGCGGTCCCAGGATCTGCGTCAGCTCGTCGGCGTCGGAGCCGCCGATGACCGCGAGTGCAATCCGCTCATGGTGCTTCTTGAGGAAACGGCCCACGTCGGCACTGCCGGCGGTGACCGGATACACGTGCACATCGGGGTAGCGGGGCTTCCATTCATTGATCCTGTAGTCCATCAATTCCTCGTTGCCGACCAACAGGACGGGAAGGTGACGGAGATCGGCCTCCCGCATCGCGTGCTCTACTGCTCGTTCATCACGGAGTTCGTGCTTCACACCGACGACGATCCAATCCACAGCGTGTTCCGGTAGGTCGTCGCTGGGACGGATGATCGCGACCGTACAGTGCGCATTTTCGGCCAAGTCGGCAGCAACCGACCCGAGAATCGCCCGTGCGTAGCCGCCGATACCGACCGATCCGACGCAGACCAGCGCGGCTTGACGTGACTCCTCCTCGAGCGCGAAACCAGGGGGCCCGGTCACGATCGCGGTCTCGGTTTTGACTCGTTCATTCGCCGCCGTGACAGCCTTCTCCGCCTCCTGAAGGGACGCCTTGGCTCGGCGGATGTCGTCTTCGTAATCCTCTGTGGATGAATACCGTGCCTTGGTCGCATAGACCAGGCGCAGCGTCGTATCGCGGCTGACGGCCTCCTCGATGGCCCAGACCGCCGCGTTGACGGCGGTGTCCGAACCGTCGATGCCTACGACAACAGGCTGAGGTTGATTGGTCATGATTTCTCCCGTCGCAGTTGACGGTATCGACGCTATTGCGCTTCGCCACACGGACGCCAAGGCACTAAGTCCCTGGACGTAGGCCCAATGGTCAACAAGGTGCGAACGGGGCTCCGTATGGAGTGTCGGACTTCACCCGGTCCGGAAATGGCAACCATCAGCCGAAGAAACACACGCACATCGTGCCCCCGGCAGGATTCGAACCTGCGACACCGGCTTTAGGAGAGCCAGCAAGCCCTCCTAGTCGTGGTCTCGAAAGGAGTTCTGAGCTGGCGATATAACGTCATTCAGCACCATGCGAAACCACGGTGTGTCGCGGATTCACCGACCAAGCACCGACCACAGATCAGCGTTTGCGATCCGTACTGGAGCTGCTCGGTGGCGGGGTCCGGTCTGACGGCGAGGCGACGAACCGGACTGTGTGTATTACATCGCCTTTCGGACGCGACGCCGATGTGCCGCACCGCTGATCGATATCAGGGGTTATCCATGATTATCGAGCGTGTTCCGACGTAGCTACTCGGCTGCGGCTGTGTCGACTGACACACAATGCGCACGAAGGCGCGGAACTACGATTTCGAGCATCTCAGTGCGTATGTCCGTGAGAATGGTAATACGTGCCCATCCGCGGAATCACATCGCCGCGGATGGTGCGCCAAGGCGCAGCTGAACGACGCGGCGGCGTGGACCGCCGACTATGAACGGTACGAACTCGATCATCCGCGGACATGGACAGTGCTGCGCTCGTCATATATGAGTCGCACAATGCTGTTTCTTGGGTTCAGCTTCTCTGACCCAAACATCGAGATCCTTCTCCGGCTAGCGCGCACACTGGGCACTGCCTCCGACGATCGCCACATCGCTGTTATGAAACCGCCGAACGGCCCGACTGACACCGATGATGATCGGCGGCTTCACCAACTACGGGTTATGGATCTCGAAAACAGTGGGATCACGGTGTGTGAGATCCAAGACCACAGCGAGATAGCCAACTTGCTTGCAGACCTCGCACTGCGCACGCGACCCCCACGCCTGTTCATCGCGGGCAGTAGCCGCCTCCCTGACGCCACCCCTGAGCAGGACGAAGAGATCCTCGGCCCATGGTGCGCCGCCGTAGCTGCCACCCTTGTCGACGAGTCCGGATGGGAGATTCATAGTCTTCGTGGTCCAGCAGGTTGGTTGACCTCGAGAGACGCGGCGCGCACTCGTCTGAAAGAAGGGAACTACGACCCCAGCCAGATAGTGCTTCACTTTCGCGGCAAGAGCACACCCCCCGACGCGCCCCCGGAGAGGGTGGGCACCTCCATATACACCGACCTCAGTCGCGAGCAGCTTGTCCCCGACGTGCTCGAAGACTGTCGTGCACTACTCGCTATTAGGGGCGGTGGTCGCACGGCAGAAGAGATACGCTGGGCCAGCGACGGACATGTTGCTGTCATCCCCGTCGCAGGGTCCGGAGGCGCAGCATTCGAATACTGGGAAGCCAATCTGGCCGCTCCACCAGATATCGGCAGTCGCCGGACCGATAAGACGACCTGGGAGTTGCTCAATGATAGCGATCCAGGCATCGCCGCCCGTGCCGCGAAAAAGCTACTTGAGCAGGCCATGTACAAGACCCCGAGCGCGTCGTGATTCAGATGTCACAGCCTCCTCGTAAAATTGCGCGCATGGAGCAGGCGTACGTACGGCAGGTTGCGATCGTTATGGCCGCGCTGGAGTTGCTTCCCGCCCAGCCAAGTGATCTCACTGGAATTCTGCGCGACCCAGACCAGTTCGACGCCCTAATCGACCCCGACGCGCAGTCCTATGAATCTGAACTCGTCGGCTATCTGCGAACCAACCTCGACCAAGCGCGAATTGAGCAGTGGCACAAGCAGATTGATCACCTCATCATAAGTGAAGTCGCATTTCCGATTCTCGCGGCGAACCTGCCGGGCGCGCCCACATATCCGACGCGACTCGCAGAATGCTGGGACGCGCCACCGCTACTATTCTCCACGGCTCCGCTCGATGCGAGCGGGGAAAGGGCTTCGATCGCCATCATCGGAAGCCGTGCTGCCGACAACGAGATACTCACGCAGACACGTCGTTTGGCTGCAGACCTTGCGGCATCGGCGACTATCGTGTCCGGCCTCGCCCTTGGAGTTGACGCTGCTGCGCACGAGGGCGCTCTTGACGTCGACGGCCGCACACTCGCTGTCATGGGAACTGGTATTACACGCGTTTACCCTGAGCAGAACATTGACCTTGCAAGACGAATTCGGGAGACCGGTGCAGTTGTCTCTCAGTTCGCACCGTTCGCACCGAGAACACGCACATCGTTCCTACGCCGCAACGCGGTGATCGCAGGACTCAGCGACATCAGCATCATCATGACTGGTGAGTACCGTAGCGGAAGCCGCAACGAGATCCGACACGCGATGGACTACGGCCGCAAAGTGCTTATGTGGGCGCCAGGGCTAGAGCATCAGCACTGGGCGCGGAAGCTCGCCGACTCTGGCGAAGCTGCCTTCATAGCTGATGCCGATAACGTCCGGCTCGCGATCAAGGAGATCGACCTGGCGCCGATCGGCCAGGCAGTCGTAGGTTCGCCACTATGGCCCAGATTGAGTCCAAACACGATGTGCGCCGCAAGGTGCGTGATGCCCAGGCTCAGGTGAACCGTGAGCGGCTGAAACGAGAATCCGACAACCGGGAAGACATGGTGGCCTTCCTGGTCGCCGAACAGAAGCTCAGCGCGGTCAGCAAATGGGAAGCAGAACGGCACGCACAAGTCCGGCAGGAAGCAGAATAACGCCGCGCGGAGCAACGCCTGGAAGGTGCCCGCGCGTTAGCGCGGATGCGTGATCGCGGTGAGACCGTGGCCGACATCGCCCAGCTCGGCGGCTGCAGCGTGAAACTCGTCCGCAGGTATCTCAAAGAACTTCAGGCCGCCGCGCCCGTATCGGGCACCACTTTGGGGAATGGTTCGCGAGCACTAGGTATCGACGGTGCGGCCGTTTCGTCGAACGTTTCGCTGGCACTAGGCGGTGGCGGCGAAGACACGGCGGTTGAGGTCGAATCGTCCACGGCGGCAGCTGGTGTCGGTGGTCATCCGTAGCGTCGGGTGGCGCGAAGGTTTTAGGGGCTGCTCGGCCGATTGGTTGCCGCCGGGGCTGATCCGAGGTGAGTCGGTCATGCTTTACCTCCATCATCGAGCTCGCGAAGGGCGGCCGGAGGCTGACCCTTCTCGACGCGTGGTTCCCAGCGGTTATTGCAACCAGCGAGGTCTGACTGATTGGCTGTCGAGTCGTGGTGGTTTGAGCTCGCCGGCATTGGCCACTAAAACGTGAGAGTGATGGCCGCTCGCGGTTTAGTTTTGCGCCCGCAGTGGTTCGCGCCGTTCCTGGCAGACCGTGGCACGCGCAAGCCGTCGCTACACACCATGAAGGCCTACCGCCAGGACTTCGACGCGATCGCAGCGCTTATCGTCGGCGGCGAGGAGGATCTCGCCGCAATGTCGCTGGCTGACATCACGACTAAGGCGATGCGCGAGGCGTTCGCGCAATACGCCGAGACCCACAAAGCGGCCTCGATTCAGCGGTGCTGGTCGACATGGAATGTGTTGTGCGCCTTTCTGTACACCTCGGACCTGATCCCTGCTAACCCGATGCCACTGGTTGGCCGTCCTAAGATCGCTAAGACGCTACCGAAGGGGTTGCCTCCGACGTCGGTTCAAGCGCTGGTCACGGCGGTCGATTCGGAGTCCGAGCGGCGTGCCAGCGACTGGATGGAACGTGATCGCGCGCTAATTCTGACGTCCCTGCTCGCCGGGCTCCGCGCCGATGAACTACTGCGCGCCAATATCGGCGACGTTCGGCGTCGCGATGACGGTGCGATCATTCAGGTCCGAGGCAAGGGCGGCAAGGACCGAACCATTCCGGTCGAGCTGGCACTTGTGGAGGTCCTCGTGGAGTACCTCGACAGTCGCGCCGTCCGCTTTCCCGCTACGGCAAGCGGGCGCTCCTTCACTACGAGCGGATTGGCGGCGTGGCCGCCAACCGCGCCACTATTCGTCGGTTCTGACGGCGACCGGATTACGCGGGGCACGCTGCAATATCGCGTTCTGCGGGCTTTCCGCCGCGCCGGCATCGATGAGGACCGTGCCCGAGGTGCGTTAGTTCACGTGCTACGCCACACATTTGCCACCGAGCTCGCCAGTGCTGGCGTCAGCGTGTACGCATTGATGCGACTTCTCGGCCACGAGTCCATGGTCACTTCACAGCGGTACGTCACCGCCGCGGGATCTGAAACCCGAGCGGCCGCAGCGCAGAACAGGCTTTACGGTTTACTCAAGAGGCCGGAGTAGCCGCTCGCGTCGAAGCCTGCGAGCGCGTGGCTGACCGATTCGATTGCCGAAAGTTCAACTCATGCCAAGTAGTGATCGCACGACGTTCCGACTCCGGCAGTCCGGTCCGAAACCCTGAACACTTCCCGATCCGCGGTTCGCCCCGTAAACGGCGATCTTCTTCACGCATAACGTATGTTATCCATCAAAAACGGCACCCGTATCAGATCGCCACAAACGCGATCGACGGCTTAGAGACGTTGACCACTATTGGTATGGGGGACGCCTCCGGAGGGTCCACCTCCGCCGAGGGCGGTATGTGGTCGTGATCTTCGCTGTTCAGGCGGGTTTTTGGGAGGAAACTCGCACCGGCTCCCGTACTTCTTGCCACGTCGTGCCCACTGTCTTTGGAGCGTAGGCGGCGTCCAAGTTCGACGCCACATCGTCGAGGTCGGAATCGAATAGGTCGGCGTAGACATCGAGAGTCACTTTCGCGCTGCGGTGTCCCAGCATGCGTTGTAACGCCAGTACGTTGGCTCCGGCCGATACCGCCAACGAAGCACAGGTATGTCGCAAATCGTGCGGAGTAATCGTGGGCAACCCGGCTCGTCGCAACGCTGCGGCGAACCAGCCAGTGGAGGAGCGCGGACGAGGGATGTAGCCGTCATCAGGGCCAGGGAAGATCAAGGCGTCGCGTGCCTTGCCCACACAGAGACGTGACAAGTCACCGAGGAGAAATTCAGGGACTGGCACTGACCTCGCCCGGCGCTCCTTCGTGGGTCCAACCTGATGGCGGCCTCCGATTTCCACGGCGTTGATCGAGACGAGAACCCGGCGTCGAAGGAAGTCGACGTCGCCGACCCGTAGTGCAATGGCCTCACCCCACCGCAGGCCACAGAACGCCAACAGCAGCACCAAAACTCGGTGCTCACCCGCCTCGACACCAAGTGCGTGCACGTCCGACGCCGTCAGGTAGCAGTGTCGGCGCGCGACCCGGCGTGGCAGGTTCTCAACGCCGCGGGCTGGATTGATGACCAGCCGGTGGGCCTTGACCGCATCGCTCAAGATTCCCGACAGCACCGCATGCGCACGACGAACCGTGGTCGTCCCATGACCGCGACGTGCCATCGCCGTGATCCATGCCTCGACCTCGATCGTGGTGATTCCGGCGATGTCCCGCATCGCCCAGATCGGCTGAACATGTGTCCGCCAGGAGGACTCCAGGGTGCGGTAGTGAGACTGTGCGGTAAGTTGCTTCTTCTTGTCCAGCCATGCCTGCGCAAGCTCGTCTACTGTGACACGCCCTGCAGCCGTAGACACGAAGGTGCCCAGGGCTTTTCGTGCTTCGATAGTTGCGGCGAACGCCCTGGCGTCTCGCTTCGTCGCAAACCCGCGCTTATCGGTCTGCCGTCGGTCCGGTGTTCGATAACGCACGCGCCACCGCCGTCCCGACTTGGTCTCATACGCTTCCACCGTCGCCATTGACTTGCCTCCACCGCCGCCTTGCCAACAAAAATGCAACGCTGACGGCGACCGAACTATTCCAGCATGGAGCTGTCCAGGATCCGACAAACAAGTTGCGCGGCAACGACTTACGGGCTAGTCGGATGTGTCGGGCGTTGAGCATCCGGCCGACGGATGTACATTGTTCTCTAGCAAGGCCGAGCCGCCGAGTCCGGCGGCACCGCGTAGCTCAGTAGTCGGTTTTGAAATCACGTCGACCGATGAGCCGGCCGGCAGGGGGTAGGACTTAAGGTTCTGCGTTGAGGAATCGACCTCCCGCTCGCGAGTTCCGGACTTGCCGCTGATGTACTTGTCGAGTGTTGTTTTTCATGGTTCCCGCCTGGCCGGTTCATCGCGACGCACCGGCGAGCGGATACTCGCACGAAAATTGTCGAACGCCGGGAAAGCGAACACGCGGTGGGCTGAAATGTAACTGAGCGGATCACGGTTATCCGATGTTGACGAGGTGAGATTGTCGCTGTACTCGCCCGCGGATACCAACGGCAAATCAGCCGCCGGCGACGTCGCAGCAGTTGGCTAGGTAGGCGTCCACTGCTATGGTTCAGAGCATGGCTCTGCTTAGCAGAAACAGCTGGCCAGATACTGGCATCGTCATGTTGCTACGAGACGAGATCGAGAACTCCGAGCGCGAGCATCTCGACGAGTCCGCGCACAGCTGTCCGGTCGCGGCGCTTCGACTCGAGCAGATGTTCGTGGCCGACCACTAGCTACGTCCCGAAACATCGCGGAGACAGACAAACTGATGAAATATCCGACCTGCACGCAGCAGGGCATGAGTGGTTATGAAGACAGGGCCCTGCTCGCAGGTGCGGTTGTCTCGTGTAACGGACACTACGCTTTCGGCCTGGCGGACCTCACTGATGCCGACCCCACCCGTCGTTCGTCCTCAATCCGCTGCTGTGGCTGACCGGGACCCGTTCGACATCGCCGGCAACGTCATCGTGGTAACCGGGGGCGCCAATGGCATAGGTGATGAAGTGGTTGCAGATCTCGTGAACGCTGGCGCCAACGTAGTGGTGGCCGACCTCGCGCCACCGCCCGGCCGGCCGACGGTGATCTATCATCGTGCGGACGTCACCGACGAAGACGCGCTCGCCGATCTCGTCAACGACACCGTGGAGCGCTTCGGCCAGATAGACGGCTTGGTCAATTGCGCTGCGATGTATAAGGCGCTCAGCTCCAAGAAGTCCTTGGAAGAATTGACCATCCAAGAATGGGACGACGTCCTACGCATCAATGTGCGGGGTACGTGGCAAGCGATAAAATCCATTCTGCCAGCGGTGCCAGCGCGGGGCGGTCGCGTTGTGAACGTTTCCTCGTCGACCGCGCGGACGGGAACGCTCGGTTTTCCGCACTACATCGCCTCCAAGGCTGCAGTCGAGGGCCTCACCCGCGCTGCGGCCCGAGAGCTGGGCGCGCGTGGAATCACCGTCAACGCAGTCGCCCCGGGGCTCGTGGACGACGAGGCCACAAACGAACTCAACGATCCCAACTACGTCGCGCAGGCGGTCAACCGCCGGTCAATCAAGCGGACGCTTTTCCCGGCGGATGTCGCGTCCGTGGTGCGATTTCTATGCAGCGGCGGCAGCGCGTTCATCACCGGTCAAGTCCTGATCGTCGATGGCGGGGGAGTATTTGTCTGAGTCTCGACCTACCGTGAGGTCTGACAAAGAAAGTCGCCGTCCATAATCCCCTCCGCGGTGCAAGTCTGCGCTCGCCCACGCCGCTGACGGCAGAGTCCGGTCCCGGTGTCTTTGACGGGCCGTGCAACATCGGCGCGGGCCTTCGACCAATGCCCACGACGTCGAGCGAGGCGGCTGTTTGGTCCTGAATACCTAATGGTATTACTATTAGGGCAATTTGATCGGGCGTGAACGGCCGATGGTGGGAGAGAAAGAGAAGTAGCTGAGGTAAAGGTGCTACGCGCAGAGGTTAACGAGCTTTTGACCAGGACCGGGCCGGGGACGCCGATGGGGGAGTTGTTCCGCCAGTACTGGATTCCAGCCTTGCTCGCCGAGGAGCTGCCGGAGGATGATTGCCCACCGGTACGCGTGAAGCTGCTTAACGAGCGAATGATCGCTTTTCGTGACAGTCACGGCAACTTCGGCCTGATCGACGAGTTCTGCGCGCACCGTGGCGCCTCACTGTGGTTTGGCCGCAACGAAGAGGGCGGTCTGCGATGTCCCTACCATGGCTGGAAGTACGACGTCACGGGACAAGCCGTCGAGGTGCCGTCAGAACCTGTGGGGTCCACCTTCTGCGCGCACGTCAAACTGACGTCCTACCCGCTGATGAAGATCGGGGACGTGCTGTGGACTTACATGGGAGACCCCGCGAAGCAGCCGCCGTTACCGGAATTCGAATTTGCTCTTGTGCCGGCCGATCAGACCTTCACGTCCAAACGATGGCAGGAATGCAATTGGCTGCAAGCCTTCGAAGGTGGCATCGATTCCAGCCATGTGTCGTTCCTGCATTCCGGGGGCCTTAAGTCGGACCCGCTGTTCAAAGGCAGCAAGGCTAACGACTACAACATGGCGGACCTCAAGCCGTTCTTCGAGGTCGCGGACTCCGAGGGTGGTTTGTTCGTTGGTGCCCGGCGCAACGCTGACGCCGACAACTATTACTGGCGCATCACGCCGTGGGTGATGCCGTGCTTCACGATGGTGCCGCCACGTGGGGACCATCCTGTCCACGGCCACTTTTGGATCCCCATCGACGATGAGAACTGTTGGGCGTACTCGTTTGACTATCACCCCGTGAGACCGTTGACTTCGCAGGAAGTTGAGGCGATGAAGGACGGGCACGGGGTGCACAGTGCCAACATCCCTGGCACGTACCGACCCCAGGCGAACAAGGACAACGACTATCTGATGGATCGTGCGGCGCAGAAGCGTGGAGACACATACTCAGGCGTGCGGGGTATCGCGATCCAAGACTCGTCGCTGCAGGAGAGTATGGGGCCGATCGTCGATCGGACCAAGGAGCGGTTGGTGTCTGCCGATAGTGGCATCATCAGAGCGCGTCAAAAGTTGAAGCGGGCGGCTGGGGCGTTGCGCGACAAGGGTACGACTCCTCCAGGTGTTGACCCTGAACATCATCGTGTTCGGTCTGCGGCCGTCGTCCTTCCGCGTGGCGCATCGTTCAGCGAGGCGTGCCGAGAAGATCTCAGGGTGCGCGAAGGCGTGCGGCAGACATCGGTATGACCAGTCCACTGCAGCCGATTCTCGGGAGTAGTTGCGCGCGTGCGACGTCTGCTGCCGAGATGCGATACCGGATCAACCGCCCGATCGCCGGGCGGAGGGGTGTGCGCGTCATTGCGCTCGACGGTGGTGCACGAGCGATCATCGAGCGGGTTTCATCTCAGCCGTGGGGATGTGCACGCTTCCTGTCGGTAGCCGAACCGAGAAGGAATGCGGGGGAGCAGGGTTGGGTTTCGCTGCTAGACACCGACGGCGCCGTCTCCAGTCTTGCGGATGAGCTTGCCGACGCCGATGTGGTCGTCATGGTTGCCACCACCGGTGGGGATGCCGCTGCAGCAAGCATCATCGGTGCGGCGAGCACGGTTCGCGCGATCATGACCGCCGGCGTCGTCGTCGGGGAAGGCGCGGCGGCGAGTCAGACCGTTGCTGTGCTGCGGCCTCTTGCGCGCGTACTCGTCGTCAGCGGTCACGAAGAAGACGTGTCCGATCTGCTCTCAGCGTTGCGAGTCTGAAGGGACCCGTCGTGGGCACGAAGGTGAAACTCGCTGACCTGCAGGACATGAAACTGCGTGGGCAGAAGATCGTCGGTGTGGTGGCGTGGGACTACCAGATGGCACGGATAGTCGATCGTGCCGGCGTCGACTTGGTGTCGGTTGGTGACACTGTGGGAATCAACCTGTGGGGTCAGCCGAATCCGCTTGAAATCACCATGGATCAGATGGTCGTGGTGTGTCAGGCAGTGCGCCGCGGTGTCCGGCGCGCCTTGCTGTCCTGTGATTTCCCGTTCGGTCCGCTGCAGGACGGGCGAAAGAGTGCTGTGCGGGCGGCAATTCGTCTCGCCAAGGAAGCCGGCATCGACATGGTGAAACTAGACGGGGCATCCGATCATTTAGATGCCGTGACCGCGGTGACGCGTGCAGGGATTCCCGTGTTCGCTCAGTTCGGTATCACCCCGCAGACTTCCCTCAAATACGGTGTGACGTATAGCGCCACACCGAGCGCCGAGGATGCGGTTTCAGACGAACTTCTCAATGAGATCGTTTGTGAGGCCCGTCGTCTCGCTGATGCGGGCGCAGTGCTGCTGAACTTCACGAATTCGGGACCCGTCGTTGGGGCGGCAGTGGCCGAGGCGGTACCCATCCCGGTGCTCGGTGGATTCGGTGGCGGCCCGTGGCTGGACGGCCGGATCCGGATGGCGACGGCCGCAATTGGTTACAGCGCCGATGGTCTCGACAGCCCACCGGATACCTATGCCAACGTCGCCCAGATCGCGCTGGACGCCATCACGGCGTACGCAGATGACGTGCGGGCTGCTCGCCAGATCAAGGGAGGTCTTCGACGTTGAACGTGGCTTCGGCGAGGATTGATGGCATTGAAACGCGTTACGCGGTAGCAGGTTCGGGCCCGCCGCTGCTGATGTTCTCGCCCGGCGGCTTCGCCGCCTCCATGGACGCGTGGGAGAAGCACGGCCTCTATCGTCGAACGCGGATGCTGTCACAGTTGCAGGAGCGGTTCCAATGCATCACGTTCGACAAGCGTGAGGCCGGCGAGTCTGGCGGGCGCGTCGAGCGTGTCTCATGGGCTGATTACGTGAGACAGGGTGTCGGCCTGTTGGACCATCTTCGGCTGGGCCGAGTGCATATCATGGGTGCCTGCATTGGGTGTTCGATCGCGGCGTGCATGGCGAGCGCTCATCGCGGGCGGGTTGGGGGGATGGTGCTGTATTCGCCGGCCGGCGGCGTACGGTACCGGCGAAAGCAGCTCGAACGGTTCCGCGCCCACCTTGCCTACGCCGCGGAGCACGGGCTGACCGGTGTTGCCGACCTGGCGGCAACGACCGACGGCAACTTCTCCTCAGACGCCAGACTGGGCCCGTGGGTAACCGTGTTGCGCTCCGACCCTGATTTCGCCGCGCAATACCGCGATCTCGGCAGCCTTCATTACCAGATCACTGTCGCGGCGATGGCGGCTCTGTTGTTCGACCGTGACACCGTGCCTGGCCCTGAAGCCGATGACCTACTGGTGTCGGACGTGCCCGCGCTCATCGTGCCGGGTGAAGATGCGTCGCATGCGCCCTCGGCGGCGCGTTACCTACAGGAGTGCCTTCCCGTCAACGAGTATTGGGACGTTCCGGTCGCGGCGCAGACCGCCGAAACTGCGCCGGCGCGGGTGATCCGTTTTCTGGGGTCAGTTGCCCTTTGAGACGTACTTTGCCGTTCGGCCGATATGGGTACGCATCACGGACGTCGCTTTGTCGACATCGCGCTTCTTGATCGCCGCCACAAACTGGCGGTGCTCCCGAATGCCTCGGATACCCATCTCCGGGTGTGACTGCTGGACGTGGCGCATCGAGAGCAGAGTGGGTCCGTGAAAAGATTCAGCCAGCATCGCGATCGCCTTATTATGGCTGGCCTGGGCGACGCGTGCATGGAACTCCGCTGACAGTTCCATCGGGTAGAAACCTTCTTTCAAAGCCGCGTCGCCCCGGTCGCAGATCTTTGTCAGTTCGTCGATGTCCTGTTCAGTCGCACGCTCGCACACGAGCGGGATGATTCCGATCTCGAAAACCTGCCGCGCTTCGGTCACATCTTTGTCGGTCAGGCCCGACAAGCTGAGCAGATCCTCGATGCCTTCACCGATACGCCGGCTCGTTGGTGCCGTCACAAACGCGCCGCCGTGGGCGCCGACCTTGATGCGCACCATGCCGTTCGCCTCGAGGCCGCGCAATGCTTCGCGCACCGTAACCCGGCTCACCCCGAACTTGTCACCGAGTTCACGTTCGGCAGGCAGGCGGTCGCCCGGCCGCAGCTGACCTTCCCGAATCAACAGACGTATCTGGTCGACAATCATCGCCGAGGCCCGGCCCGGACTGACCGGGCTGAACATCGAATCAGCCGGGGTCGTCGAGGGACTCTCGGATGCAGGCATGGCCCAATGATACGGCGATCGCCCTGGCGGTCGTCCGCCACTTGAGCGCCGGCGTGGCGTGGCCGCTTAGAGGTAGACGCCTCCTCGTAACGGTGGCACTAGCTTATCGCCTTTGTCGTAACGCAGCGCCGCTCCGGTCGGTATGTCCAGGGCACGTACCTGCGCGGGCATCATCTGTTCCACAATCATACGAATCATTCGCAGTGGATTTCCATGTGCCACAACCAATGTGACTGGCTGGTTCGCCAATCGACTGCTATCGCGGCGTCCAATAGGGCAGAACCCGTGCTCGCACGTCGGCTAGAGGAGAACCCGCGTCATCAGTCGATCCGCCGCGAGCAGCGGCGGAAATCCCCGTACCAGCTCGCCACGAATGCGTGCGATTCACAGCCGTTCGCGTCGATGCGCATCCTTCCCCGTCCCGTATCGCGTAGGTCGTCAACCTCAAGGTATTATGGTCAGGCCTTAATCTCTTGACTGGAGTACCACATGCCGAAGGTTGTCTTCATCGCTCCGGACGGTTCGCAGCGCGTGGTGGATGCGCATCTCGGCGAGTCGGTCATGTCCGCCGCCGTACGCAACGGCGTTCCCGGCATCGTAGGCGAGTGTGGCGGAAACTGCAGCTGTGCCACCTGCCACATCTATGTCGATGAAGAGTTTGCAGTTGACGTTGGTGGGCCTCAGGGAATGGAAGAGGACCTACTCGAACTCGGTGCTGCCGCCGAACGGCGTGAGTCGAGCCGATTGTCTTGTCAGATCACGATGATCGAGTCGCTCGACGGCCTGATCGTTCACATTCCAGAGGAGCAGTGAGGGTGAGCGTAGGGACGTTAATCGTCGGCGCCAGTCAAGCAGGGATCCAACTGGCTCTATCGCTTCGTGATGCAGGAGAAGGCGGACCAATAACACTAGTTGGCGACGAGCCGCATGCGCCGTACCAACGGCCCCCATTGTCGAAGTCCTACTTGCAGGGTGACATCGGCTTCGACCAGCTGCTACTCCGTGCCCCGGAGTATTTGGCGGGCCAGGACATTTCGGTACTCACGGGTGAGCTTGTCAATTGGGTTGAACTAGAGGGGGAGGGGCCGTCAGGAGTCGCGCTTACAGCGTCAGGAGAAACGCTGTGGTTCGATAAGTTGGCGTTGACCGTTGGCGCCAGTCCACGGCGACTGGCCGTGTCGGGCGCCGATCTCGACGGGGTGATGTACCTCCGGACAGCGAATGACGCCGCGAAGCTGCGCCAGCTCCAGGGCGAAGCAGAATCCGTCGTCGTGGTCGGCGGCGGGTTCATCGGACTCGAAGCCGCGGCGGTTGCGCGTGCCCAAGGTAAAACGGTGACCGTGGTTGAGGCCGCCGATCGGTTGATGGGGCGAGCCGTGGCACCCGTGGTCTCCGGCTTCTACCTCGATGCGCACGCGCGCCGCGGTGTCACCATACGTCTGAACGCGGAAGTAGTGTCGCTGACCGGGCGGGATGCCCGCGTGCAATCGGTGGAATTGTCAGACGGCAGCAGCCTTCCCGCAGATCTTGTAATCATCGGTATCGGAGTCATGCCACGGACCGAACTCGCGGACCAACTGGATCTCGTTTGTGACGGTGGCATTGTTGTCGACCGCTTCGCGCGTACCAGCAATCCGAACGTCGTAGCGGCGGGCGACTGCACTGTTCAACCCGATTGGCGTACCGGCAGCGGCAAAGTACGCTTGGAGTCGGTTCAAAACGCCATAATTCAGGCCAAAGCGGCTGCCGCGACATTGGCGGGCAGGGTGGAGTCAGACCTGCCGGTGCCGCGGTTCTGGTCCGAACAGTTCGATCTCAAGCTTCGCATCGCCGGCCTGTCGAGGGGACACGACTACTACTTGGTTCGCGGCGCTCCGGAACGTGAGTCATTCTCCGTGCTCTATTACCACGACGACGCTTTGATGGCGGTTGACTCCGTCAACGCGCCAGGTGACTATATGGCAGTACAAAAGGCGCTCACCCAAGGATCCACAATCCGGGCCCAGGATGCCCGCGATGTCTCGGTTTCGCTTCGCGAGCTGATCCGTCCCGCACCCGCGGAAGCTAGACGAATACGTCCTCGATCTTGATCGGTCGGCTCAAAATGTGTTGCGCCAGTGCGAACTCCAACAATTGCTCGAGCATTGGCCGGTTGAGCTCAACACCATAGGGCAGCGGGTCTGCGCCCGTCGTCTTCATCACCTCGGCGTACATCCGATCGGTTGGGCTGGTCACCCGTCCGTCGGAGAGCCGAGCGACATAGCGCTCCTTAGCTTTACTGAATGCTGCGTACACTGCAGCCGCAGCGTCCGGGTAGTGCTGCAGCACCTCGTCCTTGAGGACGATGAGGTGGTTGATGGGGTAGAACGAACGATCACGCAAGGCGCTGATTGCGGCACCGTGGGGGTCGGCGATCAACGGCGCGATATCAGGATGGTCGACGTCGACGCCGATGACCGCATCGATTTCGCCTGCGATCAACATATCGGCCAAGTCTGCGTCGGGGCCGGCGGAGACCACGTTGGACGGAGGGACGTACGACTCGACGTGTTCGTCGCCGGAAAGCAGCCAAGTCACTCGGTCGAGGTCGACGTCGTGTTCCGAGGCGAGAATGCCGCGCGCCCACACCCCCGTGGTGACGGTATACCCGCGGTTGACGCCGACCCGCCGGCCTTCGAGGTCTTTCGGGTGTCGGATCGTCGAGTGCCGGTTGTACAGGATGGCCCCGTGGTGAAACCCCCGCACGAGAAAGACTGGTAAGGCGGTGAAGGCGACACCGTGTTCACGTGCGGTCAGGTAGGTCGTGAGCGCCATCTCGCTGACGTCGAACTCCAGGTGCCGAACCATTCGGCGGAACCCCTTGACCAACACGGGTATTTCCTCGAACTTCAGCTGAAATCCTGCAGGAGCTACCGAGCCGTCCTTGACGGCTTGGTTGGCTCCTTGAGAGCGCGTCAGCGTGGTCAGCACGCGGCGGTTTTCAGGCATCAGTCTCCGGGCACTGGCGGCTTGGATAGCATATTGGCAAATTGGCATGACCATTGTGTCACGGTCGCTGCGGGGCCGTGGCAAGTCATGCCATCATCCGGAGTCATCACCGCGGCACAACAGGCGATTTGCGGATCGCCCTGCGGCGAGCGCGGCAGTTTTAGGCGCCGGCTTTGAGCACATCGCGCTGATGCTGAGAGCACCGTATCCGGATCGTGTCGCGGAGTGTGTTGCCGAAACCATCATTCCCGAGGGTCGAAGGGCTGGCGGCGTTGGCAACCCTTGGAAAACGGGCAGTTACCGGCAATGGCGGCCGATGCCGCGGATGGTAAATTGGCATGACCATAATGCCAAAAGGCGATTGCGAGGATGAGTTGGTCGAGCGCGTATTGGCTGCTGTACGTACGGCGCCGAACACCACCGAGTTGCGGGACTTGCCCCTGCCGGAACTGTCCGATGATTCCGCGCTGCTGAAGGTGGAGGTCGCCGGGATATGTGGCACGGATGTCAAGATGTATTCCAAACCGCCATTCGACGAGCCGGTGATCATGGGCCACGAGAACGTCGGCATCATCGCCGAGGCGGGAAAGAAGTTCACGCGGTTGCACGGTGTGGGCGAAGGCGACCGAATCTTCGTCGAGCATTACGTTGGTTGCTATCAGTGCGAATGGTGCCGGATCGGCGAGTACCGCCACTGCGAGGCAACCGACTGGCGAACGAACGCCGATGCGCGCAGATACGGCTACACCTCAGCTAACAACGCCGGAACGCTGTGGGGTGGCTTCTCCGAATACATGTACTTGCCGTGGAATGCGGTAGTACATAGGGTGCCCGACAGTGTCGATGCTGAACTGGCCGGTCTCGTTACTCCCTTGTCGAACGGCATCGAGTGGGCACTGATCGCCGCAGGTGTCGGTT
Source organism: Mycolicibacterium rhodesiae NBB3 (assembly GCF_000230895.2). The sequence goes on from NC_016604.1 coordinate 3,143,187, forward strand.
ACGCCGACACTGTCCTGATTCAAGGACCGGGCCAGCAGGGACTGTCGCAAGTCGTGGCTTGCAAGCAAGCCGGCGCGTCCCAAATCATCGTTACGGGCGCGACGCGGGACAAAGCTCGCCTGGACCTCGCGCTGGAACTCGGTGCAGACGAGGTCATCGACATCGTTGCAGAAGCTCCCTACGACCGGATAATGGACTTGACCAACGGGCGCGGCGTCGACTTCGTACTCGACTGCACCTCGCGGGCTGGTGTGGGACCGGTGTTACTCGGCATCGACGCCTTGAAACGCCGTGAGGGCACATTGCTCATCCAGGGGGAACTAGCTGCGTTCCCCGATTTTCCGGTGAAGAAGGTCACTGAGAAGGCCATCACGATCCGAAGCGCACGCGGCCATAGTTACCGCGCGTGTGAGCTCGCACTCGAACAGCTTGCGTCGCGACGGTTTCCGCTGGAGCGGCTGTCCACGCACAAGTTCGCGCTCGACCAGGTCGACAGGGCTATCCGAGCGCTGGCTGGTGAGACAGAGGACGCCGACGTTATCCACATTTCGCTGATGCCTTGGCTGGGAAAGGAGTCCTGACGGTGTCTGTCGTCATCCGCAATCCACCTCGCGCCCATCCCGCGGTGCGGGAGGAGCTCGCCCAGTTCGGCGTTGCGACCATTCATGAAGCACAGGGCCGCACCGGGCTGCTCGCTGCGTACATGAGGCCGATCTACACCGGTGCACGGGTCTGCGGATCCGCGGTGACTGTCAGTGTGCCGTCAGATGACAACTGGATGATCCATGTGGCGGTGGAGCAGTGTGAGGCAGGTGATGTCCTGGTAGTCGCTCCCGAAGAGCCCTCGGAGTATGGATTTTTCGGTGAATTACTGGCCACGGCACTCGCGGCCCGGGGTGTGAGTGGTCTGGTGATCGACGCCGGATGCCGGGACGTCACGGAACTCGCGGCCATGAGTTTTGCAGTCTGGTCGAAATGTGTCTCAGCACAGGGCACGGTGAAAAAACGTCTTGGCTCGGTCAATGTCGGGATTACTTGTGCCGGCGCCTGGGTCGAACCGGGTGACGTCGTGGTCGGCGACGACGACGGTGTCGTCGTCGTCCCCCGCACGGAGGCCGCTGCGGTCGCAGCGGCCGCCAGGCTGCGCGAGACCAGGGAAGCTGAGAACCGAAAGCGTTACATGCACGGTGAACTCAGCCTGGACGTCAACAACATGCGTGCCGACCTTGCCTGCGCGGGGTTGCGCTATGTCGACTATGAGGACGCCGTGCGGTGATCATTGACATCCACGGTCACTACACCACGTCACCGCCGGCGCATCAGGCGTTTCGTGACCAACAGCTCGCGGCGTTGGAAGATCCCAGCGTGCCCGCGCCGGCAGCGCCGAGGATCGGTGACGACGAGCTCCGAGAGAGCGTCGAGAACAATCAGCTGCGCGTGCTTCGCGAGCGAGGTGGTGATCTGATGCTGTTCTCGCCGAAAGCTTCCGGGATGGAGCACCATATAGCGGACCAGGCCACCGCCACCGCTTGGGCCCGTGCGTCCAACGACCTGGTCCACCGTGTGGCGCAACTTTATCCCGACGCTTTCGCGCCAGTGGCTCAGTTGCCGCAGACGCCTTATGGAGACTTGCGTGCGGTGGTCGACGAGCTACGACGTTGCGTGGATGAACTCGGTTTCGTCGGGTGCAACGTCAACCCGGACCCGACGGCCGGGTACTGGACGACGCCCCCGATGACGGACGAATACTGGTACCCGCTGTACGAGGTCATGATCGAGTTGGAAGTGCCTGCGATGGTGCATGTTTCGACCTCGTGTAATCCAAACTTCCACACGCTCGGCGCGCACTACCTCAACGCTGACACGAGCGTTTTCATGCAGTTCGTGGAGTCTGACTTGTTCCAGCGATTTCCGAAGCTGACCTTTGTGATCCCGCACGGAGGTGGCGCCGTCCCGTACCACTGGGGCCGTTACCGCGGCTTGGCGGCTCGGCTGGGCAGACCAGACCCAAGCGAACTCCTGGAAAATGTGTACTTCGACACTTGCGTCTATCACCAGGCTGGAATCGATCTGCTGCACCGGGTGATCGGTCCGGCGAACCTGCTATTCGCGTCCGAAATGCTCGGCGCGGTTCGCGGAGTTGACCCGGACACCGGAGTCGCATGGGACGACACGCTGGTCTACATCAACGAACTCGATTTGAGTGAGAGAGAACACCACGCAGTGGTGGAGGGTAACGCGCGCAGGGTGTATCCCCGGCTGGACCGGCATTTGGCCAGTAAAGATCTCGCCGGCACCGGATCCGCCGTCGCCAACGTCCCCTTCGGAGGAGGGGACGGGCGACATGGATAGGTCTCGCACGGCAAGCGGGGGGCAACCCAATACAACAGAAGGAGCCGAGAGTCGGTGAGCACGATCCCAGAGTTCGACGTCGATATCTTCTCCGACGAGGTGTTGCGTGATCCGTTTCCCACGTACGCCCGCATGCGTGAGCTGGGGCCGGTCGTCCGCCTGACCGCTAATGGCGTGCTCGCGGTGGCGCGGTATGCCGACGTGCGGGCAGTCCTCATTGACCACACGCGATTCATATCCGGCAAAGGTGTCGGCTTCAACAATCAGTTCAACGAGGTCCGTAGACACAGCGTCATCGCGTCCGACCCGCCACGCCACGAGATGCTGCGCGGTGTTCTCCAGGATCGTTTGGGGCCTCGCTCAATTCGCAATGTGGAGCAGATCATTCGGCCCAGAGCTCAATCGCTTGTCGACGAGATGACCAGAAGAGGCTCCTTCGATGCGGTGACCGACTTCAGTCAGGTCTTTCCCTTAGAGGTCGTCGGAGAGCTGATCGGCCTCCCCGTTGATGCTCGCTCGGAGTTGCTGCGCTGGGCCAGCGGTGCGTTCAACGCCTTTGGCCCGCCGGGTGATCGCACCTCGGCAGGCCTGGCCGACATCGCAGAGCAGTTCGAGTACATCCGCAACGTCGCAACGAGGGACCAACTGGCCCCGGGCAGCATGGGTGCCGCGGTATACGAAGCGGCCGACGCTGGGGTCATCCCCGAGGAGTACTGCCTGCACCTACTTTCGGCGTACCTTACGGCGGGGATGGACACGACCGTCAATGCGCTTGGGGCGATGGTGTGGCTGCTCGGAACGCATCCTGAGCAGTGGCACGAACTACGCGGGTTACCCCACCGGGTCAACGCCGTCGTGAATGAGGTGTTGAGGATCGAAGCACCTGCGCAGCTCTTCTCCCGTGTTGCAGCGGTGGACGCCGAGGTAAGCGGAATCGAGATCGCCGCGGGTGAGCGGGTTGCTGTCATCTATGGAAGCGGCAATCGCGATGAGCGCCAGTATCCCGAGCCAGACAAATTCGACATTCATCGAAACGCCGCGGGTCATCTGACCTTTGGAACCGGTCTTCATGCCTGCGCGGGTCAGGTGTTGGCCCGGATCGAGCTCCAGGCAGTATTAGAATCGATGATCGAGCGCGTCGAGGCGATCACGATTGGCGAGCCCATCCGCAAGCTCAACAACGTGTTGCGTGGATTCCGTAGTGTCCCTGCGACTTTCACGCCCGCTTCGGTCAAGAATTCAGTATTTTCCGGAGAATCGGCGTGATCGGCAGTCGCCACAGCCATATCTATGTCGATGGTGTCTGGCGGGAGTCCGATTCCGATGCCTTCATCGACCTCACCGATCCGGCCACCGAGGGCTGGGTCGGGAGCGTTCCAGACGGGAGCCCCGCCGATGTAGCGGCAGCGGCGATGGCGGCGCACGCCGCGCTGCGGGGGTGGGCCGAAGCGCCATCCAAAGATCGTGCAGCCCTGGTCGCCGCCCTGGCCGACCGTTTCGATGAACGACGGGAGGAGATCGCGCACCTCGTGACGGCCCAGAATGGAGCCGTCATCTCGAGGTCACGTCGTACCAATGGCACTCGTCCCATAGCTCTCTACCGTCACTATGCCGAGGAAGCCGAATCGTTCAAGCCCGAAGTTGCCAGTGCCGACGGGAAGAACATCGTCAGACGTGAACCGGTGGGCGTCGTCGGGATCATCATCCCGTGGAATGCGCCCCAGTCACTATTAGCCCACAAGCTGGCTCCGGCTCTCGCCGCAGGGTGCACGGTCGTCGTGAAACCTGCGCAGGAAACACCTTTGGACTCATTGCTCATCGGGGAGCTCGCTGCGGCAGTCGGATTCCCTCCCGGTGTGATCAACGTCGTCACCGGTGGCCGCACGACAGGGTCCGCGGTGGTTGACGATCCGAACATAGACATGGTGTCCTTCACGGGTTCCACGGATGCCGGTCGCGTAATCGCCTCGCGTGCGGGGCATTTGTTAAAGCCGGTCGCAGCGGAGCTGGGTGGGAAGTCGGCGGCCGTGTTGCTCGACGATGCGGACCTCGAGCTCTTCTCCGACAACTTGGTCACCACCTGCCTGCCGAATACGGGGCAGGTCTGCTACTCGTGCACGCGTGTCATCGCGCCTCGCGCACGCTTCAGCGATGTACTCGAGGTCGTCACATCAGGCTTGGCCAGTGCTCAGGTGGGTGACCCGCTGGATCCAGGGACAGTCTTCGGTCCGCTTGTCAGCGCGGCGCAGCGTGCACGTGTCGAGGACTACATCGACTCGGCTCGTGCAGAAGGAGCTCGGGTGACCCTCGGAGGTGGCCGTCCGTCCATTGCGACCGGCTTCTATGTCGAGCCCACGGTGATCGTCGACGTCGACCGTACGATGCGCGTGTTCCGCGAAGAGATATTCGGGCCCGTGCTGGTCGTGGTTCCTCATGACGGAGATGAGGACGCGACGCGAATGGCCAATGATTCGTCCTATGGGCTTGGCGGTGCGGTGTTCAGTCGTGACGTCGAGCGTGCGACGGCGGTGGCGCGCAATATGCATACCGGGCGCATCTCGATTAACGCGCGGAGCCACGGTGTCTCCGACCCAGCCGAGGGATACAAAGACAGCGGAGTCGGCGGCTCGCTCGATATCTCCTCCCATCTTCGACTCAAGTCCATTGCCGGGGTGGCCGACGTCGACCGGCATGCGAAAAGCCCTCGGCAGTAAGAAGGGCTTGCCTGGCAACACTTGCGCGAACCCCATCAACCCTGTCCATAACGTCGATGACGTTGCCGCCAAAAAGGGAAGGTCACATATGACAACCACAGTTCGCGATATCAGCATCATCCGAGCTGCCGCAGACCGTATCCAAACCGCTTTCGTGACAGGGCAACCAGCACTACCGGTGCGCACGCTGATCGGCGCGGAGGACATTGATTCGGCGTATGCGGTTCAGCAGGAGCTCAACGCTCGCCGGGTGGCGGCGGGAGGAGTGGTAATCGGTCGAAAGATCGGCCTGACCGCTCCTTCAGTGCAGCAACAACTCGGCGTCGACCAACCGGATTTCGGTGTCCTATTTGCGGACATGGACGCATCCGGCGAGACGCTCGTTCCTTATCGAAAGTTGTTGCAGCCCAAAGTCGAAGCCGAAGTCGCCTTCGTACTCGCGGAAGATATCGACAGAGACGTGTCAAGCGAAGATCAAATTCGAAGATCGATTCGCTACGCCGTTGCGGCACTGGAGATCGTGGACAGCCGCATAGCGAATTGGGACCTGAGTATCGCTGACACCGTGGCGGACAACGCCTCCAGCGGGCTGTTCGTTCTGGGGGAGAACCGGCTCGGAATCGACGAATTCGAGCCCCGGGACGTCGTCATGCGAATGTCGGCCGATGGCGTTCCGGTATCAGCGGGCTCTGGGGCGGCCTGTCTGGGTGACCCGATCCTTGCACTGATGTGGTTGGCCAGGACAGCTGCTGCGTACGGGCAGCCACTTCGCGCTGGCCAGATCGTTCTTTCGGGAGCGCTTGGACCCATGGCCGCGGTCAGGCCCGGCGTTCATGTCGAAGCGGAGATCGAGCCTCTGGGATCGGTTTCCGCCACGTTCTCAGAGGCATGATGGGAAGGGCGAAAGTCGCCATCATTCGTGCGGGGAACATGGCACCGACCTAATGCAGCACATAATGCGCATTACCGCGGTACTTGGACGTCGCCGGGATGGTGGCCATCGATCCCGGTCGCCGGCGTCGCAAGGGGGAGAGGTCAGTGTGTCAATAACCCGTGAGGGCCTACAGGGCCTGATTGCGATGTCTCATTTCGACGAGATCGACATCGTGCTATGGAGAAGCGAGGTTTGATCGTGCGCCTCGGCGTCGGTGGACGTCTACCGCCTTCGTCGCTGTAGCGCTTATTCGTCGAACCCTTCATCTGGGATGGCAAACACCGCCCGTGCGTTTTCGTTGAGATTGGCAAATCCATCGATAATCACCTGCTTCACGCGCATCTCGTTGTCAGCTATGCGAATCAGCCACGTGCGAAAGGCCGACCCGGTGAATTCTTCGCTGACCAACGAGGGTGCTTTCCAGCGTCGAAAGTAGAACTCAAGATGGGTCGTCAGCTCGACCACACCCTCCTTCGCCGGGATGTAGGAAAGTACGTGGCGCAGTTCCAGGCGTTCGTCGAAGATCCCGGCCCGTTGGTCAAGGTACGTCTGCAGACCATCGCGGCCTTTCCACTGGTAACCACCACGAAAACCGATCTGAAAGTCGTCGGTGAGGACCGCCGCGAACATCGGTTCGGCATTCCGTTGCTTCTCCATGCTTAGGAACGCGTCGAGGGTGGCAATGAAGCCAGGCAAATCTGGGGCGCCGCTGAGCATTTCACTGTCGGCTTCCACTTTTTTGGACGTCATCAGCCGAGATTGCGGGCTAGCTCGGCGGCGGCGTCTGTTAGGGCAGTGCGAGCTTTGCGGATATCTGAGGCCCGGAATCGATAACTGGGCGCTGACGCATTGAGTGCCAGCCTCATCTGGGAACCTCCTACGGGTACGGCCACGGCAACAGACGCGACGCCTTCCTCACTTTCCTGGTTGCTGGTCGCAAACCCACTCTTTCTGACCTCTGCCAATTGAGCGCGCAGTTCGGTGAGGGTACGCACGGAATGCTCGGTGAGTGGCTCCAAATGTGGGTCGGGATACAACTGGTCAAGCTCGTCATCGGATAGTCCGGCGAGTAGGACTTTACCTGTCGACGTGCAATGGGCAGGACGTGTAGTACCCAAACGCGATATCACTCGAACAGCAGAAGGGCTTTCGAGTGCCGCGATGAAGCGAACGAGTCTGCCATCCAACGTTCCTACGTGCACGGTTTCTTGCAACGTGTCCGCGAGGTGGCGCAGAATCGGCGCGGCGGTGCGCGGTATGTCCATCCTGGAGTGGACAGCGAACGCCACGTTTGTCAAGGACGGTCCGGGCTGGTATGCCCTGCTAATCGGATCTTGGCGGACAAACCCGCGGTACTGAAGCATCGATAACAGGCGATGCGCGGTCGACGAAGCGACGTGCAGGTACTCGCTGGCGTCAGTGAGCCGGATCTCAGAGCGGTCTCCCAGGAGGAGGATTAGGCGAAGAGCATTGTCGACAGACTCGATCGGATATTGCGGGAGCTTTCCGGTGCTGTCATGCTCCATGCCCGCGACAGGAGGTTTCTGCATGACAGAGACCTTACCGCGGTGAAAGCCGAATGCAGCTCGAAGAATCGCGACGCTCAGCCATCGGCGGCGAAATGACGCCTTCACCGCACAACACCTGGCACCGCCGTCCGCCCGGGCGGTCCGCAGACTTGCTTCCCGCGGCGTCGTCGTCGATGACAAGTCCAATCCGTAGGCGGCGCAGGGTCTCCGGCGAAATCTGCTCGGCCACTACCGCTGACAGCTGCTGGCATCCCACGCATGCTCGCCCGTGCGCAGCAGTACCCGGGCGCGGTCGTTTTCGTTACGGGCCCTGTGCCCATTCCTCGCAAATCCCGTGGGCAAGGAAGACATACTGCCTCGCGCGGTGATGCCGTTGTGGACGTTTGGTCGAAGGCAACGAAGCGGGCTGCGCGACAGTTCGACAGCTCAGCGAGGCCGGTTGACTACACCGGCAAATTGACGGCATACTCTCTGCTAGACAGAGTCGTGTTCTACATAACAGTGAAGGCGCCTCAGTCGAGGATTGGGTCCCGTCGCTGAGTCATGGAGTTGAAGATGCAGGATCACGGTGAGGTGTTGGCGGCAGTACGCACTGGCATGATTCCGGCGCACGTGTACAACGACAAGCAGATTTTCTCGCTCGAAAAGGAGCGGCTGTTCAGTCGGGCGTGGTTGTTCGTCGCGCACGAGTCCGAAATTCCGCAGCCGGGCGACTACGTGGTCAGGCAAGTGTTACAGGACTCGTTCATCGTCGCTCGTGATTCTGCAGGCGAGGTCCGGGTGATGTTCAATATGTGCCTCCATCGCGGTATGCAGATTTGTCGGGCGGAGATGGGGAACGCCTCGAATTTCAGATGCCCGTACCACGGGTGGTCTTACCGCAACGACGGCCGCATTATCGGACTGCCTTTTCACCAAGAGGCCTATGGAGGAGACGCGGGGTTCAACAAGACGGGTCAGACCCTGTTGCCAGCGCCGAGTGTGGCCAGCTACAACGGGTTGATCTTCCTGTCGATGGATCCTGACGCAGAATCGCTTGAAGACTACCTGGGTGATTTCAGGTTCTATCTCGATTTCTACACCAAGCAGGGCCCCAACGGTCTCGAGGTGCAAGGTCCTCAGCGTTGGCGGGTAAAAGCGAACTGGAAAATCGCAGCTGAGAATTTCGCCGGGGACATGTACCACACCCCGCAGACGCACACGTCGGTGGTCGAGATCGGCCTGTTCCGAGAGCCGAAGGCCCACAAGCGCAAAGACGGCGCAACCTATTGGGCGGGCAGAGGTGGGGGCACCACATACAAGCTGCCGGAGGGGAGTTTCGAAGACCGGATGAGCTATGTCGGCTACCCGGCGGAGATGATCAGTCGTGCCAAGGCGACCTGGACCGAGCAGCAGCGACAGGTCGTGGGCGCCGACGGGTTCATGATCTCGGCGGCGACGTGCTTTCCGAACATCAGTTTCGTGCACAACTGGCCGAAAGTGGAGGACGGCGAGCACGTCTTACCGTTCATTTCGATTCGGGTATGGCAGCCCATTAGCGAGAACGAGACTGAGGTGCTGTCCTGGTTTGCGGTGGATTCTGATGCCCCGGAAGCGTTTAAGGCGGCCTCATACAAGGCTTATTTGATGTGTTTCGGCTCGACGGGAATGTTCGAACAAGACGATGTCGAGAACTGGGTGTCGCTGACCAACACCGCGGGGGGTTCGATGGCCCGCCGACTGCGGCTGAACAGCCGGATGGGGCTGCTCGCAGACGATGCCCGGGTGGTCGACACCCTAAGCAGCGCTCAGTTTCACGGGCCTGGATACGCTCAGCTCGGCTACAACGAGAACAATCAACGGGAATTATTGAGGCTCTGGGCTGACTACCTCGACATGCCGCCGCTGCGAGTCGACCCGGCTACTGTGCTCACGGACAACCCGCAAGGTATTGAGCCGATGGTGCAGACCAATGGCCGGGCCGTCGCCGGTATCGACTCGGAGTCGGCTACGACGTCGGTGACGCTGTGACCGTCGACGATCAACGCACTGGTCGACCCATGGCCCCATCGGTACTCGGTGCGCACGCCGCCCGCGCCCAACGTGTGGGGGAAGCCTTGCCGTTCGACGATTCTCGCCATCTGGAGGCGCATCGCTTCCTCGTCAACGAGGCGTACCTTCTCGATGCCCAAGACTACGACAGGTGGCTGGGTGTTCTTACCGAGGACATTCACTATTACATGCCGGTGCGGATCACCACCGCCGCCGGCGCCGGATTCGATACCTCAGCAGGAATGGCGCATTTCGACGAGAACAAATACTCACTCAGTCGCCGCGTTGCCCGATTCGCCACCGAGCACGCCTGGACTGAGGATCCGCCGTCGCGCCTGCGCCACTTCATCACCAACGTGCGCACATTCCTCACCGACGACGCCGACTACCTCGCGGTCGACAGCGCTGAGTTGTTGTTCCGCAGCCGCGGCGACGTCAATGAGTCCACGCTCCTTTCATGCGGTCGTGAGGATCTCCTACGTCGCGATGGCAACGCCCTCAAACTCGCCCGGCGCACAATCGCCGTCGATGAATCAGTGCTTCGAATGCAGAATCTGGCGGTATTCCTATGAGCTCGAATCGACCCGGCGAGGGCGCGCAGTCACCACCACAATCGGCGTGCGAGGAACTGTCGACGCTGCTGGCCGGGTCGACCGGCGATGCACTCAACATCGCCAACGAGTTCGCGGAGGTCGTCGTGCGCCGAGTGACCACTCGCAACGGAGCTCGGCTGTTGATTCAGGCGCCAAAATCGGCGCAGTGGGTGTCGCTGGATGCCTTGGAGATCGAAGCGTTGACCTGGCAGAACCCGGCCACCTTAGCGGCCATGGTGGGGAACGCAGGGGCTCCCTTGATTCTGGGCGACGAGGTATGACTGGCTGGCTGGCGGGCAAACGCGCGTTGATCGTCGGAGCAGGTTCGGGTATCGGTCGGGCCACTATCGACGCGTTCCTCAACGAGGATGCCCAGGTCGCCGTGCTCGAGTACGACAGCGATAAGTGCGCCGCGCTGCGCCAGCAGCTGCCCGACATCCCAGTAATCGAGGGCGATGCGACCACCCGCACCGCCAACGACGAAGCTGTGCAGGTCGCTGTCGACGCGTTTGGCGGACTCGACACATTGGTGAACTGCGTCGGGATCTTCGATTTCTACCGTCGTATTCAGGACATCCCCGCCGAGCGAATCGACCAGGCGTTCGACGAGATGTTTCGTATCAACGTCCTGAGTCATATCCACTCAGTCAAGGCAGCAGTGCCGGCATTGAGGGGGCAGGACGGCGCCTCGATCATCCTCACCGAGTCCGCTTCATCATTTTATCCAGGACGCGGCGGCCTGCTGTATGTCGCGTCGAAGTTCGCGGTGCGTGGCCTCGTCACCGCACTGGCTCACGAACTCGCGCCGAGGATCCGTGTGAACGGTGTCGCCCCAGGGGGAACGTTGAACACCGACCTGCGCGGACTCGACAGTCTCGACCTTGGCTCCCGCCGTCTTGATGCTGCACCCGACCGGGCCCGCGAATTGGCTGCTCGCACACCGCTGAACGTGGCCCTATCGGGTCACGACCACGCGTGGAGTTACGTCTTTCTCGCTTCGCACCGCTCCCGCGGGCTTACCGGCGAAACGATCCGCCCCGACGGCGGTTTCAGCCTCGGACCTGCACCCCAGCGCAATTGAACCCGACGAACACAGGGAAGGAAAGCACATGGACGGAGTCATAAAGGCTAACCACGCGGTATGTCAGGGATACGCGAACTGTGTCGTAGCCGCCGAGGACTACTTCGACATCGACGACCGGGGACTCGTGTTGGTCCGGAAGACGGAGGTCCCTTCCGCGGACAGGACCCGGGTCGAGGAGGCTGCGCGCAGCTGTCCGGTGGCAGCGTTGGAAGTCGTAGACGAATGACGTCACGGGTCGTCATCGTCGGCAGTTCTGTCGGCGGGGTCCGCACGGCCCAGGCGCTGCGATCGGAAGGCTACGACGGCGACATCGTCCTCGTGGGCGAGGAAACTGCACTGCCCTACGACAAACCGCCGCTATCCAAAGCGTTGCTTGCGGGTACGAGTGACATCGCGGCTGCGACGTTACTCACCAGAGACGCTGCCGCCGCCGACGCCATCGAGCTTCGCCTCGGCCGCCGCGCGATCGGAGTGGATGTCGCAGCGTGTGAGGTTGAGTTCGCCGATGATGAGCCCCTGCACTACGACCACCTGGTGGTGGCCACCGGAGCGAGCGCGCGACCATCCCCGTGGGGCCAGGGACCGGGCGTTCATGTGCTACGCACCCTAGAGGACTGTCTGCGGCTAAGAGCCGACCTCGTCGCCGGTGCCCGCCTCGTGGTGATCGGGGCAGGATTTATCGGGGCCGAGGTCGCGTCAACCGCGCGGTCGCTGGGTCTGCAAGTGACGGTTGTCGACCCGGTGCCGGTGCCGATGAGCCGGGTGCTTACCGAAGAGATCGGCGGGTGGTTCGTCGATTTGCATCGAGACCACGGAGTGCACACGCGATTCGGCGTCGGTGTCGAGAATATTGAGGGGGAGCGCGGTAACTTGGAGGTCGGCCTCACGGACGGGACCGTCGTGGAAGCCGACACGGTGGTGGTGGGCATCGGCGCCGTTCCGAACGACGGCTGGCTGATGCCGTCGGGACTGGTGGTCGATGACGGCCTGGTCTGCGACGAGTTCTGTCGTGCCGTCACGTCAGAAAACGTCTACGCAGTCGGCGACGTGTCGCGTTGGTTTCATCGCGCCCGCGGCGTGATGATGCGCATCGAACACTGGACAAACGCGGTCGACCAGGCCTCTTGCGTCGCGCACAATATCTCGCAACCCGACGATCTGCGCTGCTACGAGCCCGTCGAGTACGTATGGAGCGACCAGTACGACTGGAAGATCCAGTTTTGCGGCCAAACAACTCACCTAAGTGAGCCACTCGTCGTCGGAGATCGATTGTCGGACAATCGATTCACAGCGCTCTACCCCGATGGCGAGCAACGTCTGAGCGGCGCCGCGGTCGTGAACTGGCCTCGAGCACTGATCGAGTGCAGGCGTGCACTGCTGGCCGGCAGCGATCTCGAAAGTGTGCGGGGGAGGCTCGAATTGTTGACGAACCCACCCGACACCGCCGCGACGCGATCACCATAGTGCGGCCACACGTGGTTGGCCGCCGCATCAGACGTGGCACTGTACGTGCACCGAAGATGCTCGCTGCGGCGTCGCAATTTTAATTCGACAACGTCTCACCAGCGGGGAAAACGGCCCTCAAGATCAACACTTTGCCGTTATCTCGCCTCACCCGATCTCGAGTTGCTCCCCAGCGCCAACAGTGTCCTCATTGCGTTGCGTACCGATCCGAGATGACTAGCGGAGCTGGCGCGACTCGGCGCGGGGGCCGCCGACGTGCTGGCTGAAGAAAGATAGTCTTTCCGCAGATCGGCGCGCGAGCAGCTCAACGAACACGGTCGCAAGTCCATCCGGGAGCACCCGCGACCACCACGAATTGCGGCACCGGATGACCTGGATGGCGGCGGAGTCGGCGAATTCGTCTAGCGTGCTGCATAACTCGACCTTTCGCCCCGTTAGGGGTACTGACCCAAGAGGTCAGCTCAGTGCGGCCCGTGCGGTATTGACGCAACCGGCGGGTGCCGATAGTCTCTAATTGACAGAGTGCCATTCTGCCAACCAGAGAAGGTAGCTAATGTCCACCGCCGAGACTTCAGAGCTCCGCGAATTCGACGTCGAGCTCGAGGCTGTCAACTTGCGTGGGCAATGGATATACGACGAAATGCTGGAAAGCGTCGTCGGCGGCCCCAAGCCCGCCGGTGTTCCCTTTCTGTGGCGATGGCACGATGTTCACGCGAAGCTTCTGAAGTCGTGCGACGTGATGCCCGAAAGTTTGACGGCGCGACGCAATCTCTCGTTCATCAATCCGGATGCCCGGGGAACCACGCACACCATGAACATGGGCATGCAGATGCTCAAGCCCGGCGAGATTGCCTATGCGCACCGCCATACCATGGCAGCGCTGCGGTTCGCTATTCAAGGCGGCCCCGGCCTGATTACTGTGGTGGACGGCGAGCCGTGCCAAATGGAGGACTACGACCTTGTCTTAACCCCTCGCTGGACGTGGCACGACCACGAGAACGCCACCTCGGAGAACGTCGTTTGGCTCGACGTGCTCGATATCGGATTGGTGCTCGGGCTCAATGTTCCCTTCTATGAGTCCTACGGCGAGAAGCGCCAACCTCAACGCGACGAGCCGGGAGAGCATCTCGCCGACCGCGGGGGCCTGCTGCGCCCTGCGTGGGAGCAGGTCAAGACGGCGAACTTTCCGTTCCGCTATCCCTGGCGCGACGTCGAGCGGCAGCTCCAGCGGATGGCGGGCCTTGCGGGCAGTCCTTACGACGGCGTCGTCCTGCGGTATGCCAACCCCGTCACAGGCGGATCGACCATGCCAACGCTCGATTGTTGGGTGCAATTGCTGCGGCCCGGCCAGCGGACCGACGCCCATCGCCACACGTCGAGTGCCGTGTATTTCGTCGTGCGTGGCGAAGGGACGACGGTCGTCGACGACGTGGAGCTTGACTGGGGGCCCCACGACAGTTTCGCGGTGCCTAACTGGAGCACCCATCACTTCGTCAACCGGTCGACGGAAGATGCCGTGCTGTTCTCGGTCAACGACATCCCCACGCTCAAGGCACTCGATCTGTACTACGAAGAGCCCGAGCTGTCATTGGGGGCGCACCCGTTTCCCCCAGTACCCGCCAACCTCCGAGCCCGCTGACGTTTCACCAGAAAGGCAATGGCTGTGCCTGACACGAAGTTGACCGTTGATGACATCACCGGGGTCGTCGGCATCATTCCTACGCCCTCCATCCCGACGGCCGACCAGCCCGACACAACATTCTCCGTGGACCTCGACGAGGCGGCGACGCTTGCCGACTCGATGGTCCGCGGCGGGGTCGACGTGCTTATGACCACAGGCACCTTCGGCGAGTGTGCCTCGCTGACATGGGACGAGTTGCAAAGCTTCGTCGCCACCGTCGTCGATGCCGTCGCGGGGCGAATCCCGGTTTTCGCTGGAGCGACGACGCTAAACACCCGCGATACGATCACTCGAGGTCGTCGGCTCGGCGAGCTCGGCGCCGACGGTTTGTTCGTCGGTCGTCCGATGTGGCTGCCCCTCGACGACGCCGGAATTGTGCGCTTCTATCGCGATGTGGCCGAGGCAGTGCCGAACCTGGCACTGGTGGTCTACGACAACCCGGGCGCCTTCAAGGGAAAGATCGGGACCCCCGCATACGAGGCGCTTAGCCAGATACCACAGGTTGTCGCTGCCAAGCATCTCGGACTGCTCAGTGGCTCCGCCTTCCTCTCCGACCTCCGCGCCGTCGGCGGTCGTGTGCGGCTACTGCCGCTTGAGACCGACTGGTACTACTTTGCCCGGCTATTCCCAGAGGAGGTCACCGCCTGCTGGTCGGGCAATGTGGCCTGCGGTCCTGCGCCGGTAACCCACTTGCGCGACTTAATCCGAGCCCGCCGCTGGGAAGACTGCCAAACGCTCACCGACGAACTCGAGGCCGCTCTCGAGACGCTCTACCCGGGCGGCAACTTCGCTGAATTCCTCAAGTACAGCATCCAGATCGACAACGCCCAATTCCAGGCGGCCGGTTTTATGCGCACGGGGCCCACCCGACCGCCGTACACCGAAGTGCCGGAGTCCTATTTGGCTGGCGGGCGCGAGGCCGGCAAGAACTGGGCCGCACTCCAGCAGCGCTATGCGTCACTTGCCGTCTCGAACCACTGAATCGCCTGAGGACAGCACATGTTGGTGAAGGCGTTGGGTTATGTGGGTGTGGAGTCTCCGGATGCGAAGGAGTGGTTGGAGTTCGGTCCGGAGGTTTTGGGGATGGAGGCGGTGGAGGCGGCCAGTGGGTCGGTTCTGTTGCGGATCGATGACGCGGACCACCGGTTGGCTGTGCATCACGGAGAGCGCAACCGGATGTTGTATGCGGGTTGGGATGTGGGCAGCGAGGAGGCGCTGGAGGCTGCTGGGGAGTTGCTGCACAGGCAGGGTATCGGGTTTGAGGTGGGAACCGAGGAGGACTGCGCGGCCCGCGGAGTGTTGGGCTTTTTGACGCTGTCGGATCCTTCGGGGTTGCGTCATGAGTTGTTTTACGGTCAGAAGGTGGTGCCGGGTTCCTTCCGGCCTGGCCGTGCGATGTCGGGGTTCGTCACCGGCGCGCAGGGGTTGGGTCATGTGGTGGTGGCGACGCCGGATCTCGCGCAGGCCGACCAGTTCTTGCGGGGGGTGTTGGGGTTTAAGAAGAGCGATGAGATTTACACCTTCATCGATTTGTGGTTCTACCACTGCAACCCGCGCCATCACAGCATCGCGTTGACCCCGATGCCTGGTGTGCGGGGACTGCACCACGTGATGGTCGAGGTGCAAAGTTTTGATGACGTGGGCATGGCCTACGACCTGTGTATGTCGCGCAACATTCCGCTGAGCATGACGTTGGGGCGCCATGTCAACGATCGGATGGTGTCGTTCTACGTCCGAACACCGAGCGGGTTTGACCTCGAGTACGGCTGGGACGGGGCCACCGTCGACGACGAAACCTGGACAGTCGCCCAGTACGACCGACCCAGTGTCTGGGGCCACCAGATGGTCGCCCAAACACCACCAGGAGCACTCGAAGCCGCAACAACATGAACGGCTCGAGGGACGAGACGACGAAAACGATCATATGGAGGTGAAATGGCGATCCAGTTCCTAACCGACGACTGGGCGACTGCGGTGACCGACGCGGCCAATGCCGACGAGAGGTTCCGCATTGCAGCGAAGGGACATGACGTGGTGCTCCGCGTATCCGTGTCGCAGAGCCCGGCCAGCGATGACTACTACATGCATTTCTCTGACGGGTCGCTCATCGTCGGTATCGGATCCCCGCCACGCACGCCCGACGTGGAGGCCGAGCTCAGCTACGAAACAAACGTCGAGCTGTCTCGGGGTGCGCTCAACGGCCAGACCGCGGCCATGACCGGGCAGATGAAAGCCGTCGGCAACATGATGAAGATGATGTCGATCGGAAAAGCCCAGGATCGGCTCGCAGAACTCGAGAGCGGCTTAGACATCGACTACTAGCACTGATCGCGGCGCCTAGAGTTGACTTCGCGCCGAGGGACACAATGCCACGAACGGGAGTGCATCGGCACCTACCATCGGCTCAAGTCCCACCCTGGACGGTCCGGCGCGACCATACCGCCAACAAAGCCATTCCGAAAATCCTCAAACCAGATTGGACACGGCTCATGACAACACGCACCAGCGAACTCGTTCCCAGCGACATGAAGGGGTTGTGGGGATTCGTGCCGGCCTGCTCGACGCCGGACGCCGCCGATGTCAACGCGGTCGACACGATCGACACCGATGCGCTGGCGTCTCTGGTTGATCGACTGGTTCGTGATGGTGTCGACGGCATCGTCACGACCGGCAGCGCCGGCGAGTCGCACACCCTTTCCGACGACGAATACCGCACGCTCATCACCACGGTCGTGGAGACGGTGAACGCTCGGGTTCCGGTGTTCGTTGGTGCCAGTACGCTCAACACGCGCGACTCGATCCGACGCGCCCGCGTCATCGCCGACCTCGGGGCGGACGGGATCATGAGCGGACCGCCGATGTATTTGCCGCAGACTGCCGAGAACGCGGTCCAGTACTATAAGGACCTCGCCGAGGCCGTTCCGGAGCTGGCGATTATGATCTACCAGAACCCGCACGCGTTCCGCATCACATTGCCGCCCGGTGCATTTAGGGAGCTGGCCCAGATTCGCAATATCGTTGCGCTCAAGCAGACCTCGATGGACATCTTCAATGTGATCGGCGCAATCAAAGCGGTCAAGGACAAGATGTCGGTCCTCGTCTTGGACCAGTTGATGTACCCCGCAATGATGTTCGGCGCTGCCGGAGCGTGGAGCATCGACGTATGCATGGGCCCCTGGCCCGCGCTTTCGCTGCGCGATGCATGCCAGCGTGGCAACTGGACAGAGGCCGCGGCCATCGCCGACCAGATGCAGGCGCCATTTCGAACGCTGGGTCTGACTATGGAGGAATTCCAAGCTATGCAGTCCGCCTGGTGGAAGATCGCAATCGACACTGCGGGCTATGGGCGTGCTGGGGCTGCTCGGCCGCCCTTCGTTCACATACCGCAGACCGTCGTCGACTCCGCGCACCGCTACGGTGAACGCTGGGCAGGACTTGCGGAGCGCTATCACCGGTCAAGGGAAGCCGCTGGGCTGCCGCCTGCCGCGGCGAACGGCGCCGCCGCCTCGTCATCGACGCCGGGGAAGAACCGTCAGGGCGACCTGCTGACCACTCCCGCCACCTAGGCGTCTAGGTCTGTAGCCAACGTCGCCAGCCCACTCAGCACCGGCTGAACTTCGGGAAGGACTGCCAAGCCGAGCACTGCGTCGGTGGCGAGGTTGAACAATGCCGCCTGCTCGCGGCCACCGACCTGGTGGGCTTCTCCGAGAGCCCGTGCACGATGATGGGTCAGCCAGTCAGGATTGTGATCGAGAGCAGCGTCAGGATAGGAAGTCGCACCCGACCCAACGCGTCGCCGAGCACCCAGATGTTCGGCGTAACAAGCGTTTTCGCCGCCGTGGCCGCAGCGAGCATGTCACAAGTCACAAGCGCCACGGGCGGTCTGCCAGGGACCACGCCGGCGATCACTCGGAGATGTCCGAACCCATAGGTGCGACAATCATCATCGCCTGCCGACTCGGGCGATCGGGGGAGTGGAGTCGGCTAACGCCCGCAACCGGGGTGTTTGTCGGCTTCGCCCCGGACAGTAGCGGCAGCGACCGCCGCGAGTGCTTTCTGTTCCCGCGCCCCGCGGCCGAATGTTCATAGCAGGGCACCGACAGCACGACGATATCGCCACAGACCTCGGCCATGAGCGGCTGGCGGCCCCGGCGCAAAGGCAAGTCGGTCGAAGCGATCAACACGTCCAGTCGCGATCTTGCTTGCACTGCCGCAGCCTGCCGAACGCGTCGTAAATGCCTGATTCGTCAGGACTTAGCGTGATCTCGCCGACATAAGGTGACGCGCCAGGCGCCCGGGTATCGCGCATCCGATGGAGGCGCCACGTGAGCTCGCGTCCAGATCGGTTGTGCAGCATCGTCATTAGTTCCGCGCCGTTTTGGTCGTGGTTCATTCGGAGATGTTGTCTTGACGGGCCGGTGTGACGTATCTAGCATTCTCTACAGCGGAGGACGCATCTGTTCAGCAGAACAGAGAGTGAGTGTTGACGGGTTGATCGAGGAGTTCGGTGTGATGAATGCGGTCGGGGTCGATCGGGATACCCGTGAGGCTGTCGAGGCGTTCATGTTCCGGGAGGCGGAGCTACTCGATGGGGGGCAGTTCCGGGAATGGTTGGGTCTGCTCGACCCCGACATCCGGTATGTGGTTCCGGTGCGCACCACGAGGGAGGACTCCGCGGGTTGGGTGGGCGCGATCGCGCACTGGAACGACGACTACACGGGTTTGGAGATGCGGGTTCTTCGCGGCGAGACGGACTTCTCGTGGGCCGAGTCACCTCGGTCGCGGACCCGGCACTTCGTGTCCAACATCCGCACGACTGCCGGACCGGGGGCTGATGAGTTGACCGTGCGCTCAAATCTGTTGTTCTTTCGCAGCCGCGGAGATAGCGGCCGCTGGGAGTTGCTCTCGGCCGAACGCGTCGACGTGTTGCGCCGCACCGACGATTCGCTGCGGCTGGCTCGGCGCGAGGTGTTGCTCGACCACTCGACGTTGCCCATCGACAACCTGTCGGTATTCCTGTAGGGCCAGCTTCCCCTCACCACCTCCTCGTGGATATCGCCAATTCCAGAAAGGCCCGACCATATGACCACCGAAACAAGCGAGACGAACTTGATCGAGATGTTGGTGAAGGCGTGACTGGCGTTATGGGAAGTGACCTGGATGTGTCGGTCCAAGAATGCGACGTCTTGGTGGTGGGTGGGGGAATTGGCGGAGTGCGGGCAGCACTACGGGCCGCGGAGTTGGGGTCGTCGGTGATTCTGGTAGAGAAGGCGGTGGTGTCTCGGGCAGGGCCGATGACGTATGTCCACAGCCAATACGCCCCTGATCACCGGGTGCAGGGTGAGGAGATGACGGAGTGGGCGCGCGAGTTCGTGGTGGGCAGCAATTATTTGGCCGATCAGGATTGGGTGCAGCAATACATAGCCGAGGCCTATGACAGGGTTAACGAGCAGATCGAGTGGGGTGTGCCCTATTCCACCCATAAGGATGGGTCGCTGAAGTATGTGACGGTCCGCGGCCACAACCTTGGCACCACGCTGGGTGTGGATGGTCGCGTGTGTATGGAAATCCTCAAGGAGAGGATGAAGGCGGCGGGGGTGCGTCTGTTCGAGCGAGTCGATGTGATCGATCTGCTGACCACCGACGGGTGCCGGCCCACCGCTGGTGCGGTGTGTGGTGCGGTGGGGGTAAACGTTGTCACCGGCCAGTGTCATGTCTTTACGGCGGGCAGCGTCATCCTCAACACCGGCCCCTGGTATCCCAAGCTGCATTACGCGTTCGCCGACCATTGCAGCGGGGAGGGACATGTGGCGGCGTGGCGAGTGGGTGCCGAGTTCGCCGGCATGGAGTTCGGCCAGTTCGCCGCCTGGAGTTACTTCAATCGGTCATTCTTCACACCGGGTCAAGCCAAGATTCAGGGGATCGGTGGCAAGTTCTGCAACGTGGCGGGCGAGTACTTCATGGACCGCTATGACCCGATCTGGGGGGATAAGGGCGGGCTATTCACCATCGCGCGCGCGATCATGACCGAGATGGTGGAGGGCCGAGGGCCGTGCTATCTCGACTTGCGTCACGTACCACAGGCGGATCTAGAGGTGCTGTATGAAGTGTCTCCGACGGTGCGGCGCGCCTTTACCGAGTTTGACGTCGATCCCTCCACGGACCTGCTGGAGGTGACCCCGTTCATCGTGCTCGGCACGAGCAGCACCAGCGGTCCCACGATCGACCTGGACGGAGCAACCACAGTGCCCGGCCTGTACGCGGCCGGGTATGGCACGGCGTGCCCGCATCTGATGTCGGGAATTTCTGGCAGCGGGATCTCGAGCTTCTCCGCCGTTGCGGGGTACCGGGCGGGCACTGCGGCGGCGGCGCGCGGCGGTCACGCGGTAGCGCGCAGTGTGTGGGAGAACCAGGCACAGGAGAGCTTCGCGGAGTATTTCGCGCCGATGCGTCGACTGCGGCAGGTCCGGCCGGTGGATGTGTGGAAAGCCATCGGCGAGGCGACGGCCAATCCGGCATTCGCATTGTTCAAGTCGGAGGCACGGATCGATGCAGCGCTCGCTGAGCTGTACCGGATCCGGGATCGGGTACTGCGTTACGTCTTCGCACCGGACTATCAAGAACTTAAGAAGGCGCATGAAGTGCGCGCATACCTGACGTTGGCGATCATCACCTGTGAGGCGATGAAGCGGCGCACCGAAAGTCGCGGGGAGCTGTTTCGTATCGACTACCCCTACGCCGACAACGATGAGTGGCTGAAGTGGCTGCTCGTGCGCCGGGGCAGCGGCGGTGAATTCGACCTGCAGTTCAGCGAACGCGACCTGCCGATCCAGTCGTGGCCGGTGCAGGCGCCGCCCGGCCGCCATCCAAGTCCATATACCGTGCCGCAAGGCTACCGCGAGGAGGCGGCGGTTCAGTGATCGAAAGCATCGACGAAACAACGTGCGACGGGTGCAACGTCTGCATCGACAGCTGCCCAACCGGGGTGATCCGGCTGGTGGAGGGCGACGAACCGTGGGCCACGACCAAGTGGCGAGCCAAGATCATCTACCCCAACGACTGTCATTCCTGTCGGTTGTGCGCAATCGATTGCCACGTGGACGCGATCGTTGTCAGCCACGCACTAGTGATCCCCGACCCCTTCCTCCCGGGCGTAGAGCCCCTCGACGGCAGCCGCGACGCTCCGCCCGACGAAAATAAAACTTGATGTCCATCGGAATAGCGCAAGCCGGGGCGTGTTCGGATTCGGCAAGGTCCAGGCTGCGGGGTCAGGCGATGATGGCCGCCCGATGCGGCCGGCGCCGGATTCGGCACTTATCTGGCGGTCGCCGGGCGATCCTCCGATGACCCAGACATGGCTCCCACAAATCAACCGTTCCCCGCAGGAAAGTTAGGACTTCGGCATGATCAACGCAAACCTCATCATCAACGGACGTGAGGAAACATCCGACCGGACGATCGACGTCGTCAGCCCGGCTGATATCCGAATAGTGCTCGGTTCGGTCCCAGACGCCGCACCCGGGCAGGTCGACGAAGCGGTCGCAGCTGCCGCAATGGCGTTCCCAGAATGGTCATCGCGGCCCCTGGAAGAACGCCAGGGAGCACTACTTGCCGCCGCAGGCACGATCCACGACATGATCGAGGAATATGCGCCGATCCTGAGCCGGGAGAACGGAAAGATCCTCGAAGAGTCGCACGTCGACCTCGAATTCGCGTCGGGCATTTGCGGCTACACCGCAGGCATTTCGGCTGAAATCCTTGCAGACCAACAGATTCGCGACACCGGGGGCACGACCCTCATCCGCCGCCGCCCAATCGGGCCGGTGGCCGCCATCACGCCGTGGAACTTCCCGGTGGTCCTGGCATTCATGAAGCTGGCGCCCGCGCTCGTCGCCGGCAACACAGTCGTCTTAAAGCCGGCGGCAAACTCCCCGTTGGTTCTCGCCGAGGTCATCCGAGCCCTCCAACAGCACTTCCCTCCGGGCGTGCTCAACATGGTCACCGGAGGCGACGCGGTCGGAGAAGCACTCGTCGCTCACCCGAGAATTCGCAAGATTGGTTTCACCGGCGGCATCGATACCGGGCGCAAAGTTATGGCCGCGGCCGCGCGCGACATCAAGCGGGTGACGCTCGAGCTGGGCGGAAACGACCCTGCGATCCTCCTCGACGACGTCGACCTCTCGCCCGAGACTATGCGGCAGATCGTAAAAGGCGCGTTCGCGACCACCGGCCAGGTGTGCTTCGGTCTCAAACGTATCTACGTGCCGACCCGCATCCACGACCGCTTCGTGGAAGCGTTCTCAGCCGCCGTGGATGAAATCGTCGTCGGGCCCGGCGACGACCCCCGAGTCACCATGGGGCCGCTGAACAACGCTCAGCAGAAGAACCTCGTCGAGAAGATCGTGGACGACACGCGCTCGAGCGGCGCGACCGTCACCACCCTCGGGCAGCGGCTCGATTCGGCGGCCTGGGACCACGGCCACTTCATGATGCCCAGCGTGGTCACTGCGGCTGATCCTCGCCTCGCAATCGTCGAAGAGGAACAGTTCGGCCCGGTAGTGCCCGTGCTGAAATACGACGAACTCGACGACGTGATCCGGCTCGTGAATCAATCGCAATACGGGCTTGCCGCCTCGATCTGGACGTCAGATGAAGAGCGGGCGTTCCTGCTTGGCCGTCGGTTCGACACCGGCTCCGTCTTCATCAACAGCCACACCTTCACCTCCCTCGACCCCCGCGCACCCTTCGGTGGGGCGAAAGCAAGCGGCTTGGGACGCGAATTCTCTCCAGCCAGCCTGGATTCCTACACCGAATTACAAACAATCAGCCGTCGCATCGGGCCGCCAGGCCCTCCGCTGTCCTGAGTCCGGCCGGGAGCCTGACCGACACATAAACGTCACGGGCGTAGATCCGCGACGACGACGCGGCGGTATCGATGCATAGGGATAACCCGCCGAAGGTGCGGAGGCATGAGCGGCGCGTGCTTTAGCAGGCTGCCGCCATTAATGATCCATTCCAGCCCTCTAATCGCGGCGATTCGACCCTCATAACGTAGGGACCGGCCAATAGACGTGCGTGTGCTGCCGCGCGTCGACGAGAAAACGCCGGCAGCGCTCTCACCGACAGTGCGCACATTGCAACGGCCGCCGCCGCTGTCAAGCCGCCGGGCAAGGCGACGACCGGGCGATACATCCGGTTGTCGTCTACAGGTTCGCTGGCCGTCAATGACGTGTGCCGTGGGGCTGGTTCTGGGAGCGCCGTGGGGCTTGCTGTGGGAGCCGTTTGGTCGTGGTTCATTCCGAGATGGCGTCTTGACGGGCCGGTGTGACGTATCTAGCATTCTCTACAGCGGAGGACGCATCTGTTCAGCAGAACAGAGAGTGAGTGTTGACGGGTTGATCGAGGAGTTCGGTGTGATGAATGCGGTCGGGGTCGATCGGGATACCCGTGAGGCTGTCGAGGCGTTCATGTTCCGGGAGGCGGAGCTACTCGATGGGGGGCAGTTCCGGGAATGGTTGGGTCTGCTCGACCCCGACATCCGGTATGTGGTTCCGGTGCGCACCACGAGGGAGGACTCCGCGGGTTGGGTGGGCGCGATCGCGCACTGGAACGACGACTACACGGGTTTGGAGATGCGGGTTCTTCGCGGCGAGACGGACTTCTCGTGGGCCGAGTCACCTCGGTCGCGGACCCGGCACTTCGTGTCCAACATCCGCACGACTGCCGGACCGGGGGCTGATGAGTTGACCGTGCGCTCAAATCTGTTGTTCTTTCGCAGCCGCGGAGATAGCGGCCGCTGGGAGTTGCTCTCGGCCGAACGCGTCGACGTGTTGCGCCGGACCGACGATTCGCTGCGGCTGGCTCGGCGCGAGGTGTTGCTCGACCACTCGACGTTGCCCATCGACAACCTGTCGGTATTCCTGTAGGGCCAGCTTCCCCTCACCACCTCCTCGTGGATATCGCCAATTCCAGAAAGGCCCGACCATATGACCACCGAAACAACCGGAACAGCTGACGCGACCGATCCCTACCTGCGGCTCGCGTTGCGCGACGTAGCGGACGGGCTCAAGGTCGGGCGCTTACCGGCCCGCGTCGTCAGCGATCCTGCGCTGCACACGATCGAGATGGAGCGGATCTTCGGACGAGCCTGGGTGTTCCTCGGACATGAGTCGGAGTTGACCAAGTCCGGCGACTTCGTCGTGCGGCACATCGGGGCCGATTCGGTGATCGTTTGCCGGGACAGCTCCGGCCGGATCCAGGCGCTGTCCAATTCTTGTCGACACCGTGGTGCGCTCGTGTGCCGGGCGGAGATGGGAAACACCGAGCACTTCCAGTGCCCGTACCACGGCTGGGTGTACAGCAACACCGGCGAGCTCGTTGGTGTGCCGGCGATGAGGGAGGCCTATCCCGGCGGCTTCGACAAGTCGCAGTGGGGATTACGTCACATCCCCCATGTCGACTCTTACGCCGGATTCATCTTCGGCAGCGTTGATCCGAAGGCGCCCAGTCTGACCGACTACCTCGGCGACACGACGTTCTACCTCGACCTCATTGCGAAGAAGACGGCGGGCGGTCTGGAGGTGATAGGGGCACCGCACCGATGGGTGATGTCGGCGAACTGGAAGACAGCCGCCGACAATTTTGTCGGCGACTCCTACCACACCCTCTTTGCTCACCGCTCCATGGTCGAGCTGGGAATGGCGCCCGGTGACCCGAACTTCGCGAGCGCACCAGCGGAGATCTCGCTGCAGAACGGCCACGGCGTCGGCGTACTCGGCTTTCCGCCCACGCTCGCCGATTTTCCCGAGTACGAGGGATACCCCGACGAAGTCGTCGACCAGATGGCGGCGTCCTATCCGTCGCCGGCACACAAGGACATGATGCGACGCTCGGCCTTTATTCACGGCACCGTGTTCCCGAATTTGTCGTTCATCAACGTGACCATCGCGCCGGACCATATGTCGCCCCCTACCCCCTTCATCACGTTCCGGGTGTGGCATCCGCTCTCTCATGATCGGATGGAAATCCTCTCCTGGTTCCTGGTCGAACGCGACGCTCCGGAATGGCTGCGCGATGCGTCCCAGGCGTCCTACGTCAACAACTTCGGCCCGGGCGGTGTTTTCGAACAGGACGACGCCGAGGCATGGAAGGCCATCACCGAATCTGTCCAGGGTCCGTTCGCCGGTGCAGGACTGCTGAACTACGAGATGGGCATGGACTTGACTCCGCTCACCGACTGGCCAGGGCCGGGAGAGGCTCTCCCGAGCGGGTACGCCGAGCAGAACCAGCGGCGGTTTTGGGGGAGATGGCTGGAATACATGGGCCAACCTGCCGCATTCGGTGGGCGTGCTTGATGAACCTGTTACCCAGGCTGTGCGCGAAATGCGCCCGTCCAACGATCGGCGCCGCGTGAGTGCCGTGACGGCGGGGGACCGCCGGGTCGCGATCGTCACCGCCGCCGCGGCGGGGATCGGTAAGGCGATCGCCATGCGGTGGTGCCGCGAAGGTGGGTGCTGTGTCATGGCCGACACCGACGGCGAGGGTCTCGATGCCGCCGTGGCCGAATTGGCCGAGTCCGGCGCGGCAGTTTGCGGCGTCGCCGGCGACGTTTGCCTCCGCGAGGTCGCCAACGGTGTCGTCGAACGGACAATGACCGAGTTCGGGCGGCTCGACGCACTGTTCAACGTCGTCGGCGGGAGCCTGGCCCGCAATGTTGAGGAGATCAGCGAGGAGCAGTGGCGCAGCCAGATCGACATGAACCTCGGCAGTGTCTTTCAGATGTCCAAACCCGTAATCCCCTTGCTACGCCAGGGTGGCGGCGGATCGATCGTCAACGTCGCGTCGACGGCCGGGATTCTGGCCGAGAACAGGTGCTCCGCCTACAGCGCGAGCAAAGGCGGGGTCGTGCTGCTCACGAAAAACATGGCCCTCGACTTCGCTCGCGACAACATCCGCGTGAACGCGATCGCCCCTGGGGGCACCCGTACGCCGAGGATCGAAGGGTTCCTGGCCGAGCACCCCGAACACGGCTCGATGATGGTTGACCTCTGCGCGATGCAGCGTTTCGCAGGACCAGACGAGATCGCGGCACCGGCTGTGTTTCTTGCCTCGCCCGAGGCGTCCTACATCACTGGTGCCGTGCTGCCGGTCGACGGAGGCATGACCGCCGGCGTCACTTTCCGGGCGTTCGAGGCGGTATGAGCATGGTCCCTAACCATTGGAATCGTCGCCGGACCCACGAAAGCGCCGCGGGCTGAGATGGAAGCGATCGTTCTTAACGGCAACAACGACGTCGGTCTGACATCGGTGCCAGACCCGGCGCCGCAGGCCGGTGAGGTCATCATCGAGGTGGCGGCGACCGGACTATGTGGAACTGACCTCCACGAGTTTGTCGCGGGACCTACCTTCTCGCGGCCGCCAGTGGTGCTCGGCCACGAAATCTCGGGCCGGATCGTTGAGGTTGGAGCGGGCATCGACCAATCCCGCATTGGCGAGGGCGCCGTGGTGATTCCGATGGACTTCTGCGGGAGCTGCCACTATTGCCACCGGGCGCTCTATCACTTGTGCCAGCGCCCAGGGTGGATCGGCTTCACCCGAAACGGGGGCTTGGCGAACTACGTCGCAGTGCCATCTCGGCTCGCGGTCCGAGTGCCGGACGTGGTGGACCTCGAGGTGGCGGCGCTGACCGAGCCGACGGCGGTGGCGTTCCACGCGGTGCGGCGAGCGAAACTGCTCCTCGGCGAAACGGTGATGGTCCTCGGCGCCGGGGCACTCGGGCTCACCGTGATCCAGTGCGCACGCGCAGCCGGAGCTGCGCGAATCTACGTCACAGAGCCAAGCGGCGTACGCGGCAGCCTGGCGCGCGACCTCGGTGCGACGTTGGTGCTCGATCCGAATGACCCCGGGACCACCGCGCGAATTTTGGAGGAGACACGGGGCGTAGGGGTGGACGCCGTCTTCCATGTGGCAGGCAGCGTGGAGGCGTTCACACAAGGCCTGGACTGCCTTCGCAAACAAGGCCGCTTCATGGAGATGTCGTCATGGGCCGGTGCGGCCTCGCTGGATGTCAACCGCCATCTGCTCAAGGAGATAGAGCTCCGGATGGTTTTCGGTTACGACATGTTCGACGATTTCCCGGCTGTTCTCGCCCTGATCGCTGACGGAAAACTCGCGCTAACGCCGCAGATCACCGCTCGAATCCCGCTGGACCGCGCTGTCAAGGAGGGATTGGGCGGGCTATTAGAGGGCCGGGAGGGTTTGGTCAAGGTGCTGGTGAAGCCGTGAGTGAGGGAGGCTTGATGGTCGTCGCCGCGACAAGCCGCGGTGTGTTCACCGTGTCCGGCGACGGCAAGGCCCGGGCCTGGCCCGAATTGCCGGGGCAGGTCATGGCAATGGCTGTCCAGGACGAGCGCGTCGCCGTCGCCGTCCATAAGCACGGCGTGTTTCTGGCCACCGCTGGCGCAGACCACTGGACTGACCTCGGCGATGGCCTCGCCCACCGCGACGTGCGCGCGCTGGCGTTCGACCCGCACACACCCAACGCGCTCTACGCCGGAACAGAACCAGCGCACTTGCTGAGGTGGGAGGACGGGACCTGGGCCGAGTGTGGAAACCTACTCGAAATACCCGAAGCGAAAAGGTGGAGCTTCCCCATCCGCCCGGGAATCGCGCACGTCCGCACTATCGCCGTCCACCCCCTCGAAGCTGACGTCGTCTACGCCGGCATTGAAGTTGGATCCCTTCTGGTCACCCGGGACCGCGGACAGACGTGGGAGGAGGTCGACGGCCTCGGTCACGACATCCACCGCGTGGTCTTGCACCCCGAAGCTCCCGACCGGCTCATCGTCACCACAGGCCAGGACACCAAGCCTTACCGCGGCGGCAAGGGCATTTACCGCAGCACCGACCGCGGTAAGAGCTGGGTGCAATCGAACGACGGCCTTGGCGAGCGCAACTACACCGAAGACGCGATCGTGGTGCATCCCGCCAACCCCGACGTGATGTTCCTTGCCGCGGCCGATGGCATCCCACCGAAGTGGGCCGCAGTGCGCCGGCTGGTGATGGGCGTGCTCAACGGCAATGTCTATTTCCTGTCGCCGTCCAAACTACGCCGACGCCGCGGCGCTGACGTGGGGTTTTTCCGCAGCAACGACGGTGGCGCCTCCTGGGTACGGCTGGATAACAACGGCGACCGCGGCCTGTTCGACATGGTCTGGGCGCTGGAAGGGGTGCTCACTGAACACAGTGGGTTTCGGCTGTACTACGGCACCACGGCGGGTGAACTCAGCGTGTCGGAAGACGAGGGCCACACCTGGACGCGCCTCGCCGACGGCCTGGGCGCGATCACCCACATCGGGACTCTGGAGAAAGGAACAGTGCAGTGAACATTGGACCGACGCTGGAGTTCGACCATGTGCAGACTGCGATTCGGAAACGTTTCACGTCGGCCGCGGACATCCCCAAGGAGGTGTTCAGCGACCCCGACATTTACCGGGAAGAGCTCGCCCGGATCTTCTATGGCCCCTACTGGCATCCGATCGCACACCGGGCCGAGCTGGCCGAAACCAATGCCTTCCGGACGAGATGGCTGGCCGACGTGCCACTGCTGATGGTGCGGGACGGTGATGACCGCATCCGCGTCTTCGTCAACTCCTGCGCCCACCGGGGAACGATGCTGGAACAGCGCCGCTGCGGGGTGGCGGAGCGATTCGAGTGCCCGTATCACCGGTGGCTGTTCAACAACGACGGTCGGTTCGCCGGCGCGCCCCGCCGCATGCAGTTTCGCCCCGACTTTCGCGAGGAAGACTACGGCCTGCGGGAGCTGCACGTAGTCGAGTCATGGGGATTGATCTTCGTCAGCATGGATGATGAGCCGCCGCCGCTCGACGACTTCCTTGGCGATAGTGCTGGTCCGCTGCGCGACTGCATGCTCGATGACGGGGATTTGACGTTGCTGGGCTACCAGACGGTGGTGTTTCAAAGTAACTGGAAAACCTACATTGACAACGATCCCTACCATGCCCCGCTGCTGCACAGCGCGTTCAAACTGCTCAACTGGCAAGGCGGCAACGGCGACATCTTGGTCAGCGAGCCCTATGGGCACATGTCGATTTTGTACGATTCGCAACCCTACGTGGACAACGGATTCCTGGCTGACCCGAGTGTGGTCACGCGGATGGGGGACGACAGCCGAGCCCGCGTGATTGCGTTACGGCCGGTCACCGGCATCGTGCGTCACGTCGACACGATCAACGTCCGGTACGCCCGCCCGCTCGGGATTGATCGTACCGAGGTGCGCTACACGTTCTTCGGCCACGTCAGCGACAGCGAGGACTACGCGCGCCACCGGGTCCGCCAGTCGTCCAACCTGCTGGGCCCGAGCGGCTTCATCAGCATTGAGGACGCCGCCGTCTACAACCGCGTGCAGGCGACCGCGCGTGATGGCGGCTACCAGCGGTTCGTCGCCGGCGTCGGCCGCCCGTTGTCGCAGTCGTCGCAGAACGACGAGGTCGCCAATACAGGGTGGTGGGCCCACTACCGGGAGGTGATGGAGTTTTGTTGACATCGAGTATCGAAGATCGGCGAGCACGCGCCGCCTACCTGGTGGACGAACTACTCGGGGCCTACGTTCGCGCAGTCGACGAGCAGGACTTCACCGCGTGGCTTGCCCTGTTCGCGCCGGAATGTGCCTACGAGGTGCGCGCGATGGAGAACGTCCGCGAGGGGCTGCCGCTGGCATACATGATGGACGATTGCCGGCAACGGCTGGTCGACCGCGTGAAGATGATTCAGGATGTCTGGGCGGGCACCGTTGAACCCTATGACACCCGCCACTTTCAGCAACGCACGGCGATGCGGGAACTCGGCGAAGACCGCTGGGAGGTGCGGTCCAACATCCTCGTTACCTATACCGGGGCCTCCGGCGAGCCCGGGATCTTGGTCAGCGGCCACAGCGAAGATGTCGTCGTCCTCGAGCATGAGACCGCGTTGTTCCAGCAAAGATTCGTGGTGCTCGACAACACCCCGCCGCGCTATCTGGTTTACCCCGTTTGACTCGTTGACCTGAAGGAGATGCCTTAATCATGAGTGCTGTCGCGTTGATGTCCCCCGAGTGGGCGCATGCGTACCGCGATCTGTGGAATGGCTCGGCTGAGATCCGGCAGGGCGCCAAAGAGTTGACCATGCTGATCGAATGGCGAGTTCAAGACGCCAACGACCAGGTCTCACAGTTGGAGATCACCCACGGTGAGGCTGTCTACGGCGGGGTGCAGATCGACGGGCGAAAGCCGGACTTCGTTCTGACTGCCACCGCGAGCGTCTGGCACCGGGTCGCCGACGGCGAGCTCGGCGTAGCGAACGCCATCGCGACGCGCAAGATCAAATTCATCGGCCCGATCAAAGTGGCGATGGCCAACATGGCGGTGCTCGGCGCCGGACTCCGCCTCGTGGGCCAGGTCGACGGACTGGTATGGGGAGATTGAGGATGGCAGCTGCTTCACGGTGGCAGTGCGACCGGGCGGTCGGCGCGTCCGGGGCCATTCTGTTTCACGGGGTGATCACGGGTGAAGATGGTCGACCAGTTCCTGACGCGCTGATCGAGACCTGGCATTCCGCGGGCGACGACAACAACGCGGTGACGAAAACCGGACTGCTGCGGTGCAACAGCCGGATTAATATTCGCCCGAATAGCGTCATCACCGACCAACAGGGTCGTTACAGCGTTAGAATGGTGCCGCCTCGAGCACCCGAGCACGGATCAGCGCCGTACATTGCGGTGTCAGTACATGCCCGCGGGCTTCTCGATCGGCTGATCACCCGCGCCTACCTTCCAGGGTGCCATCTCGCCAAAGACTCCCTGCTGCGCCGCCTGCCCGCCGAGCGGCGGCAAGCCCTTATCGCCACTCGCGACGACATCGGACTTCGTTTCGACATCGCGCTGCGGCCAGCAACTTTGGTGACGGCTGAAACCTCTGATGAGCCGCGCCCGGAAGCAGCGAAATGACCGTTTCGCGGGCCCCGCTGATCGGGCGATGCGGCCCCGCCGACTCCGGTCCCGGAGGCGCACCTCAGCAAGGTAATGGGGGCTTCGAGTGAAACGCCTTTCGGTCCGTAACGCGGTCGAAGCCTTCCCGACAGCGGCTGACGTCAAAGCGCTGAAACCACTCAGCATAATTGGCGGGCTCTACGCGATGACGCTGGACATGTTCGTCGCGATGGTCAAGCCACCGTTCCAATGGCGCGAGTTCCTCTTCCAGACATGGTTCGTGGCGCGGGTTTCTCTGGTTCCCGCGCTGACGTTGTCGATTCCCCTTGTTGTCCTAACGTCATTCACCTTCAACACGTTGCTCAGCGAATTCGGCGCCGCCGACTTCTCAGGAACCGGCGCAGCCTTGGGCGCGGTCAACCAGATCGGCCCCTTCGTCACCGTTCTCGTCGTCGCGGGTGCGGGCGCTTCGGCGATGTGCGCCGATCTCGGGTCGCGCACCATCCGCGAGGAAGTCGATGCGATGCGGGTCCTGGGGCTTGACCCGATCCATTCCCTTGTCGTCCCCAGGGTGCTGGCGACGACGACGGTCGCGGTGCTCCTGTCATCTGTCGTGACCGTGACTGGTCTCCTGGGCGCTTTCTTGTTCTCGGTGTACTTCCAGCACGTGACTCCCGGGTCATTCGTTGCCAGTATGACGCTGATCACGGGTCTCAGCGATGTCCTCGTGTCTCTGGTCAAGGCCACGCTGTTCGGTTTCGTGGCGGGTCTGATTGCCTGCTACCAAGGCTTGCGGGTGCAAAAAGGCGCGGCCGGTGTGGGTAACGCGGTCAACGAAACCGTTGTCATTGCGTTCTTGTTGCTGTTCGTCGTGAATGCCATCGTCACTGCGGTCGGGTTCCAGGTCACGAAATGAGCGCCGGCGTTGTCTTTCGGCAGCGGTTTCCAGGCACCGCCCGCTCTTTGAGCCAGTGGAGGGCCAAGTGGAGAGGTCTCGGCGATCAGGCTCACTTCTACGGGCAGTCGGTCGCCTCGATCGTGCAGGCGGTGGGTATTTATCGGGCTGAATTGCTGCGCCAGATCGCCGCGATCGGTCTCGGAGCGGGATCCTTAGCGGTGGTTGGTGGCACCGTGGCGGTCGTTGCCTTCTTGAACTTATCGACCAGCGGCGCCCTCGCAAGTCAGGCCTACAACCAGATGTCTCAAGTCGGCGTGGAAGCGTTGGCGGGCTTCACCTCTGCCTTCGTCAACGTTCGGCTGGTAACCCCGGCCAGCTCCGCCTTCGCGTTCGCCGCGACGATCGGTGCTGGTACCACCGCGCAGCTGGGCGCAATGAAAATCAACGAGGAGGTCGACGCGCTAGCGGTGATGGGCATCCGGCCCATCGCCTATCTGGCCTCCACCCGTTTGCTCGCCGGCATGATCGTGGTCATTCCACTGTATTGCGTGGCCTTGTTGATGTCGTTCTTCTCGGTACGGGTCATCACCACCGCTTTTTACGGGCAGGGACCCGGAGTATTCGACCACTACTTCGACACCTTTCTCAGTCCGCAGGCTGTGTTCTTCTCCTTCGCCGTCACGGTCGCCGAAGTGCTGGTGATCATGTTGATCCACACGTACTACGGACTTAACGCCACCGGGGGGCCCGCGGGCGTGGGCGAGGCGGTCGGGCGCGCGACCCGGACCTCACTGATCGCGTCTCAAATGGTGATTCTGATGGTCACCCTGGCTCTCTACGGCCAGACCGGCAACTTCAACTACGCGGGGTGACGCATATGGCAGACGGTATGGGCGCTCGTCGGATCTCCCCTGAATGGTGGGCGATGTTGCTCGTCGTGGGCATCGTCGCGGCGGTGGTGCTAAGTCTGACCATGTTCAACAGGACGTTCGCCCCAAGCGTGCCGGTGACTCTGACAGCGGACCGCTCCGGTCTGGTGCTGGAGCCCAACTCCCGCGTGAAGATGCGCGGGGTGCAGGTCGGCCGCGTCAGTTCTGTCGGCGGCGGAGACTCGACCCGCATCCAGCTGGACATTGACCCTGCCCAGATTCAATACATCCCGGCCAACGTCGAGGCGCGAATCCAATCGATATCCCTGTTCGGGGCGAAGTACGTCGACCTCGTCTACCCACCCAATCCAAGCCCACAGCGACTGTCCGCGGGAGCGGTGCTGAGATCATTGAACGTCGCCACCGAGGTCAACACCGTGTTTCAAAACGCGGTGCAGCTGATCAAGGCGATCGACCCGTTCAAGCTGAATGCCGTACTCAGCGCGCTTGCCGAGGGCGTGAGAGGACAGGGCGACAGGATCGGCGAAGCGATCACCGCGAGCAATCAGGTTCTGCTGCAGCTGAATCCGCGCACAGACACTCTGCGCGAGGACTTCCGCGCGCTCAAAGGTGTCAGCGACACCTACAGCGCCGCGGCAAAGAACATCATCGACACCCTGGCCGCCGCGACCACCACCAGCGCGACAGTCACCAGCCATGCCCAGCAACTCGATGCGCTGCTGCTCAACGTAGTGGGGCTGTCGCGCAGCGGAGTGGACCTGCTAGGGGCCAGCAAAGACAACCTGGTGACTGCGGTCAACCTGCTGGAACCCACGACGAACTTGCTTATGAAGTACAACCCCGAGCTCACCTGCTTGATCGTCGGCGCCAAGACCACTCTGGACTCCGGCTATGCCGACATGCTTGGCGGAAACGGCAAGTCTCTCATCATGGACGCTGAGCTGTTGCCGGGATATGACCCGTACCGGTATCCGAAAAACTTGCCCATCAACGCTGCTAAGGGCGGGGAAGGAGGCAAGCCCGGGTGCGGCTCGCTCCCCGACGTCGCCCAGAACTTCCCGGTGAGACAGCTGATCGCCAACACCGGCTTCGGCACCGGATTGGATTGGCGGCCCAATCCCGGCATCGGATTCCCCGGGTACGCCAACTACTTCCCGGTGACTCGGGCGGTCCCCGAACCGCCGAGTATCCGCTACCCGGGCGGCCCGGCGCCCGGTCCCATGCCCTACCCCGGTGCGCCGCCCTACGGCGCACCCCAGTACGGCCCCGACGGAACGCCCCTATATCCCGGGGTCCCGCCACCGCCGTCACGGGGACCCACACCACCGTGACCGCCCGCCACGCAAATGGTTCGAAACATACCCGCAAATGTCGGAGGGGAGCTTAGCCGTGACCAATAGAGTGTCGGCTGTCTTGTGGCGCCTCGGCATCTTCGTGCTCGTGTGCGCTCTGGGTGCATTTGCCCTCTTTGCCGTCTTCGCACAGCTGCGCTTCGAGCGCGAACAGACCTATACCGCTGTCTTCACCACCGTCAGCGGACTGGAGAGCGAGGATTTCGTCCGCATCGCCGGTGTGGAGGTCGGCAAGGTCCAAACCATCACAGTCCGCGATGACTCGACGGTGCGGGTCGAGTTCGGGGCCGACGACTCGGTGGTACTCACCGACGGCAGCCGCGCTGTCATCAAATACGACAACCTGATCGGAGACCGCTACCTGGCGATCGAGGAAGGCGCGGGCGGGACCAAGAAACTGCGGCCCGGCGACACAATTCCGTTGAATCGCACCGCGCCGGCACTGGATCTGGACGCCGTGATCGGTGGGTTCCGGCCGCTGTTCCGCGCCCTGGACCCCACACAGGTCAACGCTCTCACCAGCCAACTCATCGCAGCTTTTCAGGGTCAAGGCGCCACGATCGGTTCCATACTGGCTCAGACTGCAGCGCTGACGAACACTCTGGCCGACCGAGACGAGCTGATCGGGCAAACCATCGTCAACTTGAACGCGGTGCTGGGATCGCTGGGCGAGCACAGCGAGCAATTCGGCAAGGCTGTCGACTCGCTGTCGCAGCTCGTGCACGGGCTGCAAGCCCGCAAGCAGGACATCAGCAACGGAGTGGCCTATGCCAACGAGGCTGCCCGGTCGATCGCCGACCTTCTCGCACAAGCCCGACCACCGCTGCAGAAAACTGTGCACGAAACCGATCGCACCGCGACCGCTGTGCTCGCAGATCGTGACTACTTCGACAACCTCCTCAATACATTGCCTGATGCCTACCGAGTACTGCTGCGGCAAGGGCTCTACGGCAACTACTTCGCCTTCTACCTGTGCGATCTGCTGCTGAAAGTGAATGGAAAGGGCGGACAACCCGTGTACATCAAGCTAGTCGGACAAAGTAGCGGCAGGTGCACACCCCAATGAAGCCGTTCGCGGAGCGCAACTTCGTTCTCATGGGAACCATCGGTGTATTGGCCACCGCCGTGCTCGTAGTCGGCGCGCTCAACTACAACAAGCTGCCGTTCGTCTCCTCCGGCAAGACCTATTCGGCGTATTTCGACGAGGCTGGTGGACTGACCACTGGAGCCCCGGTGCGGGTGTCGGGCGCTCCCGCCGGCCAAGTCGAGAGCATCACGCTCGACGGGCAGTGGGTACTGGTCAAGTTCACGGTGGCCGACGGTATCCGGCTGGGGGACCGCAGCGAGGCGTCGATCAAGACGACCAGTGTGCTTGGCAATAAGGTCCTCGATCTCACTACCCGCGGCGCGGGGACACTCTCCGGCGCCATCCCTGTCGAGCGGACGACCTCACCGTATCAATTGCCGGACGCCCTCGGAGACCTTACGACTACCATCAGCGGGCTCGACACCGAGCAACTGTCAACGTCGTTAACAGTGCTGTCCCAGACGCTCCAAGACACCCCCGATGACCTGCGCCTCGCCGTCGCGGGTGTCGCACGTTTCTCGGAAACTCTCAACCAGCGCGATGCCCGGCTGCGCGAACTGCTCGCGAACGCCGCCAAGGCGACCACCGTCCTGGGCGAACGCACTACCGACATAGTGCGTCTGATCTCCGACACCAATGCGTTGCTGGCGCAGCTGCGTTCGCAAAGCGCTGCGCTGGATGAGATCTCGACGAACATCACTCAGCTCAGTCGGCAGATCGCCGGGTTCATTGCGGAAAACAAGACGACGCTCAAACCTGCACTCGACAAACTCAACGAGGTTCTCGCGATCCTCGACAACCGGAAAGTTCAGATCCAAGAGTCCATCAAAGGACTGGCGGCCTATGCAATGCAGTTCGGCGAGACCGTCGCTGCCGGTCCCTTCTTCAACGCTTACCTCGCCAACCTAGTGCCTGGACAGTTCATTCAACCGTTCGTCGATGCGGCATTCTCCGATCTCGGTCTGGATCCCAACGTGCTGCTGCCCTCCGAGCGCACCGACCCCCAGGTGGGCCAGCCCGGCACCCCGGCGCTACCGATTCCATATCCGAGGACCGGCCAAGGCGGCGACCCCAAATTGACTCTGCCGGATGCGATCACTGGAAACCCGGGCGATCCCCGCTACCCGTACCGCGAACCCGTACCGGCCCCGCCGCCAGGCGGCCCCCCGCCAGGTCCGCCGGCACCCCCGCCACCCGATCAGCAGTTCCCACAGCCGCCGACGCCAAGCCCGGTCTTCGTGCCGGCGCCCGACGAAGTCGCGCCCGGACCAACAGACTCCTCGATCCCCCAAGGCAGACCATGACAAACTCTCGGACCAAACTCGCATTGGCAATCGTTTTGGTCAGCCTCATTGTGGGCGGCGCGATTGCGGTGACGCGTGCGGCACACCAGGTCGATCGTGTGCACGTCGTCGCCTACTTCGACAACAGCAACGGAGTGTTCGTCGGCGATGATGTGCGTATAAAGGGCGTTCGCGTAGGCGGGATCGAGGCCATCGAGCCGCAGCCCACACTAGTCAAAATCGCGTTCTGGTTCGACGCCAAATACACGGTGCCCGCCGAGGCCAAAGCGGTGATCCTGTCGCCGACGCTGGTGACCTCTCGCGCCATCCAATTGACCCCCGGCTACACCGGTGGCCCGATGCTGCAGGACAACGCCGTCATCCCCAGAGAACGCACCGCTGTTCCAGTGGAGTTCGACGAGTTCCGGCAACAGCTCGAACGGTTGACGACACTGCTGCAGCCAACCGAGCCCGGCGGAGTCAGCACGCTGGGCGCCCTGGTAAACACCGCCGCCGACAACTTGCGTGGCCAAGGCCCGGCAATACGCGACGCCATCATCCAGTTGTCACAGTCGGTGTCCGCGCTAGCCGATCACAGCCCGGACATCTTTAGCAGCGTCAAGAATCTTTCGACACTCGTGTCTGCGCTGCAGGACAGCACTGTGCTGGTACGTCAGCTGAATCAGAACCTGGCGGCGGTAACCGGGCTCCTGACCAACAACCCGACCGAAGTCGGGGACGCTGTGAAGAACCTCAATGACGTGGTGGGCGACCTGACGGCCTTCGTCGCCGCAAACCGCGAGACGATCGGCGCCACGTCGGACAAGTTGACGTCGGTCTCCGATGCACTGACGGGCAGCATCGACGACATCAAACAGCTGCTGCATATCGCCCCGACAACGTTGTCAAACGCCGCCAACCTCTACAAGCCCGCCCAGGGCACACTCACCGGAGTGCTCAACGTCGCCAACTTCTCGGATCCAATCACTTTTTTGTGCGGCGCAGTACAGGCCGCCTCGCGACTGAACAGCGAACAATCGGCGAAATTATGCGTGCAGTACTTGGCGCCGATCATCAAGAACCGCCAATATAACTTCCCCCCGATCGGGGTGAACCCGTTCGTCCAGGCCAGCGCCCGGCCGAATGAAGTGACGTACAGTGAGGACTGGATGCGGCCGGACTACGTTCCGCCGCAACCGATTTCGCCACCCGATGCAACCGCCTCCGACCCGAATGCGCCGCCACCGCTTGCCGGGCCAGCGCTGCCTGCTGAAGCCCCGGTGCCGGTTTCTGGCCCGTCGGGTCAGCCCACCGATCCGGCCGCCGGGCTGCCCGGCATGATGATTCCACCCGGGGGCGGCTCATGACGGGGAAGCGCTGCTTTCGTGCCGCCGCGGTGCTCGTGATCGCGCTGACCATCGCCGCGCTGCCGGGATGCGGTTTTCGCGGCTTGAACTCCTTTCGGCTGCCCGGGACGCAAGGCCACGGGCAGGGCTCTTACACGATCCAAGCCGAAATGCCCGATGTCGAAAACCTTCAGCCGAACTCGCGTGTCCGAGTGGGTGACGTCAATGTGGGTACGGTCACGAAGATCGAGCGTCGAGGGTGGCATGCGCTGCTTACCCTCGCACTCGATGGTGGCGTCGACCTTCCCGCCAACTCGACCGTGTCGCTGGGTCAAACCAGCCTGCTGGGCTCGCTACACATCGAGTTGGCGCCCCCCACCGATGTTCGCCCGGCGGGAAAACTCCGGGCCGGTTCGCTGATTCCGTTGTCCTCGTCTGGGGCCTACCCGTCCACCGAACAGACCCTGGCGTCGGTCTCCCTCCTGCTCAACGGCGGCGGAGTGGGGCAGGTACAGGACATCACCACAGCACTCACGTCCGCGCTGGGAGGCCGCGAGAACGAATTCCGCAGCCTGCTCACACAACTGGACACCTTCACCGCCAACGTCAACGGTCAAATCGACGACATCATCGCGGCCACCGAGAGCCTCAACAATCTGGCCGCCCAGTTCGCCGCACAAAAACCGGTCATCGACAAGGCGCTAGAAACGATTCCCGACGCGCTGGCGGTGATTAACGCCGAACGCGACCAGCTCGTGGAGGCGGTCGACCAGCTCGGCAAATTCGGCGCACTGGCCGCCGACACAGTCAACCAGTCGCAAGAGTCATTGATCCAGATCTTGAACGACCTGGGACCGGTACTGGAATCACTGGCGAACGCCGGTCCCGCGTTGACCCGTTCACTGAACCTGTTCACCACGATTCCGTTCGTGAAAGACAACCTGACCAAGTGGTGGCGGGGTGATTACGCCAATATCACCACCATCGTCGACTTGACATTAAGTCGCATCGACGCGGCGCTATTCACCGGTACCCGGTTCGAAGGCAACCTCACCGAACTCGAATTGCAGTGGGGCCGCACGATCGGGCAACTGCCAAGCCCCTACACCGCGCGAAATCCGCTAATTGTCCCCTACCGGTTGGACCAAGGACCGTAATGTACCTGAGTAAACGAGTTCGGGTGCAGCTGGCCGTGTTCGGAGCGGTGACGCTGTTGGCCGGTGGAACCATGGGCTTCTACTACCTTCGGCTGCCGAGCCTGCTCTTCGGTGTCGGCCGCTATCAGGTCACCATGAAGCTTCAGGACTCAGCAAGCCTGTACGACAACGCCAACGTGACCTACCGCGGCGCGACGGTAGGCCGGGTCTCAGATGTCCGCCTCAGTGACACGGGCGTCGACGCCGTGCTGTCGCTGCAGTCAGACATCAAGATCCCGGCCGACCTCGACGCTCACGTGGGCAGCCAGACCGCGGTAGGCGAATTGTTCGTCGACCTCGTCCCGCGAAGCGGTGACGGCGCGCCGTTGGAGAACGGCGACGTGATATCGGCCGACCGCACCTCGGTCCCTCCCGACATCAACGCACTGCTGCGGGGTGTCAACACCGGTGTCCAAGCGATCCCGCGCAACAACCTCAAAACGGTGATCGACGAGTCCTACACGGCTTTCGGTGGTCTGGGGCCCGAACTTTCCCGGCTGACCCGGGGTGCCACCACGCTCGCGATCGATGCGCGCAACAACCTGCCTGCACTGACCACCCTGATCGACGAATCCAAGCCCGTCCTCGATACCCAGACCGAAACCTCCGACTCCATCCAGACCTGGGCAGCCAATCTCGCTCAAATCACCAATCAGTTGCAGCTGCACGACGAATCGGTGAAAGGCCTACTGGTCAACGGACCCCCCGCCGCTGACCAGGTACGTCAGCTGTTTGACCGCGTACGGCCCACTCTGCCCATCCTGCTGGCCAATATGGTCAGCCTCGGGCAAGTGGCCCTGACCTATCAACCCAATCTCGAGCAGATCCTCGCCCTCTACCCGATTGAGATCGCCGGCCTCCAAGGTGCCGCACTGGCCAACCGAAACACCAAACAGGATTACAAAGGTGTGTTCTTGTCCTTCAACCTAAACCTCAATGTGCCCCCGCCGTGCAGAACGGGATACCTACCCGCCCAACAGCAACGCGTACCGTCTGAAGTGGATTACCCACCGAAGCCCGCCGGTGACTTCTACTGCCGGATACCGCAGGAATCCGGCCTCACGAACGTCCGCGGAGCGCGCAACCTGCCCTGTGTGACTCGGCCGGGAAAGCGTGCGCCCACGGTGAAGATGTGCGAAAGCGACGAAAACTACGTACCACTCAACGACGGCACCAACTGGAAAGGCGATCCGAATGCGACGCTGTCCGGTCAGGCGGTTCCGCAGCTGCCGCCAGGAACGCCACCGCCCACCCCGGTGCCGGCGACCGCCCCGATTCCGGTCGCCGAGTACGACCCGAGCACAGGCAGCTACATCGGACCGGATGGAAAGCAGTACAGGCAGGCGGATTTGGGCCGGAATGCTGCCGGGGATCAGACCTGGCAGGACATGCTGCTTCCGCCAAAGGACGGTGAACGGTGACCATCGACACCGCGGACGACCCGGCCCGCGACGATCCCACACCGAGTGGGACGGCCCCTGATGACACCCTCGATGTCGGTCCGGCCGAAGCCGCCGACGGCGGGGACTCCGAAGTCGCCAACGAAAAACACCAGGGGGACACCGCGCCCCCCTCGCGAACCCCGATGCCGCCGCAGCGACTAGCGCTTGTGATGGGGTTGCTGGCGGCCGTGACGATGGCCGCACTAGCCAGTTGGCTGGGCTACGAGGCCCGCCAAACGTATGAGTCCTCCGAACAACGGCAGCTGTTTGTTCAGGTCGGACGTCAAGGAGCACTGAATCTAACCACGATCGACTGGCAGCACGCCGATGCCGACACTAAGCGCATTCTTGACTCGGCGACTGGCACGTTCTACGACGAGTTCTCCCAGCGGTCACAACCGTTTATCGACGTGGTCAACAAAGTGAAGTCCAAATCGGTCGGCACCATTACTGAGGCGGGCTTGGAGTCCCAGTCTCATGACACGGCCCAAGTGCTGGTCGCGGTCAGCGTGAAGACCACTGTCGGCGATGGGCCCGAACAGGAACCCCGAGCATGGCGAATGCGCGTCACGGTGCAGAAGGTTGGCAACGATGTGAAGGTCGCCGACGTGGAGTTCGTGCCGTGAGGAATTCACCAGCGAAAGATGAACAGGATGATGTCGTCCACTTAGCCGAAGTCGACGATCAACCGCCATCACCCGGGAAAGCATCGAGCAACTCGTCGGGATGTGAGTCCGGCGTCGCGCCAGAATGCCAGGACCCTGGCGATGTCGACTCGACAGACGATCGTCGCGGCACCTTTGTGCGGATGCTCGCATTCTGGCTCTTGCCCTTTATCGCGTTGTTGTTGGCGCTGGGTGCGGCCTACTTCAAGTATCAAGCGGGGACCGCCGCTGGCACGGACCGCGCCCGTGCGGAAACCGTTCAGGTCGCCACCGAAGCGACGGTCGCGATGCTGTCCTACACGCCTGAAACGGCAGCCGAGAAACTGAAGGATGCGCGCGATCGACTGACGGGACCGCTTCGCGATTCATATACATCGTTGACCGACGATGTCGTAATTCCGGGAGCACAGCAGAAGCGAATCTCGGCCACCGCCAGGGTGTCAGCCGCTGCCTCCGTGTCCGCCGGTAAGAACCGTGCCATCGTCTTGGTGTTTGTCGACCAGACCACCACCGTGGGCAATGACGCGCCGACAGACACCGACTCCGTCGTTCAGGTCAGCCTCGACAAAGTCGGATCCCGCTGGCTGATATCGGGTTTCGAGCCGAAATGAGCACCATCCAAACCTCAAGGTCTGCTGGTGTCTCCCTCGTCTGCCCGATGGCAGCGTGTGAGGAGGTGGGATTTTGAGTGGTCTGCCGGCGTTGAGACCGTTTTGCATCGACGTCGCTGATGACGTTCTCGATGATCTACGAACGCGTCTGTCGCGGACCCGTTGGCCCGAAGCCGAGTGTGTACAGGACTGGACCCAGGGCATCCCACTCGGGTACACCCGCGACCTGACCGCGTATTGGGCCGACGTATACGACTGGCGGTCCCGTGAAGCCGCCCTCAACCGATTCGATCAGTTCATCGTCGAAATCGACGGCGTGGACATCCATTTCATTCACCAGCGATCTCCGCACGAAGAGGCTTTCCCGCTGGTCATCACCCACGGCTGGCCTGGCTCGATCGTGGAGTTTCGCAACGTGATCGAGCCACTGACCAATCCGACTGCCCACGGCGGACGCGCCGAGGACGCCTTCCACGTGGTCTGCCCGGCGCTTCCCGGCTACGGCTTCTCCGGCAAGCCCACCCACTCCGGGTGGGGTGTTGAAAGAATCGCGCAGGCGTGGGAGGCGCTCATGCTGCGACTTGGCTACGACCGCTACGGTGCCCAAGGCGGCGACTGGGGAGCAGCTATCACCACACAAATGGGCCGCAACCGCGGCCACTGCGCCGCCATCCATCTGAACATGCCGATTGCTTACCCTCCCGCGGGCGGCATCGCCGATCCGACCGAGGAAGAACAGCTGGCCCTGGCCGCCCTGACGGCTCATCAGCGTTGGGGGACAGGCTATTCCGAGCAGCAATCCACCCGGCCACAGACCATAGGCTACGGACTGGCCGATTCGCCAGTCGGCCAGATGGCGTGGATCGTTGAGAAATTCGCAGCGTGGATGGACTGCGACGGGCATCCCGAGAACGTGCTCAGTCGCGATGAGCTCCTCGACAACGTCATGATCTACTGGGCTACCAACAGTGGCTCCTCGTCGGCCCGGTTGTACTGGGAGAGCTTCAAGACCCTGGACGCGACAACTCGTGTGGAATTGCCCACTGGTATTGCTGCCTTTCCCAAGGAGGTCCTGCGCTCACCACGAAGTTGGTGCGAACCGATCTACAACATCACCCACTGGACGACCATGCCGCGCGGCGGGCACTTCGCCGCTTTGGAACAACCGGGTCTCTTTGTCGACGACGTCCGCGAATTCTTCGAAACCGTGCGGTGATACGGCCAGTTGGCAGGCCACGAAGCCTTGGTAGCACACCTGCGATGAGCTAAACTCTCTGCATTGCGGAGATCCGATCTGCTAGCAAGAGGACACGTACGAACACAGGGGCACGTGTCAACTGTCAAGGAGGCGACGAGTGGTAGACGACGCACGCAGTGCAGTCATGAGAACGTGGACGCTACCCCTAGGTGCCGCGACTTTGCAGAGCCAGAGCGTCTACGACGTCGAGGACCCGTGCACCGGCAACGTGCTGACCCAGGTGCCCGACTGCAGCGGCGAAGATGTCGACAGGGTGGTGACAACTGCACATGCCGCTCAACGCGAGTGGGCGCTGCGGACGCCTCGCCAGCGCGCCACCGCGCTGCGGGCTTTGGCGACACTCATGCGCGATCACTCCGAAGAACTCGCGCTGCTCGACGCCGTTGACGGCGGCTTTCCATTGCCTGCGATGCGCGACGATGTCACTTGGGCGGCCGAC
This sequence comes from Mycolicibacterium rhodesiae NBB3, assembly GCF_000230895.2. Next base: position 3,187,020 of record NC_016604.1, read on the forward strand.
GTGTTGGAGCTGATGGCAGACGGCGCGCTCAACCTCGGCGGGCGGACTATCCCTCTCTCGGCGAACCTGCACTACACGCTGCAGCAACCGTACGGCGTGGTTGCTCGAATCGTGCCCTTCAATCATCCTGTCCTATTTGCAGGAGCCAAGATCGCCGCTCCGCTGATGGCGGGAAACGCCGTGGTGCTCAAAGCGCCCGATCAGACACCGTTGTCCGCCATCCGGCTCGCCGAGCTCGCCAGGGAGGTCCTGCCCGAAGGCCTATTTGGGGTGGTAACCGGACATGGGGCAACTGCCGGCGCCGCGTTGGTCGCTCATCCACTAGTCCGGCGAATCGGCTTTATCGGCTCCCCGGGCACGGGCCGCCATATTCAGCGCTTAGCCGCCGAGCACGGCGTCAAATACGTCACGCTGGAACTCGGCGGCAAGAACCCCATGATCGTCATGCCGAACGCCGACCTGGAGGCGGCTGCCAAAAGCGCCGTCATAGGGATGAACTTCACCACCACAGCCGGCCAATCATGCGGATCAACAAGCAGACTGCTGCTGCACGAAGCGATCGCTGACGAGGTGATTAATTTAGTCGTCGATCAAGTCGCTGCCATCAAGGTAGGCGACCCGCTCGTTGACGGCACAGACATGGGACCCGTCATCGACCAAGCGCAATACTCAAAGTCGCTGCAGGCCATCGAATCAGGACGGGCGGCCGGCGCCAGCGTGCTTACCGGTGGGGGACGCGCGCAGGGTGTTGGGCCCAAAGGCTGGTATGTCGCACCGACCGTATTGGCCGACGTGGCACCACAAGCCGCCGTCGCCCGCGACGAGATCTTCGGGCCCGTTCTTTCGGTGCTAACCGTTCGCGACGAAGCCGAGGCTGTTCAAGTCGCCAACAGCGTCGAGTTCGGATTGACCGCCGCGGTGTGGACCAACGACTTAAGCCAAGGTCACCGCATGGCTGCGGGACTTGATGCCGGCTACGTCTGGATTAATGGCAGCGCACGCCACTACTGGGGGTTGCCATTCGGAGGCTGGAAGTCATCAGGCGTTGGATCGGAAGAATCTACGGAGGAATTGCTGTCCTACACACAAGTCAAGGCGGTAACCGTCACCATGGAATAAGGCGCGTCCATCCCCGGTCGGACACGGATCGGCGAATGTCAATGCGTAGCAGTGGATTCGGAGCACCGTCTAGTCGCCTCCCAGACCTAATAAGTAGGTGACCGAAGCTTCAATGTGACGCGACGCGTTCGAGGTCCACCGCACCGAAGTCGGGCAGCGGTGACCGCCGGACACCGCAGCGAAGGGGTCGTAGTTCTGTGAATGAAAGTGCTGTCGGACAGCTGAGCCGCCGACGTAAGGCCTTCGTCTTGGCGTCCTGCTGCATGAGCGTGCTGATTGTGTCGACTGACGTGACGATCGTCAACGTTGCAATCCCGAGCATCCGCGCCGAGTTTTCGGCGTCGCCTTCGCAAATGCAGTGGCTCGTCGACATTTACACCTTGATGGTGGCCTCGCTGTTGCTGCTCTCGGGTGCCACGGCCGACCGATTCGGCCGGCGGCGCACATTGCAGATCGGGTTGATGGTCTTCGCATCGGCCTCCCTACTCTGCAGCGTGGCTCCCAACGTCGAAACGCTGATCGGCGCCCGCTTCCTGCAAGCTATCGGCGGCTCGATGCTCACCCCTGCTGGATTGTCGATCGTCACTCAGGTGTTCACCGGCAGAGTGGAGCGCGCACGTGTGATCGGCATATGGGGGGGCGTCGTAGGCATCTCGATGGCGTTGGGTCCGATCGTGGGCGGAATACTTATCGAGTACGTCGACTGGCGAGCAGTGTTCTGGATCAACGTGCCGATCTGCGCAGTAGCCGTACTATTGACCGCTGTCTTCGTTCCCGAATCCAAGTCGGTCACCATGCGCGACGTCGACTTGATCGGCTTGGGCCTGGGCATGGCCTTCCTGTTCGGACTGGTTTTCGTGCTCATCGAGGGGCCAGGAATGGGCTGGACCGACACGCGCGTCGTCGTCACATGCGGTCTCTCAGCCATTGCGTTCGCGATTTTCCTGCGCTACGAGTCACGCCGCCCCGACCCGTTCGTCGAGCTGCGATTCTTCCGCAGCATCCCGTTCGCTTCGGCGACGGCCATCGCGGTGTGCGCATTCGCTGCATGGGGCGCGTTCGTATTCATGATGTCGATGTATTTGCAAGGGGAGCGCGGGCTCTCCGCGGTGCACACGGGCCTGATGTTTCTGCCCGTCGCAGTCGGCGCACTCATTTTCTCGCCTCTGTCTGGCCGGCTGGTGGGGCGATTCGGTGCCAGACCGTCGCTGATGATCGCCGGGGCGTTGATTGCCGCCGCGACTCTAATGTTCGCGCAGTTGAGCGACGCTACCCCGCAATGGCAGATGCTGGTCGCCTTCGCGGTCTTCGGCATCGGTACTTCGATGGTGAACGCACCGATCACCAACGCGGCCGTCAGCGGTATGCCGATCGACCGTGCCGGTGCGGCGGCGGCCATCACGTCCACCAGCCGCCAGGTGGGCGTGGGAATCGGTGTGGCCCTTTGCGGTTCGGTCGCTGGTACGGCACTGGGCGACACCAACGTCGATTTCGCGGTCTCCGCCCGGCCGCTTTGGCTGGTGTTCGCCGGAGTTGGTGTGCTAATTATCGCGCTCGGTGTCTATTCGACGTCGAAGCGTGCGCTGCGCTCAGCAGAGCACCTGGCGCCGCTGATCGCAGGAACCGATCCGCGACGGGAGGCTGCCGGTGTCGCATAATCCAGAAGCGGACGAGGTCTGGCGCGTGATGACCACACTGGTCACCGACAACTGCGACAGCTGGAGGCGAGCGACCGCCGACCAAACGGGGCTGCCATTCAGTCGCATCCGAATCCTGCTCCGGCTGGCCCGTGGTTCGATGACCGTCAAAGAGGTCGCGCAAGCCGTGACAATCGATGCCCCGGCGGCCACGGTGGCGGTCAACGATCTGGAGGACCGCGGGCTAGTCATGCGTCAGACTATTCCCACCAACCGGCGATGCAAAGTGGTTTCACTGACCGACCGCGGCTGGTCGATGGTGGCCGCGATCCATGGGATCGACGACCCGGCTCCCGAAGCGCTTGCGGCACTTGATAGTAACGAGCTAAAGGCTCTGCGAGTCGCGATAGCCAAAATCAGCGCTCCCGCCAAAACACCGCGGCGTGAACGCTGAACGAACGGCTGTCAGTCCACCAGTCGGCGCATGGACGGCTTGAACTAGGCGCGCCCCTACGTGGTGGTGATGGACTTCGGCCATCGAGCCCACCGATCATCCTCGAAGTTAGCGTGTTCTTCGTCGCCGAGTTTCCAGGGGCCAAATGAAATTCAGCAATACCCAGTTAATCCTGACGTGCCCCGACGTAGGTCTGCAGGGATGCCACCTAGCGCTGCAGGTACCACGGTAGCCTAAATAATAGCTTGCAAACAGTTGCTGTCCTATGTAAACTTCGCAGTGGTGTAGCTCACGTGAGTGCTCATGTTTCTGCAGGCAGGAATCGACAGGAAGGTGCGCCTGGTGAATTCGATGGCGCCGGATGCGACGACAATGCGACTATTAGAGAATGCGCGCGGCTCCATCCTGAAGGGCCGCCTCCCTGCGTCTCTCATTGCTAATGCGGCGCTCTACCAGCTTGAATTAAAGCGAGTATTTGGCAGGACATGGCAGTTTCTCTGCCACGAAGACGAGATCCCTAATCCAGGCGATTATGTTGTCCGCTACATCGCTGATAACTCTATTATTGTTGCGCGGCAGCAGGATATGACGATTCGGGCGATGTCGAACTCGTGCCGGCACCGCGGCACGCTGCTTTGCCGAACCGAGGCGGGGAATGAGTCGGCGTTCCAGTGCCCGTACCACGGTTGGACCTATCGAAACAACGGTGATCTCATCGCGATACCTGCGCAGCAGGCCGTCTACGGTGCTGCGTTCGACAAGAGTCGGCTAGGGTTGCGCGCTCTGCCGATGCTCGACTCGTACGCGGGCCTCGTTTTCGGGTGTGTGTCAGATGAGGCCCCAGGGCTGGATGAGTACCTCGGGGATATGCGCTGGTATCTCGACTTGATGATGAGTAAGAGCGCGGCCGGCATTCAGGTGTGGGGGGCTCCGCAGCGTTGGGTGATTGACGCGAACTGGAAGACAGGCGCTGACAATTTTGTTGGGGACGGCTATCACACGGTCATGACGCACCGCTCCATGTGCGAGTTGGGGTTGTTACCGCCCGATAATGTGGCCGTTTCGCCGGCGCACGTCAGCCTATCGGGGGGGCACGGGGCGGGCGTTTTAGGCGCACCCCCCGGCATACCCGCACCACCGTATATGGGCTATCCCGAGGAAATCGTCTCCGGTCTCAGCGAAGGTTACGGCGATGACGTCCATGGCGAGATGCTGAAACGGACAATGTTCATTCATGGCAATGTGTTCCCGAACTTGTCCTTCTTGAACGCCTTCATCGCCAAGGACGGCGAATCTATGCCGGTGCCCATTCTGACCTTGCGGCAATGGCGTCCTCTGGACGCGGCGCGCATGGAGGTGTGGTCGTGGTTCTTCGTGGAGCGCAATGCGCCCGAAGAATTCAAGCAACAGTCGTTTGAGACTTATGTTCGGACGTTCGGGGTTGGGGGCGTCTTCGAGCAGGATGACGCCGAGATATTCCAGGCTATTACCAAGGGAACCCGCGGCGAGTTGGCTGGTGGTGTGGAGTTGAACGTGGAGATGGGACTGGACAACTTGGCCCCTGATCCAACGTGGCTGGGTCCGGGACGACCGTTGGCCAGTGGCTACGCCGAACAAAATCAGCGCGAGTACTGGAAGCAGTACTTCGACTATCTGGCCACCCCGAGAAGGGATGAGAACGTATGACGACAACGCTGCCGCAGGATCCACCTCAAGCTGCGAGGGTTTCGCGGGAGGTGCGTGAGGAAATCGAAGACTTCCTTTTCGACGAGGCTGATCTGTTGGATCGCGATGAGTTCGAGGAGTGGCTGGGATTGCTGGCACCGGATGTGCACTATTTCGCGCGCGTCCGTCAGACGCTTCGAAGAGCAGGGGGACCGGGGTTTTCTGAGCGCTCCATGCATTTGAACGATAACTACACGAGCCTGAAGATGCGTATTCAGCGGCACCGAACGTCGTCGGATTGGGCTGAGGATCCTCCCTCGCGGATCCGGCACTTCATAACCAACGTCAGGGTCAGGTCTGGTGACTGCGACGGTCGGTACCGAGTCACCTCGAATGCATTGCTGGTGCGCACGCGCGCGGACGAGGCCAAGGCGGAGACAGTCTCTGCCGAGCGCCGAGACATTATTCGTCGCGACGAGGGGGGATGGAAACTGGTCCAGCGCGAGATCCTGCTGGATCACACCACGTTGCCCACGCACAACCTGTCATTCTGGATCTAAGGTGCCGGTGAGCTTGACATCAACCTGGCGGCACCTCCGCCGAGACTCCGGCCAACGAAAGTCGTTGCTGCCGAAAGAATCCGGGTCCGTCCTGAAGGTAGGCCGGTAGGTGCGCGCAGCTGTTTATCACGGTCGCGAAGACGTGCGAATCGAAGAACTTCCCGATCCGAGTCCACGTGCGGGAGAAGTGGTCATCGAGGTGGCCCGAGCGGGGATCTGCGGCACAGACCTGCACGAGTACATCGCCGGTCCGATGCATGCTGCACCAGGGGTCGTCATGGGGCACGAATATTCCGGGACGGTGGTCGGCGTCGGGCCCGGCGTGCACGAGTTCACCGAAGGTGACCGGGTTTGCGGCGTCGGCGTTTTCGGCTGCGGTGAATGCGGCTCCTGCAAACAGGGCGCTGAAGCACTCTGCGGGACAGTCGGTTTCATCGGCTTCGCTCTCAATGGGGCACTTGCCCGCTACGCATCGGTGTCGGCGATGGCGTTGTTTCGCATCCCGGATGACATCAGTCTCGTCGAGGCTGCCGTCGTCGAACCGATCGCGTCGGCGTACCACGCTGTTCGCCGTAGCCGGCTGGCAGCGGGTGAGACCGTCTTCATCGCCGGTGCCGGCGCGATCGGCCTTGCCCTTGTGCAGTTCTGCCTTGCTCAAGGTGCGACTCAGATCATCGTCAGTGAGGTTTCGGCATCGCGCCGCGTCGCCGCCCACCGGGTCGGGGCTACTCGCGTAATCGATCCTCTGGTCGAGGATCCAGTCGAGGTGGTTCAGACGTTGACACACGGAAACGGCGTCGATGTCTCCTTCGACGCCGCGGGCGTACAACCCGCGCTTGACGCGGCGTTGAGCGTTCTCCGCCCCCGCGGTCGATTGATGGTCGTGGCGATATGGGAGGCCGCGGCTGGTATCGACATCAATCGAAGCATCATGCGCGAAGCCAATATCGGCTTCTCGTTTTGTTATGAAGCCCAAAGTCAGGTTCCGGCAATTCTCACCTTACTTTCTGTTGGGGCCCTCAGCCTAAGTGAACTGATCACCGATGAGATCCCGTTGGACGCCGTGGTCAGTCAGGGTTTCGAGGAATTGCGCATCAACCGCGATGCACACATAAAAATACTGATCGACCCATCGGCATAGCTGCGATCGCTACCCGCAGTGGATATCACGCCGCCGCACCAAAGGAGTTAAGTGTCCGCGAATATGGAGAGCCTTTTCGACGGTCTCACGGTCCTCGAGCTGGGGCACGTGATCGCGGCGCCTTTCGCTGCGTCGTTGATCGGCGACTTCGGAGCACAGGTCATCAAGATCGAAGACCCCGGCTCGGGCGACATGTTGCGCGGGTCCGGTCCCACGAAGGACGGAGTGCACCTTTGGTGGAAGTCCGCGGCCCGGAACAAGTCAAGCGTGGCTATCGATCTGCGCCTCCCCGAGGGGCAAGCGCTGGTGCGCAAAATGGTCGAACGCGCAGACGTGGTGATCGAAAACTTCCGTCCGGGAACGCTCGAGCGTTGGGGACTGGGATGGGAGGAACTGCACGCAGCCAACCCGCGGCTGATCATGTTGCGGATTTCTGGGTATGGCCAGATCGGCCCGGAGAGTGCGAAGCCTGGATACGGACGGGTCGGGGAGGCGATGAGCGGAGCGGTACACATCACCGGCCACCCTGACCGACCACCGACACATTTCGGTTTCTCCCTGGGCGATGTGACGACAGGAATCATGGGTGCATTCGCTGTTGCCGGAGCACTGTTCAAACGTGAAGTGATCGGGACTCGCTTCGATGGGGAATGTATCGATCTGGCTCTCTACGAATCACTGTTTCGTGGCATCGACTGGCAGGTCATCCTCTACGACCAGTTGAACTTTGTTGCCGAGCGTCAGGGCAACCAGTTCCAGGTCAGCCCGTCACCCGTGTCAGATACTTATCTCAGTTGCGATGGGGTGTGGTACACCGTGGCGACCGGCACCGTGCGGTCAGTGCAGAGCCTTCTCGACCTGTTGGGCGGCACGACTCTGCGCAACGATCCGAGGTACGCGACTCAGGAGCTGCAGATGTTGCACCGCGAAGAGCTCGGCGAGATGGTTCGGAAGTGGTTCGCCGAAAACAACTCCGATATTGTCGAAAAGGCCTGCGCGAGTGCGGGCGTCGTTGCTGCGCGCATATTCACGCCGGCAGAGATGTTCTCAAGTCCCACGTTCGCGGCTCGCCAGAGCCTCGTCGAGGTCGCTGATCAGGAATTGGGTCCGGTCCGTGTCACCGGGGTGGTGCCGAGGCTGACGAACTTTCCCGGATCCGTACGCAGCACCGGGCCCCGTCTCGGGATCCACGGCAAAAGGGTGCTGACTGAGTGGCTCGGCTTGGCCGACTCGCAGTACGAGGCCCTGGTATCTAGGGGTGTCGTCGGAGCGGTCGACGTCGACGGAGAGGATCCCGGGCATTGACTGCGCTGCGCGACAAGGCCTGCATCGTCGGCGTTGGTCATACGGTCTACCGTCGTGGTGGTACTGAGTCGGCAACAGACCTTGGCCTGCAACTTGAAGCAGCCCGTGCCGCGATTGTGGATGCCGGGATGTCGCCTGGTGAGATCGATGGCCTCATCTGCCCTATCAACGGTGGCACGGCCGAAGACTTCGTAGCGAATCTCGGCCTGACACAACTTCGTTACGCGGTGACATCCCATACCGGAGGGGCGGCAAGTGTGGCGGGTCTGGCCACTGCGGCGATGGCGGTGTGGTCGGGCGTCGCGCGTAGTGTCCTCATTGCCGCGGGCTGGTGTGGGTACTCCGGTCCGCGTGCCCGCGGGATGGCGTCGAGCGCGGAGATGGCGATAGGCAAGGTTGTTCGGGACTATTACGCCCCACATGGCGCGGTGTCGGCTGTGCACCAGTATGCGCTCGTGGCCGACCGATACGTCCGGAAGTACGACGTGCCGCCTGAAGCGTTGGGGGCCGTGGCAGTTGCGTTTCGCGCTAACGCGCAGCTCAACTCGAATGCGGTGATGTGCGGCCGTGAGTTGACGATGAAGGAATATCTCGACTCTCCACCGATCAGTACGCCGTTTCGTTTGTTCGATTGCAGTTTGGAAACCGACGGGGCAGCTGCAGTGGTGGTATCAGGGGCCGATTGTGCGGCGGACGGTCCGCACCGGCCGGTGTTTGTGATGAGTGTGGCGGAAGGGCGCCCATTTCCCGTCGATGAATTCGCCAACAGGGCAGACCCGTTGGAGATCGGGCTTGCCGAGGCGGCGCCGCGCGCATTTGCCGACGCTGGTGTCGCCCCGTCTGATATCGATCTGTTTGAGGTTTACGATAGTTTCACGATCAACGTGTTGCGTCAGATCGAAGCGACCGGGTTCTGTAAGGCCGGCGAAGCAGCGGATTTCGTGCTCGACGGGCATATCGCCGCCGACGGCTCGTTGCCGACGAATCTCAACGGCGGTTTGCTGTCCGAAGCGCACGTGCAGGGGATGAACAATCTGGTCGAGGCGGTGCGGCAGCTGCGCGGGGGCTTAGCGGAGCGGCAGGTCCACAATGCGGAGTTGGCGGTAGTGACCGGTATGGGCGGCGGATGGGGTTCAGGTGCTCTCGCCATATTGCGTCGGTGACAGCGTCGTGACCGGCGGGTTCACGAGAGGCCCGGTGTGACACGAATGGGAGCGGATGTCGCAACACCGCCACTGCCATCCCTGGAAGGTCTCACGGCGGAGTTCTACGGCCATTGCCGACGTCAAGAGCTGTCGTTTCAGCGATGCTCAAGCTGCGGTCGTTGGCGTCATGTTCCTCGCCTGGCGTGCGTCGGGTGCGGCAGTACCGCATGGTCTTGGCAGAGGTCGTCGGGTAGGGGAGTGGTATTCAGCTTCACGGTTATTCACCGCGCGCTGCATCCCGGTTTCGACGAGGAAGTCCCGTTCGTGTGTGCCGTCGTCGAAATGGATGAGGGTGTGCGGATGGTGGCACGGATAGTGGACGAAGTTGCCGACCGGACAGCGACGCTGGCGGATGCGGCCGTCGAGGTTGTCTACGTGCACGTCGCCGATAATGTTGTGCTACCGGCATTTCGGCTGTCCACTGCGGAAGCGCGGGGCAATGACCGCCGCTGACGAGTTACGCGATCGTGTCGGTGAGAAGATCCGCTTCCGCGGCGCCGACTCGGTGACGCAAAATGATATCCGCCGCAAATTAGAGGTTTTCACCTTTTCCTGCCCGCTGCATGACGACGAGGCGGCAGCGAAGTCACACGGCTACCTCGGCGTCGTGGCTCCGGTGACAATGACTCCGCTGTGGGGACTACCGCCGTATTGGGCACCGGGCCAGCCCAGTCCTTATCTGGCCGACGGGCAGGAAATGACAGGGAATATCACCGACACGTTGGCTCTGCCGTTCAGCCGATCGGTCAACGTCAGTAGCGAGTGGCAGTACCACACACCGCTATACCTCGGGGACAGGCTGCATGGGACTACGACGATAATCTCGGTAGAGCAGAAGCGAACCCGGGTCGGTACCGGAATCTTCCTGCAATACGAATCAGAGTACTTGAAGGATTCTGGAGAACTTGTCGCGCTCAACCGAAATACCGTCTTCAACTACGACGCCTCCACGCCTCGGCATGAGCCCGGCACTTCCGCACGCACCCAGCAGGGCGACCGAGGTCCCCGCCCACTTCAAGTGCAAGATACCGATATCCGTGTCGATTGGACCACGCCACTTGAGTTCGACGACGTTGAGGTCGGTGCTGAAGTGCGCGGACCGGCTTTGGCCCTGACCTACCAACGCATTGTGATGAACATTGCCGCGGATCGCATGTTTTCCGGGATACACCACAGCGCCGCGGCCGCGCATGCCGCGGGGCTGCCGGACATCATCTTCAATACTCGTGGCCTGGAAACCCTTTTCGAGACCGGGCTTCGTCGCTGGATGGGCCTTGGCGGCAGGTTGGTGCACCTCGGTCCATTCAAGATGAGTGCCTCGATTCACCCGGGCGATGTGGTGCAGGCGCGATGGACTGTGACCGGCAAGCATGCGCAGGCGGGCGCAGAAGCCGTTGATCTCCAATTCGGCGTCTTCGCTGGGGATCGGCAAGCGGTGCAAGGGATTGCAACCATCACGCTCGATGGGAAAAGCAATGCTAATCAGAGTTCTGTAGGAGAAGGAGGGTTCCCTTGAGTGTCATCAAGGCGGACGAGGAAGTCTGCCAGGGTTACGCGAACTGTGTCGTCGCAGCGGCCGACATCTTTGACATCGGTGATGCGGGAACCGTTGTCATTCTTGATGACACGGTAGCCGAGAGCGATGAGGCACGGATCGTCACAGCAATTCGCAGTTGCCCCGTCTCGGCTCTACGTCTCGAAATGGTGTGAGCGAGACGGCCGTGAACGGCGCAAATACCAGGGGGTCAATGCGTCAATACATGGTGGAGACGAGTCGTTTCCCGAATGTGCTTGCCGCTCAACCGACTTTGGTTTACCTGCGAGGTACGACGTGAGATCGACACTTGGCAGACGGGGTGACGGTTTGTGGCGATCTGATTTACGGCTGTCTACGGGTGGCTCGGGCATTACAGCAAAGGAAAGGTACCGATGACGCTAGAAATGAGTACTTCAGGCGGTGCGGATCGGACCGCTCGTAGTCTCGTCGATGTCGATCGCGGGGAGATCAGTCGGGAAATCTTCGTCGATGCTTCGATTTTCAACCTTGAGCTGGAGTGTTTGTTTCCGCGGACCTGGTTGTTTGTGGGTCATGCCTCGCAGGTGTCTGCGCCGGGTCAGTTCTTCTCGTCGAGGATGGGTTCGGATCCGGTGCTGTTGACCCGTGACGCGCAGGGTGGCGTGAATGTCCTGCTGAACTCGTGTCGACATCGGGGTATGGCGGTGTGTCGCTATGACGAGGGCCGTGCGCTTCAGTTCACCTGCCCTTACCACGGCTGGTCGTACTCGATGGACGGTTCGCTTGTGTCCACTCCAGGAGATTTGCACGGTGTGCCGCAGCAGAGCATGGCCTACGGTAATGACCTTGACAAAGCGAGTTGGGGGCTTGTCAGCGCTGCCAAGGTCCACAATTACAAGGGCCTGATCTTCGCGTGCTGGGATCCCGCTGCTCCGGACTTCGACGAGTATGTCGGTGACTTTCATTATTGGCTGGACAACCTGGCCGATGCTTTCGATGGCACCGAGGGCGCTACGGAGGTGTTCCGCGGAGTGCAGAAGTGGCGCATCAGGTCGAATTGGAAGTTCGTTTCAGAGAATTTTCTCGGCGATACCTATCACGGGGCGACGACTCATGCCTCGGTTGAGCAGGTGGGTATTGGCCCGGGCGGCAGGAATTCGCGGCGCCACGGTGAACGACAGGATCAGGGTGGTTTTTCGAAAGGCCGAGTGAAGACGTCGTTTCGTACGGGTCACGGTGCGTCGGACAACCTGGCGTATGAGATCGCCTATCCTGAGTTCGCCGAAGAACCGGCCTTGAGTGAGTACTTCTCCCAGGCCTGGGCACTCCGTAAAGAGCGGTTGGAGGCGCAGGGCAGACAGCTCGGTGGTCGTGGCCCAGCGACGATGTTCCCCAACATGTCGTTTTCCGCCGGTTTTCCGAGGACGATTCTGGTGTCACACCCGATCAGCCCGACCGAAACCGAGGTGTGGCGCTGGTACCTCATCGACAAGAGCGCACCCGATTATGTACGTGATTGGCTGCGACGTTATTACATGCGCTACTCCGGTCCCGGAGGGATGACGGAGCAAGACGATATGGAGAACTGGAATTACGCGACGCAGGCCAGCCAGGGCGTGATAGCCCGACGCTATCCCTACAACTATCAGCAGGGACTGGGTAAGGAAACTCCCAGTGCGCTCGACAAGGCTGTTCATTCCCACCAACCCATCGCCGGAGAGGTGAATGCACGCGCCTTTTACCGGCGATGGGCCGAGTTCATTGACAACCTCTCGTGGCCTCAACTGACCGAGCTCGCCAAATCCGACGAGAGAGCCGCACAGTCGTGAGCCGAGCGACGGGCGATGAAATTGCCACGAGGCAGGATGCGGTCGAGAAGTTGCTGCTCCAGGCCGAAATCGCCGATTTCCTCAATCGGGAAGCCGACCTGCTCGACGAACGGCGTTACTCCGAGTGGCTTGGTCTGCTCACCGACGACTACGAGTACTCCGTTCCACTGCGGGCGAACGTCGCCTACGACGACCTCGCGGAGCTGGAGCAGACTCAGGAAGGTAACGACATCTGCTGGTTCGACGAGACGAAGGAGACCGTCGCTTTGCGGGTGAAGCAGCTGATGACAGGACTGCACTGGGCCGAAGAACCCGTCTCGCGAGTGTCACACCTGGTCACCAACGTGCGCATCGAGGGGATCGACGGCGCGGAAGTCGATGTGAGTTGCCGGTTCCTGGTGTATCGAAACCGGGTCGCCGATGAGACTGATCTGCTCGTCGGTCGGCGTAAGGACCGGTTGCGCCGCGTCGCTGGTGACTGGCAACTGTGCCGTCGCCGGCTACTCCTCGATCAATCGGTGTTGCTCGCCAAGAACCTCTCGATCATCTTATGAAGCGGGACTCTATCCTTGAACTCTTGACCTTCAGTACGCGAAAATATATTGTTCTCTAAACATAATGCAATGGTGCGCGACCAACGAGGGGGCAGCTGGAATGTCTACTTCGCTCCAACCGAAGCGGCGTGCCGATGATGTGACCGCCCTGCGAGTGATGACAGAGGAAATGCGCCCGCTTCTCGTCGGCGACGGGTATCAGATGTTCGATGTGCGCGCTCCGCAATCATCTGGACCTCCACCGCACCAACACCCTTGGGATGAAAGCTATGTGGTGCTCGAGGGCGAACTGTGGGTGAGCCGCGGCGGCGAAGAAACGACCCTGCAGGTGGGTGAGGCGATTCGGGTGCCGGCTGGCGTCGTGCACGCCTATCGCGTTCTCTCTGAGGGCGCCCGGTGGCTTACGACCTCGTCTTTCCCGGGGGGCGCGCTGGATTTCTTCTCAGATGTGGATGAAACCTCGAACGGCCCCGGCGACGTGAAGGCCCTTATTGAGGCGGCCAAGCGAAACAATGTCAAATTCGCCGATCCCGCGCTCGGATAGCCGTCGGTTGAATCATCGGGCCGCAGTTGCCATTTGCCGACTGTGTCGGTAGTCGGTTTACAACCCGACATTCGGGGGTCGGTGTCATGAGGCGGGTCGGCGTGATCGGTTTGGGCGGTATGGGCTCCGCCCTGGCAGCGTCACTTCTCGCGACGGACCATTCGGTAGTTTGTTTCGACATTCGGCCCGACGTGTTACGCCCGGTTGTAGAGCTAGGCGCCCAGTCAGCTGGGGACGCGCGTGAGCTGGCCGGCGCATGTGACGTCGTTTTGACGGTCCTGCCGGGGCCGACTCAGGTGCTGGAGGTCGCGCTCGGGTCGGAGCGAGGTGTGTTGGCCGGCCTTCCCGAAGGGGCCGCCCTGCTGGATATGTCGACGTGTAACCCCGAGGTTGCAGCGGTCATCGGGCAGGCCTACGACGCGGTTGGGAGGCGCTTCGTCGATTGCCCCGTTAGCCGAAAGGCGCCGGACCTGACCGTTCTGGTCGGAGGGCCGCGCGGGGTGCTCGGCCCTGATGCCGATGTCCTTGCCGCCGTGGCCCGTACCTTGGTGTACTGCGGCCAACGAGGTGCGGGCTACGCCACCAAGCTCCTCAACCAGCATGTCAAGTACAGTTGGTACCTCGCCTCTGCGGAAGCGCTTTTAATTGCTGAGGCGATGGGGTTGAAGGCCAGCGAGGTAGCCGAAGCGATCGCGGAGTGCAGCGGGGGGGACTCGGGTCTCACTACGGCGGCAGCGTATTTCCGTCACGACACTGAGTTCGTTCGTAGCCGCGCACCCGCTAGCACCATCGAAAAAGACTCCGCGCTGGTGGAGAGAATGGCGACGAACGCCGGTATCCGCAGTAGAACGCTTGCGGTCGTCGTCGACTTCTTCCAAAGCGTTGCGGCCTCGGAGTTTCGCGACCGTGCCTACCCCGAGAGCACAAAACTTCTTAAACGAATCCGGTCGATGCCTCCGAAGTCGACCTCCACGCCGTGACATGAAGGCGCTCACGCTGTATAGCTAGCTGAATTGCAAATCGCCGAATATCGGCGAACGTATAGAAAGACCACTGGCCGTTTGCCGGTATGATCATCATCAATACGCCGGAGATGTGCCAAACCGCTGATCAACATTGCAAGGGACGTCATGACTACCGAGAAGTTGACGATGGCCCAACAGGTCGCGGCCAAGACCCGCGAAGCGGGACCCGATCACGATCCTTCGTCATTGGCGCTCCCGCTTGCGCTCTACCGTGCCGTGACGGCGTTCGGCCGGGTAGCCGTCGATGAGCTTGCGCCTGTTGACCTTTCGATGAGCCAATTCAATGTTCTCACCGTCCTCAAGCGGGCCGACGGGCCGATTACGATGGGCGCACTGGCCGATTCGATTTCTGTACGCCAAGCCAGCCTGACGAGCGTGGTGGACAGCCTGACCAAGGCTGGGTTGGTCACGCGCAAGATGAATCCCCGCGATCGGCGCTCGGTAGTGGTCGCGATTTCGAAGAAGGGGGATCAGTTCATGACCGAGTTTCTGCCCGGTCATTACGACTTCCTCGAGGGACTCTTTGCCGGTATCAACCCGCGACACAGGCAGCAGCTCCTCGCACGACTGAACGAACTTATAGATTGCTTGGAGAGTTATCCGACCGGCCAGCGCACCTCCTGATCGGTAGCCGGATAAAAGATTGTGACCGCCGATATGGATTGGGCCCCATCCTCGAACTGACCGGGCGATGCTACGACTTCTACAACGTTGAGCGCCTTCACAACTACCTCGGTACTTAGCTATGGAGTTTCGGAGCGCGCTCTGACGCCCCTCGGCAGTTCTCGCCTCGCATACCTACGGCTCGAAATGGCCCGTCAGATCGGCTGCACTCAGGTAATGAGCACTCCCGAGAAGAAGATTCGCTCGGCGGCTAGGTTGCGTCCTCCTACGTGTCACGTGGGAGTTCCAGTGTGGCGTTCAGCGTTGGTCGCAACGTGTCGAATGACATTGTGACACAGGGGAATTGTTGACACGACCGCGGCACGACCGCAGCGAAGCCGCACCGCTGCGCCGGCTTCTCTGACAAGCCCATTTACACAGAAGCCTAAATTTCTATCTTGCAGATATTCGGAAGCTGTGGTAAAACGTTGTTACCGAACTTGCTGAGAGGACGTCCGAGGTTGCTCAAAGACACTTCGATTTGTGTGAGCTTGCTTGGGGCGGAGACACGCTTCGTGTATGTCGATGGCATCCGAACTAGGACAATTCAGGCGGGCGAAGGTCCGGACCTGATTCTCATGCACGGGGGAGGTGGTCACGCCGAAGCCTTCGCACGCAACGTGTCGACGCTGTCGCGTCATTTCCGGGTGCATGCGCTGGATCTGTTGGGTCACGGTCTCACCGGTCCTTGCGATGTCGCCCCGGGGCGAAAGGACTACGTCAGTCACCTTCTCGGATACATGGACCAGGAAGGTATCGATCGAGCCCACTTGTTGGGCGAGTCGTTGGGAGGTTGGATCGCAGCGTGGACTGCGCTGGAACATCGCGACCGTGTCGACCGGTTGATCTACGTGTGCGGCGCGCGGTTGACACTGCAGGTCGGCGCCGATGCCGAGGCTCGCACCGCTGCCGGGCGCGCAGAGCTTGCCCGACTCACCCAGCAATTCCTGGCTGACCCCAGTCCGGCGAATGTACGGGAGAGAATGGCCTGGCTTTTCCACCAGCCTGACCGCGATCTGACCGATGAACTGGTGGCGCTGCGGTGGGCGCTCTACGAGACCGAAGAATCGCGGTCGGCGATGACCAATGCGACGGCGCCGCCATCAGCGGCCACTGCGCAGGACAATCTCACGGCTGAGCGGCTGGCTAGCTTGAGCACGCCCACGCTAGTTCTGTGGACGAGTCACAATCCCTCGGCGACTGTGGATTTCGGCCGGCGCGCAGCCGAGCTGATTCCCGATGCCGAATTCGCATTGATGGAGGACTGTGGCCATTGGCCGCAATGGGAACGGCCGGAGGAGTTCAACCAGATCATCACCGACTACCTCAACGGTGATCGCGCATCCCGAGGGCAAGGTTGATGGAGACAATCTCTTCCATAACAGGCTCGGCGGGGCTCGTCGACTCCTCGGCCTTCTACGACGAGGCGGTGTACCAGCGGGAACTCGAAGTCATCTTCAAGCGTTCGTGGCTATTCGTCGGCCATGAGTCCATGATCCCCAGGCCCGGTGACTTCCGCACGACCTATATGGGCGACGATGCGGTGATCGTGTGCCGGGATAAGGAATCCGGTGTTCGTGTGCTGCTGAACAAGTGTCGGCACCGGGGCAATAAAGTCTGTCAGTTCGACAAGGGAAATGCCAACATCTTTCGCTGTAGCTACCACGGCTGGAGTTACGACACCGCCGGGCAGTTGCGCGGTGTTCCGCTGGCCGAAAGCGCCTATGGACCGCAGTTCGACAAGTCCAGTATGGGTCTGGTTTCGCCGCGGGTGGCTACCTACAAGGGACTTATCTTCGCGTGCTGGGATCACTCGGCGCCGCCGCTGACCGAATACCTGGGTGAGGGCCTTCTGTGGTACCTCGACAACTTCCTACTCGACAGCGACCCCAACGGCCTGCAGGTCGTTCCCGGCCTGCACCGCTATCTCATGCCCGTCAACTGGAAGTTGTTGGCCGAAAACTTCGGCGGCGACCAGTACCATTTCGCAGCCACTCATGGATCGGTTGCCGCCCTATCGAAAGCGGGACAGACTGCCCGCATTGACTTTTCGATTGACGAGGGTCAGCACTACAGCGTGGTTCTCGACGGTCGCGCACCCCACGGATTGCTGCAGCTGGCAGTCGGCAAGAATTTCTATCAGGACGATCTCGCCCAAGCCAAGACGCTCGGTACCGAAGCAGTCGACTGGCTGACCGAGCGGCAGCGTCTGCAAGACGAGCGGTTGGCTACATACTCCGTGCAGCCCTACAGCTTTCATGTAGCCAATATCTTCCCGAACTTCAGCATGATTGGCATGGGCACGGCCTTCTATGGCCGGGGATTCATTATGTGGCAGCCTCGGGGACCGCGGTTGACCGAGGTTTGGGAGTGGTGTTTGGTGGAAAGCTCCGCGCCGCGCTCGGTCAAGGAACGCATGGTCTTCGTCTTGAGTCAGCGGCAATCGGCGGCCGGCCTCGTGACGCCCGATGATCACGAGAATTTCGAACGATTGTCCGACGCCCTCGACACGGGAGTCGCCCGGGAGGTGCCGTTCAACTACTCACTTGGCGAGGACGTCGAACCGATGGAGTCGCTGATCGCGGAGTTACCCGGCAATGTCAGGCCACAGATCAGCGAAGCCTACCAACGCGAGTTCTATCGGTACTGGCACCGAACTATGACGGAGCCGGCCTAGCTATGAACACCAGCCAGTTGGACGTCGAACTGCGGCTGCAAATAAATGAATTCTATGCGCGGGAGACCATGCTTCTCGACGATGGGCGGCTGGACGAGTGGCTGGGCATCTTGGCAGCAGACGTCAGATACACGATGCCATTCCCTGAGTCCAGCACGCATCCGGACGACGATGATGACGGCCTACCGCCGTTTCTGCTGTTCAACGACGACTACGAATCGTTGAAATTGAGAATTGCCCGGCTGGCTACTGGGCTCGCCCCGGGCGAAACTCCACGCACGATCACTCAGCGCATTGTCAGCGACATCCTCGTCACCGATGTGTCCGATCAAGACCTCTGCGTCCGATCCAGCGTAATGGTGTTTCTCGTACGCCATGAACGCCATGAAAGCTTCTTCATCGGCAAACGACAAGACGTTCTACGCCGAGACGATGACTCGGGCCTGCTGCTGGCCGCTCGGGTCATCACCCTGGCTCATAGCGTTCTGCCACGAGCGATTTCCATTTTCTTCTAATGCCCAGTCGTCCAATAGCTCTCAGATAGGTCGCACACATGACAGATGTCGCGTCACGCGAACTAGGCTTGGGATTTCTCGGAATCGGTCAGGCAGTCGCCAGAATTTTCCAGCAGTACCCCGACATGTCGACGCTGCCGTATCGGGTTGTGGCGGCAGCAGATACCCGGCCACACTCGCTGGCCCGCTTCGCCACCGAGTTCGCAGGCCAAACCTACACCGACGCAGAGCAACTGTGTGCCGATCCAAGCGTGGATGTCGTCTACATCGCCACCCCTCCCGAGCTGCATCGGGAGCATGCCCTGATGGCCGCACATTATGGAAAACACATGATCGTCGAAAAGCCGTTGGCCATGTCGATCGACGACTGCACTGCAATGGTCGAGGCGGCCCATGCAGCGGGCGTGAAGCTGATGGCCGGCCACACACACAGCTTTGACGCGCCGGTGCGGGCGATGGCCGAACTTGTACGCAGTGGCGATCTCGGCGAGTTGCTCATGGTCAACACCTGGAACTTCAATGACTTCAACCGGCGACCGTGGCCGACTTCGGAATTGCGCTCGACCAGCGGGCCAGTTCTCAACCAGGGGCCCCACCAGGTCGATATCGTGCGGCAGATAGCCGGCGGGTTGGCCAGAACAGTGCGTGCGTCGACAATATGGGACGACGTTCGCGAATGCGTCGGTGGATACACCTGTCACATCGGATTCGAATCAGGAGCTTCCGCCGCACTCGTCTATGACGCCCGAGCTTTCTTCGACGTCGCGGAGTTGCACTCGTGGGTGGCAGAGGACGGCGGCCGCCGCAGTCCCCAAGCCAACCAGCGAGTAGCCCGCAACTTCGCTCAGCTCAGCCAGAACCCTGACCAACTCGAAGTCGCACTGGAAGCCCAGAAGGAACAGGGCCGCTACGGTGCTGCGACGACAACCGAAGAGTCACAGGAACTTTGGGGTTACTCCGCCCCGGGAGAGATCATCCACCATCCCTACTTCGGCCTGACCGTGGTCTCCTGCGAACGCGGCGCGATCAGGCAGTCGCCCGACGGTCTGGTGGTCTACGGGCAGAACGGATTGCAGGAAATACCGGTCGCGCGCACGATGCGGGGCAGGGCCGCCGAGTTGGCCGAACTACATCGGGCGATCACTGAGGACCGTCCGGTTGAGCACGACGGCCGTTGGGGGCGCGCCACGCTAGAAGTGTGTTTCGCCATCCTGCAGTCGGCCTGCGAACAACGCGAAGTCGTTCTCTCCCAACAGGTAGCGCTGTGACTCCAGACGAGGAGGAATCGTGGGTGAGATTGTAGCGGGTTACGCGTCGTCCCATGCCTTCACTTTCATCCCGCCCGGCAGGTGGGAAGGCTTCCGCGTAAAGAACAGGCAGAACTACACATTGCGACGCGGTAAGACCCCACCTTGCCCGCCAAAGGCAGACGAAGAACCATTCGACGCCGCTGCGGCGCGTTACGCGCAAATTGAGGACGGGCTTCAACGGCTGCGGGACAGCATTAGACAAGACCGACTCGATTGCCTGATCATCATCGGTGATGACCAAAACGAGAACTTCGACGGTTCGGCACTGCCCCAGATAGCCATCCACACAGGCGAGGGGTTCAATGTATCTGACCGCTTCTTGCCGGCCGCGCGGTTCTGGAAAAGCTCGCCCGAGCTCAGTAAGGACTTGAGTGAGCACACCGTCGAGGCGGGGTTCGACGTCGCCACCGTCGTCGATTTCCGTGAGACAACCTTGCACTCACACGCCCATGGCGAGATTGTGGCCAACATTCTCGGAGACCACGAAGTCCCAGTGGTGTTGGTCTTCCTCAATGCCGTTCATGTGCCGTCGTTGTCGCCTAAGCGGTGCTTCGCGCTCGGATGTGCGATTGGCGACGCCGTGCGGTCACGGCGCCCCGCAGGCGAGAGGATAGGTGTCTACGCGTCCGGTGGGCTCTCACACTTCACGGCCGGCTTTCCGTGGGCTGCCTACCACGGGCCGCGTGTCCACGGCTCAATCGACGACGAGTTCGATCGCCGCACTCTGAAGGTCCTCGCCGCCGGAAACGGCTACGAGCTGAGCAAGCTGACCAGTGAAGACTTGCTCAACTCTGGCAACATCGAGCTGAGATCTTGGATATGTGCTGTCGGTGCCGTCGGCGGCAACACTCCATGGGCCAGCGTCTACGAGCCGATCCCCCGCGCGCTAATGGGAATGGCCGTCGCTTGGACGCACCCCGAGATCCCTAATTAGGGCATCGCGTCAGGCACGCGGGCGCACGGTTTTGCCGGTTGACCCGACTGCGTCGCCACCATACTCTCTGTCTTACAGAAAAGATTTCTATCCTCCAGTGGATCTATCGGTCGATGAATCGAATCTAGTCACGGAACGGAAGTAATTGGCCCGTGGCGGAGGTGCAGCTTCAGCCTGGGGCCTCCAGAGGCCAATCACACAGAGACCGATAAGAAGGAGGCGATACGGATGGCCATTTGCACTGCCAGCAGCGCCCATCGCAGTTCGTACCAGGCGCCCGCGAACTTGGGCATCGCCGCCAAGGGCGGCGTCGACACCGACAGCCGAGGCTCGCGATGAGCTCCACCCCTTCGGCAAAAGGGCTAGACACTGAACGACACGCCATCGCGCTGGCCTGTCGCGTCCTGGCGGCGCGCGGCTTGGCGCCAGGCATCCTCGGCCACATCAGCCTGCGCGTCGACAAAGATCGACTGCTGATCCGATGTCGTGGTCCGCACGAGCGAGGACTCGCGTTCACCCGTGCAAAAGACATCCGGCTGGTCACGTTGGACGGTGAAGAGGGCGCCCCAGGAGAACTCGACGACGGTTACCAGCCGCCGAACGAGTTGCCACTGCACAGCGAAGTGCTCCGCACCCGCCGCGATGTCAATGCCGTGGTCCATGCGCACCCCGAGGCGGTAGTTGCCGCCGATCTCGCCGGTCTAGGCGTCCGGCCGATCGTCGGAGCGTTTGACATCCCCGGTTTTAGGCTCGCCGCGGATGGCGTGCCGGTCTATCGGCGAGGGGTCTTGGTGCGCAATCGGCAACTCGCCCAGGAAATGGTTGCTGCTATGGCGGACCGGCCGGTTGTCGTTCTGCGGGCCCACGGCCTCACTAGTGCTGCGGAATCCGTTGAGCGGGCCGTACTACAGGCCATCAGCGTCGACACGATATCGCGTTTGTCGCTTCAGATCGCTTCTGCTGGTGGCACTCTGGCTGATTTGCCCGACGATGATGCAGCAGAGCTGCCTGACCTAGGGAATGCGTTTAACGAGACCATCGCGTGGCGTCACGAGTTGGCACGCCTCCAAACCCATCGTTCGTCGCGTCACACTTCCAAAAAACGATCCTCATAGGCCACTGGCGGGCCATGCGGCCACGAGCTCACGGCCATCGCCCGCGGGCGGTCTGGGACGCCGCTTCCAATCCCGTCGAATCGCTGGCGTACACATCCTGCACCGTCCTCGCCCGAGCATTGCTCAGCGTGCGGACCGCACGCAGTCGTTCGCAATTTCCAACCCTGGTCGTGAGACCCGCGTGAATCGGAGCTTCGACCGCGCTGTGCGGATAGACCCCCCATTCTGCGACGAGGAAGCTAATCAGCAAATGAAGCGCTGCTGCAACGGCGACATCACCGGAGGGCAATAGTTTGAGTTGGTTGACCGGACAAGTCGCACTTGTGACCGGCGGGGCAGCCGGAATCGGTTTGGCCGTGGTCGAGCGGTTCTTGGCCGAGGGTGCATGCGTGGGTGTCTTGGATCGCTCGGAAGGCGACCTGGCTACCATTGGCAGCGCCGACGGCAGGCTCATCGCGGTAACAGGTGACGTTACTGCGTATGACGACAATGTCAGGGCGGTGCGCGAAACGGTCGATGCGTTCGGAAAGCTCGACGTGTTCGTCGGTAACGCTGGGATCTTTGACTACTTCGCCCCCTTAATAGGTTTCGACGGCGCCGACCTCAGCAGCGCCTTCGATGAGATCTTCGCGGTCAATGTCAAGGGGTACCTCCTTGGTGCTAGGGCCGCCGTTCCTGAACTCCTCAAAAGCGATGGGCCTAGCATCATTTTCACCGTCTCCAACTCTGGTTTCTATGCCTCTGGTGGCGGCCCGCTATACACCGCTTCCAAGCACGCAGTCGTTGGCGTAGTGCGTGAACTGGCGTACGAGTTGGCGCCGAAGATCCGGGTGAATGGCGTGGCTCCAGGCGGCACGATAACGGGCCTACGTGGTATCGAAGACCTCGGCCAGGGTGGAAACGTGTTGTCATCGGTGCCCGGCATCGCCGACATGATGAGTGTCACGAACCCTCTGCAGTACGCGCAGCAGCCTGCCGATCATGCCGGCCTGTACTTGCTACTCGCGTCTGCAGACAACTCGCGCGCGGTGACCGGCGTCGTCATCAACAGTGACGGCGGCTTGGGCGTGCGGGGCCTGAACCAGCCGTCCGGAGGGCTCGGACTTGCCACCGGCGAGATGCGCATCGACGTTCCGTCTCCATAGGAAGGATCAGCACGTGTTGGTGAAGGCGTTGGGTTATGTGGGTGTGGAGTCTCCGGATGCGAAGGAGTGGTTGGAGTTCGGTCCGGAGGTTTTGGGGATGGAGGCGGTGGAGGCGGTCAGTGGGTCGGTTCTGTTGCGGATCGATGACGCCGATCACCGGTTGGCTGTGCATCACGGGGAGCGCAACCGGATGTTGTATGCGGGTTGGGATGTGGGCAGCGAGGAGGCGCTGGAGGCTGCTGGGGAGTTGCTGCACAGGCAGGGTATCGGGTTTGAGGTGGGAACCGAGGAGGACTGCGCGGCCCGCGGTGTGTTGGGCTTTTTGACGCTGTCGGATCCTTCGGGGTTGCGTCATGAGTTGTTTTACGGTCAGAAGGTGGTGCCGGGTTCCTTCCGGCCCGGTCGTGCGATGTCGGGGTTCGTCACCGGCGCGCAGGGGTTGGGTCATGTGGTGCTGGCGACGCCGGACCTCGCGCAGGCCGACCAGTTTTTGCGGGGGGTGTTGGGGTTCAAGAAGAGCGATGAGATTTACACCTTCATCGATTTGTGGTTCTACCACTGCAACCCGCGCCATCACAGCATCGCGTTGACTCCGATGCCGGGTGTGCGGGGACTGCACCACGTGATGGTAGAGGTGCAAAGTTTTGATGACGTGGGCATGGCCTACGACCTGTGTATGTCGCGCAACATTCCGCTGAGCATGACGTTGGGGCGCCATGTCAACGATCGGATGGTGTCGTTCTACGTACGGACACCGAGTGGTTTTGACCTCGAGTACGGCTGGGATGCGGTCACCGTCGACGACGAAACCTGGACAGTTGCCCAGTACGACCGACCCAGTGTCTGGGGCCACCAGATGGTCGCCCAGACACCACCAGGAGCACTCGAAGCCGCAACAACATGAACACACGTATTCAGAAACCATCTGTCAAACCTCAACCAGCGGCACAGAAAGGGGAGCTCGATGAATCATCACCATCGGGTAGACCCAGGATCGGCTATGCGTATCGAAAAGCGGTTTGAATTGGATTATCACTAGCAATCTTTTTCGGATTCGAGTTAGAACAAGAATTTTTATACACCCAGACCAAAAAACGTAGGAGATGACATGTCCATTGTCGGAGGTAAGAACGACATCCAGCAGCTGATCGCAGCGGGTCAAGAAAGCCTTGCAAAGGGTCGTCTGCCCGCTGGATTGGTCGCCAACGCGGAAGTTCACAAGCTCGAAGCGCAGCGAGTTTTCGGGACGTGCTGGCAATTCCTGGCCCACGAGACGGAGGTACCCGAGGCAGGCGATTACGTGGTGCGATATCTAGGCGGCGGTTCAATCATCGTTGTCCGCGGTGAGGACGGCGAAGTGCGCGCGATGGCTAATTCGTGTCGGCACCGCGGGACACAACTGTGCCGTACGGAGATGGGCAATACCTCCCACTTCCGCTGCCCGTATCACGGCTGGACCTACCGCAACACCGGAACTCTGGCCGGCGTGCCGGCGCAAAAAGAAGTCTACGGGGTCGAGATGGACAAAAACGAGTGGAGTTTGACCCAGGTTCCGCGCCTCGAGAACTATGGCGGATTGATCTTCGGTTGCCTAGACGAGAAGGCAGCACCTCTCATCGACTACCTGGGCGATATGGCGTGGTATCTGGACCTCATCACGAAGAAGACCCAGGGTGGACTGGAGGTGCGTGGCGAGCCGCAGCGTTGGATCATCGACTCCAACTGGAAGCTCGGCGCAGACAACTTCGTCGGGGACGCCTACCACACGTTGATGACGCACCGATCGGCGGTGGAACTCGGTCTTGCTCCGCCCGATCCAAAATTTGCATCGCAACCGGCCCATATCAGTCTCTCCAACGGTCACGGCCTCGGCGTCCTCGGGGTGCCACCCGGCCAACCGATGCCGCCCTTTATGAACTATCCACGAGAGGTCGTCGACGGGCTCGCCGAGGCTTATGGCGACCAGGATCACGCAGACATGCTGCAAGGTACGGCCTTCATTCACGGCACGATCTTTCCGAACCTCTCATTCCTCAACGTCCTCATCGGTAAGGACAACAAGTCAATGCCGGTGCCGATGTTGACGTTTCGGCTGTGGCGGCCACTGTCACACGACGCGATGGAAGTTTGGTCGTGGTTCCTCGTCGAGAAGGACGCCGACGAAGAGTTCAAACAGCAGTCGTATGAAACCTACGTGCGAACCTTCGGTATTTCCGGGGTGTTCGAACAGGACGACGCCGAGACCTGGCGCTCCATCACTGCGGGAACGCAAGGCCTCCTCGCAGGCAGCCAGATGCTCAACTTCGAAATGGGCATGGGTGTGCTGACGAGCGACGACACTTGGAAGGGGCCCGGTCGTCCCCTGTCCAGCGGGTACGCGGAGCGTAACCAACGCGAATTCTGGGGTCGCCTGCTGGAGTTACTCACCGACACGGGCGACGACGCCAGCGAAACTGGGCCAAAACTGCGCGCGCAGCCTCTGACCGGTGCGGACGAGGTCGCCTGATGACGCATCGGGTATCTGCTGGTCGCGCAATCGAGTTCAAGCGAGTCATAAAGGATGGTGTTCCATGGTAGCGACGGTCGAACAACAGATTCTTCTCCGCAGTGAGATGGAGAACTTTCTGTTCCAAGAGGCGGAACTGTTAAACGACGGCCGGTTTCACGATTGGCTGGAATTGTGTGCCGAAGATATCCGGTACATCATCCCGGTGCGCATGAGCAGAGAACGCGCCAACGGCGACGGAAATTCGACGACAATGACCCACTGGGACGACGACTACGCAGGCTTGCAGCTGCGGGTGCTACGTCTGGACACCGAATACGCATGGGCAGAAGATCCGCCCTCACGGATCCGACACCACGTGTCGAATGTGCGGGTACAGCCCGGGACAGGGACGGACGAATACGATGTCCGCTCCAATCTCCTCGTGTTCCGAAATAGGGGGGACAGCCCGCAGCACGACCTCATCTCTGCGGAGCGCCACGATGTCATCCGCCGCAGTGAGATGGGCCTGCGGTTAGCGAGCCGACGGGTAGTGCTTGATCACGCCGTTGTCGGCACCCACAACCTGGCTAACTTCTTTTAACGGGTGACGTTGAGGTTGCATCATTTAACGCCTAGGAAGGTGCAGTCGTGACAGGCGATGCCAGCACGGAAACGACCATCGCGAACGAGTTCGCGTTCGTCACTGTCGACAAAATCTATACCCGCAACGGAGAGCGGTTGGAGATCGCCAGTCCCCGCCTTGGGTTCCGTATTCAGCTCGACCCACTGGAACTTGAGAGTCTGTCGTGGCAAACCAAGGAGAGCCTTTCTCGGTTTCTTCAAGACCCCTACGGTCCCCGCGATTGAGGTAGCGCCAGAACGCAGTAGCGGATCGTTTCTCGTTCACCCATTCACAGATGGTCGGCAGGACGTCTGCAAGACAACTGCAGGCGCCTCGGCCTGGGACCGCTTGAGCCATGTCGGTGAGGGGCGCACTTAGTGAGGAGTGGACAAATGGTCCATGCGGAAGTCGATCCACGTCGGTGCTGCGGCTACCGTTTGTGCGTGGACGTCGCGCCAGACGTCTTCGCGATCAACGCCGCTGGGAAGGCGGAAACATTGGTGGGCGACATTCCGGTTGGTCTAGTAGTCGCGGCCCGTGCGGCATCGCACGAATGCCCGTCGGCGGCGATCACCATACGCGATGCCGACCGCCAGCAATAACGCCGCTAACGGCTCACATCAGAAGAAGGCCGATAGCTCCTCGACGACGTGATGGGATTGTTTGAGGTTGAGCTATGAGAACGGCTGTCGTCTATCGTCGGCTTGCAACAGCCGCAAAAGATGACTTCGCAAAGGACAACTACAACGCGCCTGATGAAGTGCAATTCGAGCTATGCGTTTTCTCTGATGGCCGTGTCGCGCAGCGCTGGATGGTGGGCGCTGGCTCTTGCGTTTGGTGGGATGACCTAGACCATCTGTATAAGGTGCACATCTACGCGCACCCTGATTACGGAACCAAGGTTGTCTGGTCCGACGGCGAGGTCGAGGAGCTATGAAAGCTGATGCCATTACGACGCCTCACGTCCAACCTGGTGCCGGTCATGATCACCGCAGCCACACCGCCGGGTGTCCGCTCCAAACCTCTCTGCTTAACAGAGCCCTCTTCTACTAGAATGGTTTCGTGCATGCGGTCCGTGACGCACGACCCTGAGTCGGG
Organism: Mycolicibacterium rhodesiae NBB3; assembly: GCF_000230895.2. The sequence goes on from NC_016604.1 coordinate 3,214,141, forward strand.
GGGCCAGACCTTCGGCGGTGGTGTTCGGCGGAGCGACAGACTCTGTCGGCGAGCTGCGTTTTCCGCAGCGAGGAAGTGAGGTGTTGCCAATGGCGGCGACGGCGAAGATCGCGGAATCGTACTTTAGCCGACGGGAGACCGTATGCACTGAACAGTTGAGCGCGGCCGAGCACCTCGCTTCGGAAATTTTCACGCCGCACCGTCTCCGCTTCTCCGGGCGCGGCCAGCGGTTGAATGCCCGGCTCAGCGCCGCCCGCATCGGTGCTGTGACCATCGGTTATCTGCGGTACGGTGCAGATGTCGAACTCGTCAATTCGACTGCGCTCGATGATTACCACATCAACGTTCCCCTCACGAGCCACGCCGATTCGTGGTGCGGCTCAGCCACTGCTCAAGCGACGCCCACGCAGGCGGCGGTTTTCCTCCCAGGCCGTCCTGCTGGCATCAAGTGGGCCGCCGACTGTGGCCAGCTATGCGTGAAGTTCAGCCGCGCGGATCTGGAACTCGAACTCGAAGGCTTGCTTGGAAGACCTGCGATTAGACCGTTGAATATCACGCATAGCATGAACCTGACGGCGGACAGCAGCCGGGCCTGGCTTGCGCTGCTATCGATACTGTACCGAGAGGTCTCTCGCCCTGAGAGCATCGTGCAACATCCGATGACCGGGCGACATTTCGAACACTTGCTTATGCATGGGTTTCTACTCGCCCAACCCCATTACCAGGCCATGGCGCTCGCCGCCGCCGACCAACAAGCGGCGCCGCCGCCCAAAGTGCTGAGGACAGCACTCGACCTGATTGAGGAGCATCCCGAACGGAGTTGGACGACAACCGATCTTGCGCGCGAGGTTGGTATCGGTGTTCGCGCTCTTCAAGAGAGCTTCAGGCGGCACGTCGGGGTTCCCCCGCTCACGTATCTGCGCGAAGTCCGGCTAATCCGTGCGCACGCAGAACTGGCGGCGTCGTCCGAGGGTGCCGTCACTGTTGCCCGCGTAGCGATGAAGTGGGGCTTTGGTCATTTGGGTCGCTTCAGCGCGGACTATCGGCGCAAGTTCGGCGTCACTCCCCAACATACTTTGCGCGCGAGCTGAATTCGCCTTGGCGCAGCGCCATCGAACGGCGTCAGCGCTAGGCCAGGAATCCGTCGACGGTCTTAATGATCTGGTAGGCGACTCGCAGCGTGGGCACATCCATGGCCAGTTCTTCAGCGGCGGCGACGTAAGGGCCCAGCATGAAATCGACCTCTGTCTTACGTCCTCGCACGACATCCTCGTACATCGAGGGGTGGCCCGTGTTTCCCTTCTCGCGCATTACTTTGCCCTGTCCGATGACAAACTTGATCGCCTCGTCCGTCGGAAGGGCGTCGAGTTCCTTGAGGCGGGATAGAGGCGCAAAGAAGTTCATCGGCTCGTAACCCTTCGCGCGGTAGACCGCGAGAAGGTCCTTCGCAAGCGCGACGAAGTACATCGCTCCCTCAGGCACCTCCATGCCCTCGAAGACCGAGGCGCCAGGGATTGCGCCCAGCGCGGTGACCGACCACGCGGCCGCCAGCGCGATCTGCGCGAGCTTTTCCCACTCGACCTGCTCTATGTTGCCCACCGCCATTGCGGGAAGGCCGGCGTTAGTGAAGGCAGTCGTCAGGTCGTCGACGCGCGCACTGCATGAGCCGTCAAGTTCCCCAAAGTAAGCGGTCACCTCAGCTGTTAGGTGATTGCGTACGAGGCCCGGTTCGAGCAAGGTGCCGCCCTCGATCGTGGAGGCTCCGATCACCCGGTCCGGCCCAAGCCACCCGGCGAGAGTCGCATCTTTCTCGACGGTGTTCTGCACCGACAACGCGCTGCTCACGACATCGCGCAGGCCGTCAGCCTCTGCCAGCGCCTGCGCCGTATCTTTGCCTTTCACCGCCAACACTAGGTAATCGAAGTGTCCAGTGGCCTTGGCGGTCTGGTCGACCGCTGTCAAGTTGTCGGTGATCACCAGGTCGCCCCGACGGCCCGTGATTCGGAGGCCGTCGCGGGTGATCGCCTCGGTGTGCGCCGGCCTACCGACCAGGGTGACATCCACGCCAGTGTTCGCCAAATAGCCGCCCAGGACCGAACCGAGCCCGCCCGCGCCGAGGATCAAGACGCGCATCAAATGGCCTCCGCGGCCGTCAGTTTCTCCTGCAGAACTTCGCGCTCCGGAGCAGACAGCCGGGCTTTGACGGGCGGCCGTACCGGGCCGGCACGAAGCCCCAACAGCTCGAACCACGCCTTCAGATAAGGCATCGCCGCGACGTAGGAACCCGTTGCCGCGATGCGGCCGATGAGCACCTCTTCGTACACCTGGCGGATTGCGTCCAGCTTCGCCGACACAGGCAGTGCCCCCGCCAGTTCACCAGCGAAGGCAAGGTCGGTGTAGTGGTGCAGTTCCTGCCGCCGTTTCCCGTACAGGATCAGGGAGAGCTCCCCATAAAGCACCCGACCCCCGAAGAGCGCAGCATCATGCGCCCAATAGCGCTCATTCGGCTCGCTGATGACAAGGCGGTCCCCGAAGCGGCGGCGTAATGCGATGCTGTCGGTCCAACTCAAAGTGCCGTTCTTGATCCCGATGACGTTGGAGTGCTCGGCGATGCGAGCGACGGCGTCGTGGGTGTACACGAAACTGGATACCGGCGTCCGGTAGAGCACTAGCGCCAGCCCGGTGGCAGGCGCCACGAAGTCGAAGTAGTCTACGACGTCGTCGTCCGTCTTGAGCTGAACCGATGGGTTCATTATCTCGGCGCCGGTGAAGCCCAGAGACGCCACGAAGCGTAATCTTTCGACCGCCTGGTACGCCGACGAGTCCAGAATGATCGTAAACAAGGGAAGGCGGCCGGCGGTGGCGTCAGCGACTACCTCGTGGTAGCGCTGCCATTCGGCCAGTGTCATGTTCCATCCCTCAGCGAAAAAGCCGCCTACGACGAGGCCAGTGCAACCCATCTCCACAAACGCGTCGATGTTCTGCCGCAGACCGTCCTCGTCCAGCTCGAAATCGTCGGTGAGGGGCGTGACAGGACACATATAGAAGCCTCGAAGGTTCTCGGTGGCCCACGCCCTAGCATCGGATCCGAGCGGTGTCGTGATGGTCATCTTGTATGCGGTTCCTTCGGCGGTAGTTCGGCAGTTTGAGGGTTTGAGGCGGACCGACTCGCCTACTCCTCCGCTTAATGTTCGAAACTGACGGAGGGCGTTGGCTCTCTGCCGAACATTGCCGGGGAGAACCGTGGACGTCTATCCCGTAAGCGCTGCGGAGACTCCGATTCGCGCCCAACCTGTAGCACTTCGACCTTGTTGGAGATGCACCGATTCGTTGCAAATCAGCGAGTCGACAGTGGTTCTGCACGTGATACATGCCTGCCAATTTCGGGCCCCCTTCCGCTGAGTGAAATTCCTCGGTTCGCCAGTCTCGAAGTCGTCGGTACCGTAGGCGCCGTGACAGCGTTGATCGACAGCAATCCCGACGGCGCCCTGGCGAGTCAGCAGGCGATCAGCGCGGAGATCGCGATCAAGTCCGTTCGCCGGCGTGATTGGGCTCAGCACGTCACATCGATTTCAGTTTTGGTTCGTGTGACCCCGAATTCTCAATGGCACTCCTCGCGCATCGATCGAAGAGCCGTGGCGAGCTTGATCCTCGCTGCGCCGTCGGCCGCTGCTGGTGGGATCCCGTCCATTTTCGATCAGTGGGACGAGGCTGCGGCCGGCCCGCCGACAGACTGCCACACTGATGAAATTGCTTACGAGTGACTCGATGCACGAAAAGCGCCCTTGCCGTGACAAATTCGACGCTTCGGTACCCACTCCACGCAGGGTGAAGACGGTCAAAAAGGGATCGGCGTCCGGTCTCCTGCCCCGTTTGACACTAGGTATCGTTGCAGTACTTGGCGTGCAAGCACTACTGATACCGCCAGCCGCGCACGGCGACAACAAGCGACTCAATGACGGCGTGGTAGCCAATGTCTACACCATTCAACGCCAGGCGGGCTGCCCGAACGACATCATCATTAGTCCGACCCTCCAGCTCGCTGCCCAGTGGCACGCGCGCGATGCGCTGGCCAACCGCAACGTCGACGGCGACATTGGATCGGATGGTTCCACGCCCCAGGTGCGGGCGGAAGCCGCGGGATTTAGCGGCGTGGTGTCTGAAACCGTTGCGATAAATCCAGCACTCGCGTTGAGCGGCATCGAGCTGATCAACCAGTGGTATTACGACCCGGTCGATTTTGCGGTCATGTCTGACTGTGCAAACACCCGGATCGGGGTGTGGTCAGAGAATTCCATCGACCGCACAGTTGTAGTTGCGGTATACGGCAAGCCCCAATGAGTCAAGAAGCAAGTCAGCGCCCAGACTATGCGGACTGCTCAACGCTTCCTGACAAGCCCCGCAAAGTTGTTCCCAGTGCATGACGCCGCGAGGCCGCGAAACGCACCTTCACTCCGATGGCGGCATCTATGTCCCTAAGCAGGGTCATTTCATACGAGGCTCCGCCGTCGGCAATTGCGACGGGCGATAACGCACTCAGCAGAACCAGAGCTGATCCAGCCCAACTCAAGCCGCGCCGACGAATGCTGACGGGTGCATCCCCCTGCAATGACAATTACACGTTTCTGTGGTTATCGAACGATGAATCCCATTGGCACCGCATTGTTCCACCGGGTGTCATCTTTTTCAGCAAGCCAACAATTCTGTGGACTCAACGAAGAAATACACGAAGGAGCCCGTTCAATGACGCTATCCCGTGACGAGATAGATGAATTCTCGGAGAGTATGGCACGAGCAGCAGGCCGCGACAGCCAGCACGTGGGGGAGGAGCACCTTGTCGTTAGCTCCGACGACGCGCACTGGATCCAGACTGGCAGCCCATCTCAGATTGGGCTGCTACTACGAATACCTGCTCGCTCGGTAGAGTTTTTTCTGCAGAAGATTCCCGGGGGCGAGGGCAGTGACCTTCATCGACACGTACATGAGTCGGTTCACTTCGTGCGATATGGCTCGGGTTGGTCGGAGATTGGCGATCAACGCGTCCGGTGGAGCGCGGGCGACTTCGTGTATACGCCGCCGTGGATCTGGCATCGCCACTATGCCGACGAGGGGCATGACGTGGAGATGATCGTCATCGAGAATTCCCGCCTGCTGGCTGCTCTGGACGCCACCCAGAGGGAAAGCATGGGCAACACTAGCTTCGCAGACGCCTTCGGCGAGAAGTAGCGATTCGTCCTCAGCGGATCGGAGCTGCGCACATCCGCTCGCGCGCCGACCTCGCCGGGCGAAGGAACAAACCCCGAAAACCTCGGCTACGCACATCTTTGGACGGCTTCGCCAATCATTGTGAAGGACGTCATGGCGTTCGTTTCGCGTTTCCGGAGGCGGATTTCGAAGGCCGGCAATGGTGGCATGGCCGAGGGCCGCTTCGAGCATGGCCAGGTGATCGCGCTTCAATTTCGCGGTTCGCTGGCAAGGCAACGGTGGGAGCGGATGATTTCGTCCGGTGGCAGCCGGTCAGTGTCAGGCACAACTAGGCGGTTTAGGGCGGCCGAATCCTGTTGTGCCGCAATAGTTAAGTCAGCATGGTGACGTCTCCCCCACGGTTAATGTGGATAGGAGGTTTGCCTAATATTACCAAACATTGAAATTCATCTGTCTCAACTATATTGCCTCCATACGGTTAGAGGTTGGCCTAGCCTCAGACTGTGCGCCAAACGGCAGATGCTGATGCCTTCTCACCCTGGTCGATGCGTGAGACTGAGCTGCTCGAGGTCGCGTTGCAGCTCCTGGAAGCGCGGGAATATGACGGGCTGACGGTCGACGCGTGCCACCCTCCGTGCCAGCAAGGCCACTATCTACCCGCGCTGGACCACCTCGACGGTGTTCGCCCCAATAACCGTAAGCGTCCGCCAGGTCGCGGACGTAATCGACACCGGAACGCTGTGGGGTTGTCTTCTGGCTTGGCGCACGGGAATGCGTGCGCACCCACGTCGAAACTCTGCCACGGGTATCTGCTACCGAGGTATGTAGTCTTGCGCTCAATCATCGTCGGCTGGCCAACAACCGACCGCACCGTTCAGATTCTCGACGACATAGTCGTCCCACCCTGAATCCGTGGAACGGGTTGAGACCCAGTCGCTGGGCTACCTTCTGCACCGCTTAACTTCGGCGCTGCGTAACGAGGTGACCGCCACGGTGCTCTCGCCGTTGGGTGTCTCCTTCCCTCAGTACCTATGCATGCGCTTGTTGTCGCAATCGCCCGGCATGTCCAATGCGCAATTGGCGCGCACTATCAACGTTTCCCCACAGGCGATGAACAGGGTGGTGCGGGAATTGCAGAAGCGCAGTTTAGTGGTACAGGCCACCATGGCGCCGTCTGGGCGATCACTTCCCATGGAGCTTTCGATTGAGGGCGCCGAGTTGCTCAACCGCACCAACTCCGGTGTGCGTGCGGCCGAACGTCGTGTTCTCGCCGAGTTCGCCGAGCAGGACCGGCATGAACTGCTGAAGCTACTCGCCATGCTCGGCCAGCGATAACCACCCTGAAATATTTACCGGCCTATCCGCGAGTGGTTACCTTGTAGCGGTGCCGCGGCCGGGCCGACGTTCTCGCGCCCAGCGCACCGGCGGAGGATCGCTACGGAGGTAGGTTCCCTTGCCTGCCGCCGTCGCCGACCTTCTGCCGTATTCGGAATCGGAACCAGTGTGCTGACCAAACTTATGCAAACCCTATCGGAGGTACCGACAAACCTTGTGCGCCGACCGAGGGCCTCGTGATGTGCGCCGCCACCATTCGTTAGAAGCACCGTGGGTGACGCCGCCAACCGCAGAGCCCCGTCTGCCAAGCAGTGAAGTGATCTCGTCGAAGACGGAGTGGCGCTACGCCCGAGACCGTGCTCAGCAAGGCCGTGCCAGGCGGTGCCCCGGGCCCTGTCGAGCAGAAGCCACGTACCGGTGCATCGAGCAAGCTTGGTGATGTTCACCCCCCGGACAGGACCAACGCCCTGACATTGACCTACTGATCACCGAATGCCGCGGCAACGGCGCTGTTGAAATACCAGGGCGAGTATGGAGTTTGGCGTTTCCCCTCCGCTACCACGGGGCGGTTGAAGGCACGCTCGTCGTCAGCGCCGTAAGCCCACCCTCGAGCGCGCACATCCAACTGCTGACTGTGCCCGCGAATCAGAACGGCGCTGCCCTGGCATGCATTGCCCTCCATCGGCAAGACAAGCGGTGTACCGAGGAACCGCAAAGAGCGACACAACTCGTCGACCACTGAGGGCCTGGCCATGGTGCCCTGGGGGTTACAGCGAGCGGCCGATGCCGCGCGCCGCGACCTGCAGGGCACCGAGCAGTCTCTGGCGATCGCGTCGCAGGCTTGGCACGACCACCCCGATCGCTGCGGCCACGGTGTCGTCGGACGATCGCACCACGGGGACGGCCAGCGAACAGGCGCCGAGCGACATTTCCTCGCTTGTGGTCGCCAGTCCGTCTCGACGAACTCGGTCGATCTGGGCGGCAAGCACTGGGCGGGCGACGATCGTGTACGGCGTGACGCGGATCAGGTTGGCAAACACATGTTCCTGAATCTCTTCCGGTGCGTAGGCAAGCAGGACCTTGCCGACTCCGGTGCAGTGCATGGGCAGTTTGCTTCCGACGCTGCTGACGATGGGGACCGAGGTGCTGCCCATCATCCGCTCGAGATAGAGCACCTCGGTGCCTTCGCGGATCGCGAGGTGCACCGTGGCCGTCGTCGCCGCGTAGATGTCATGCAGATATGGTTCGGCAACCTGGCGCAATCTGCCTTCGACGGGTGCGAGCAGTCCCGCATCCCACAGCAGTCTGCCCACCTCGAAACGGCCGTCTTTTCGTCGCTGCAGCGCGTGTCCGGCAACCAGTTCGCCTGCCAGTCGATGCGTGGTGGGAACCGGCAGACCGGCGCGATGGGCAAGCTCGGACAGCGTCAGGCTGCGGTGCCGTTCGTCGAAAGCGCCGACGATTGCCAGCAAACGACTTGTGACCGTTGCCCCCGGGGTCGACGTGTTTCCTGCCATTCTCTGCATCCTTCCGCTGAGCGAAATTCTAGTCTTCACTGCATTTCCCAGGAGCCGATACCGTGCATCGCATGACAGCAACGCCCGCCATCAACTCGGACAGCGCTTCGGCAAGTCAGGCTGAGGTCAGCGCGGAGATCGGCGCGATCGAGTCGGCCTACCTGCGTTCGGGTGTGGAAGAGACGCAACCGCGGCTCGACTACGCGCCGTATCGGAGCAGCCTGTTGCGCCACCCGACCAAGGATCTGCACCACGCCGATCCGGAAGGCGTCGAGTTGTGGACACCATGCTTCGGCGAGCGCGACGTCCATCCACTCGAGTCCGACCTGACAATCCAGCACACGGGCGCCCCGATCGGAGAACGCATGGTCGTGACCGGGCGGATCGTCGACGGTGACGGTCGGGCGGTACGTCGGCAGCTAGTGGAGATCTGGCAGGCCAACGCGGGCGGTCGCTACATCCACAAGCGCGACCAGCATCCGTCGCCGATCGACCCGAACTTCACCGGCGTCGGGCGCTGCCTCACCGACGACGACGGCTACTACCGGTTCACCACCATCAAACCCGGGCCCTACCCGTGGAAGAACCACCGCAACGCGTGGCGGCCCGCGCACATCCACTTCTCTTTGTTCGGAACCGAATTCACGCAACGCATGATCACTCAGATGTACTTCCCCGGCGATCCGCTGTTCGCGCTCGACCCGATCTACCAATCGATCACCGACCAGAAGGCGCGCGACCGGCTGGTCGCCAGCTACGACCATGACGTGACCACCCACGAATGGGCGACCGGGTACCGCTGGGACATCGTGCTGTCCGGTGCCAACCGGACCCCTGTCGACGAAGGAGCCGACCACTGATGTCCACGCTGCTGACCGCCACGCCCGGCCAGACCGTCGGGCCGTTCTTCGGGTACGCGCTGCCGTTCGACCGCGACAGTGATCTCGTGCCGCCCGGCTCACCCGGTGCGATCCAGTTCCACGGCGTCGTCACGGACGGGGCGGGCAACCCGGTTCCCGACGCGCTGCTCGAGATCTGGCAGGCCGACGCCGACGGCGTGATATCTACGGCCACCGGCTCGCTGCGTCGCGACGGCTGGACGTTCACCGGATGGGGCCGTGCCGCCACCGACGACGCGGGTCACTACAGCTTCTCCACGGTGTCGCCAGGTCCCACGCGTTCTGGTGCCGCACCGTTCTTCCTCATCACCGTCTTCGCCCGCGGGCTGCTCAACCGACTGTTCACCCGGGCCTACGTCCCGTGTGAGCAACTCGCCGACGATCCGCTGCTGAATTCGCTTGCCCGGGAGCGCCGTCAGACGCTGATCGCGACGCGCGAGGCGGCCGGCCTGCGGTTCGACATCAGGCTTCAAGCCGGGGACGACGAGACAGTTTTCCTCACCTATCCGGGACATCGGCCATGACGGACCTGTTCTGGCCGGGGGATCACCGTGCCGATGATCTGATGAGCGATCGTGCCTTCCTCGCCGCGATGGTCGCCGTCGAGCAGGCCTGGCTGGCCGCGCTCGTCGGTGCCGGGATTGCGCCTGAGGAGGCGTTGGCCGATCTCGCAGGGTACTTGGCCGACGGTGACCTCGAGGCGATCGCCCGCGGCGCCGATGCCGATGGCAATCCGGTCAGCGGATTGGTTGCCCTGCTGCGCATCCGTACCGCACAGCCAACCGCGCAGTGGCTCCATCGCGGCTTGACGAGTCAGGATGTCGTCGACACCGCACTGATGGTGTGTGTCCGAGACGCCGTCGACCGCCTCCGCAAGGAACTCGCCCACCAGGTGCGGGCGCTGTCGCGGCTGGCTGAAACGCATTCAGGCACACCGATGCTCGCGAGGACGCTCACACAGGCCGCGTTGCCGAGCACCGTTGGCGTGAAAGTGACACGGTGGTTGTCGGCGGTGCTGGACGCCGCTGAACCGCTGACCGAATTACGCGTGCCGGTCCAAGCCGGGGGTGCGGCGGGCACCCTGGCCGCAGCCGTCGAGCTGAGCGGCTCGGTGGAAGGTGCGATCAGCTTGAGTGACTCGCTGGCCGTCGCCCTCGGTCTAGCTCCCGCGCCACCGTGGCACACCACGCGATCCGCCATCACAAGAATCGGCGATGCCCTGGTTTCCTGTTGCGACGCATGGGGGTACATCGCCGCCGATGTCGCCACAGGCAGCCGGCCCGAGATCGGCGAGTTCGCCGAGGCAGGCGGCGGCAGTTCGTCGACCATGCCGCACAAGAGCAATCCGGTGCGCTCAGTGCTGCTGCGCCGCACCGCGATCACCGCAGCGCCGCTCGCCGCCACACTGCACACCGCATCGGCGATGTCGGTCGACGAACGCTCCGACGGTGCATGGCATGCCGAATGGGCCACCCTGCGGACGCTGGCACGACACACCGTCGTCGCCGCGGCGCACGCGACGGAGCTACTGGCCGGGTTACAAATCGATGTGGAGCGCGCCCGCGCAAACCTCGGCGCCGCCGACCGCGTGCTATCCGAGCAGAAGACAATGACGGACCTGACCGGACACGCTGCGAGTGCTGAATACCTCGGAGCCGTCGAGCAACTCGTCGACGCCGCGTTGCACCGGGCCGGTCACTACCTGAAGGACGCCCCGTGAGCATTCCGCGAATCGTCGGCACCGAGTTCGGGGGAGCGGACACCGCCCCGCTGCTTCTTCTCGGGCCGTCACTGGGCACCAGTGCCGCCACATTGTGGAGCGCGGCCGCCGCCCATCTGAGCCAGAACTGGCGTGTGGTCGGTTGGGATCTGCCAGGCCACGGCCGCGGCGACACCGCGGACGCGTTCACCATCGCCGAATTGGCAGAGGCAGTGTTGGCACTGGCCGACGGGTTCACCACCGAGACATTCCATTACGCAGGCGATTCGGTAGGCGGCTGCGTCGGGCTGCAACTGTTGCTCGACGCTCCGCACCGGATCGCGTCGGCCACCGTGCTGTGTACCGGCGCGGCGATCGGGACGCCGGACGCATGGCGCGAGCGCGCCGCCACCGTGCGGTCGGGCGGAACCGAAACCATGGTGGCCGCCGCCGCGCAGCGCTGGTTCCCCGAAGGCTTCGCCGATCGTGAGCCGCTCGTCAGCTCAGCACTTCTGGAAGAACTGCGGGCCACCGACGCGGACTCGTATGCCCAGGTATGTGAGGCGCTGGCCGACTTCGACGTCGTCGACCGGCTGCACGAGATCACCACACCGGTGCTCGCGGTCGCAGGGAGCCAGGACATCGCCACGCCGCCGGATCATCTGCAGCGCATAGCCGCCGGTGTTGAGGACGGACAGCTGGTCGTGCTCGACGGCGTGGGGCACCTGGCTCCCGCCGAGGTCCCCGCTAGAGTCGCAGCGCTGATAGCCGAACACGCATCGACAGGTTCGCCGACGACCATCGACGAGGTGTATGCCGGCGGCCTCGCGGTTCGCCGAGAAGTTCTCGGTGACGCGCACGTCGACCGGGCCATCGCCGCGACCACCGATTTCACCGCTGACTTCCAGCGGTTCATCACCGAATATGCCTGGGGCGCAATCTGGACGCGCCCGGGACTGGACCGTCGCAGCCGGTCGCTGATCACGCTCACCGCCCTGGTGGCGCGCGGGCACCACGAAGAACTCAAGATGCACCTGCTGGCCGCCCGCCGCAACGGGCTGTCCAACGACGAGATCAAGGAACTCTTGATGCAGACCGCGATCTATTGCGGAGTCCCGGATGCCAACACGGCGTTCCGGATTGCCGCTGACGTCCTACCTGACTTCGATGACGACATGGGGGAGAGGCCATGAGTCGCACCGAGATCTGCGACACCGCACGACAGGCCGTCGCCGGAATCGAGAACGGGTCAACAATTCTCGTGGGCGGATTCGGGATGGCGGGCATGCCGACCGTGCTCATGGACGCACTGATCGAGCAAGGCGCCACTGACCTCACCATCGTCAGCAACAACGCGGGCAATGGTGACACCGGCCTCGCCGCGTTACTCGCGGCCGGTCGCGTCACCAAGGTCATCTGTTCGTTTCCGCGACAGGCCGATTCGTACGTCTTCGACGAGCTGTACCGCGCGGGCAAGATCGTGCTCGAGGTGGTTCCGCAGGGAAATCTGGCCGAACGGATCAGGGCGGCGGGTGCAGGCATCGGCGCATTCTTCTGTCCGACAGCCGTCGGCACCCCCCTCGCGGAAGGCAAGGAGACGCGCACGATCGACGGTCGGACCTACGTGCTGGAGTATCCGATCCGGGGCGATGTCGCGCTCATCGGCGCCCACATCGGCGACCGGGCGGGGAACCTCCTATACCGCAAGACCGCCCGCAACTTCGGCCCGGTGATGGCCACCGCTGCAGCACTCACCATCGCCGAAGTGTCGCGCGTGGTCGACGCGGGTGGCATCGATCCCGAAATCGTGGTCACACCCGGAATATTCGTTGACCGGATTCTCGACCTGTCGACCGCCCAACACATGACGGAGGTGGCGTCGTGACGCTGCATGTCCCCACTCGCAGCACTGTGGAACACCTCGACCGCGATCCACTGGACCGTCGAGAACTGGCAGCCATCATCGCTCGCGACATTCCGCCCGGTTCATACGTCAATCTGGGAATCGGCCAACCGACGACCGTCGCGGACTACCTGCCTCCGGAAGCAGATGTGGTGCTACACACCGAGAACGGCATGCTCGGCATGGGTAGCGAAGCGGTAGGCGACGAGATCGACGGGGATCTGACGAATGCGGGCAAGGTGCCCGTCACCGAGACGCCCGGCGCTTCGTACTTTCACCATGCGGACTCGTTCGCGATGATGCGCGGCGGTCATCTCGACGTCTGCGTCCTCGGTGCATTCCAGGTCAGCCAGCGTGGCGATCTGGCCAACTGGCACACCGGCGCCCCCGACTCGATTCCCGCGGTGGGCGGAGCCATGGATCTCGCCATCGGCGCGAAAAGCGTGTTCGTCATGATGAACCTGTTCGCCAAAGACGGCACGGCCAAGCTGGTGCCGGAATGCACGTATCCGCTCACCGGCGTCAGATGCGTCAGCCGCGTCTACACCGATCATGCGATCTTTGCGATCGACTCTGCGCATGACCGCGGGGTGCGCGTGCTGGAGACCTTCGGGCTGTCACTTCGTCAGCTCAGCGACAGAATGTCGGTGCCGCTGCACTAGCGAGACGGCAGGCGCACTCGCCAGCCCCGGATTGCGAGCCGTTCGTCGGTGCTCGCGACCGAGTAACAGATCGCGGTTGCGACGACCGTCGGCAGCACGTACGTGAGGATCACGACGAAGACGACGAAGGCGATGTTCGGCTCCGTCAACCAACTCTGCGGGAATCGGGCCAGGCTGACAGCCAACCACGAGGCGATGATTGCCAGGCCAAGCGTCGTCACGGTGGGGACCTTTATCGAACGCAGCGCCAGGCGCGTCGGCTCGGACGGATCGGCCAACGATTTGCGCAGATTCCTGGTGCGGATATAGACCAGCGCGAAGTTGGCGAGGATGACGATCGCAGCGCTGACGATGATCAAGCCGGTCGCCCAGAGGTCGGGGCTGCGACCGAACAGGAAATGCAGATAGTCGATGGTGGTCTCGGACAGGATCAGCGTCGTTGTCATCATCGCTGCGAAGGTCAGCCAGCCACCCAGGTCGGCGAGAAAGCCGTAGGCGGCGGAGCGGCGGCGCATTGACCTATCGCGTTGCACCAAGCCGATCCGGCCGTCCAATCAATACTGACGCCGGAGGTTGGGTTGTGCGTTCATCGGACGCCCCAGCTGTAGATGGGACGAACGTCGCCACGGCCTATTCACTACTGAACGGCGGCCACGGACAGGGACAGTTCGCAGGCGGTCCGCAACACATCTTGCGGGACGCCTCAAATGGGCAATGCTCGTGTTGATGCCATCAACACCTGCCCTGTTTTCCCAGGTGACTTCGCGCGCTTTCATGTCGTTTCGCGTCCGCGAATTCGACATCCTCGCCGTTCAGGCCAATTTCTGGGGCGGGTTCGATTCCCGGCAGCTCCACCGGGAAGGGGTGCGCTGAGCAGCGCATTTCAGTTCGCGGATGACCGAACATCAACAGCCACATCAACATTGACGTCTTGGCCAACAATGACGCTGCAAAACTCCGTCGATCGATGCTATGACCATCAATCGACAACGCCTCGCTTCAGCCGCCGGCGCGAAGTTGGCGTCAAGCCAGAAAGAGAATCGGTTCGCTGTTCCGTCGCATCCCGCGGTAGGGGACGCTCCCGGTGGTGCTCGATCAAGCCTTCAACGTCCTTAAGCGTCATGCGCCAGGTACGACCGACGCGGTATCCCGACAATTCGCCACGGTTCAACCGACGGGATAGCCAGCGCACACCATCCGTCATCTCCGGCGGGAGAACCATCTTCGCGACTTCCGCGAGCGAATACGTCTTGACCTCTGGCACATCGTTGGGCATAACTCACACTCTGACTTGCATCTGCGTGCTCGAGTAGCGGTTCGGTCCGTATTGGCGATTTGCGGCCTCCGCCCGACGGCACCTCAGCCCGCAGCACTTTCACACGAACGTTGGCCGATAGCGAATCGAGGACGTACGGGCTCGCCGCCGATCTAGTGCCCAACAGTCGACGAGTTCCTGAGCCCAACCGATATCGCCCGTTAGCCCTTTCAACGCCTGGAACAGCCGTTGTAGGCGTGTCGCTCCACCAGAACCCTCTGATGAACCGGCATCATTCTTGCTGACTGAATAGTTGGCGAGATGATGTTTCTTCACCCTGAGTGAAGTCGAGGAGGCGTGGGTTGGCTCTGGCTGTGGTCCGCGATCTGCGGGAACATCGCGTACCGACGAGCGAGGAGGAGCTTGCCGACTTCGAGACCGACGTGCTGGCCGGGTTCGTGCTGGCACGGGCGTCGGCCGGATTGGTCGACAGCACGATCCGCAACGACACCAACCACCTCGAGCTGATCCGCGACTGGTTTGGCCGGCCGCTGTGGGAGATGCAGCCCGCCGATGCCGACGTCTACTTCGGCACGGTGCTGCGCGATGCCAACCCCTCCACCCGCACCGGGCGGGCCGCAGCACTGGCCGTGTACTTCCAGTTCTTGGAGCTTCGGCACAAGATCGACCTGCACAACATGACAGGTCGGGTCGTCGAGTGCCCGCTGGACGAGATCAACCGGCCGCGCGCTTCGGTCGATCCGCAGCTGCGTATCCCTCCGACCGCCGACGAGGTGGAGCAGCTGTTCGCCGGGTGGCGCGAGGAACTGGTCACCTGCCGCAAGTTCGCCCCGGCCGCCCGCAACTACGCGGTCGCCCGGCTGGCGGCCGACTTGGGACTGCGCATCAACGAGGCGCGGATGCTCGACCTGGACGATGTGCGGTGGGAACTGGGGCGGTTCGGCAAGCTGAACGTCCGTCACGGCAAGGGATCACGCCGCAAAGGCCCCAAACCGCGACTGGTGCCGCTCATCAACGGCGCTGACCGCAGCCTGAGATGGTTCATCGAAGACGTGCTCGGACTGTTCGATATCGACCCGAATAGCCATGGCGCGCCGCTGTTTCCGTCCGAACGCAAGAACATCGACGGGACGTGCATGCGCGCGACAGCTGACGTTTATCGCCGATCGTTGGCCGAGGCGGCGGACCGACATCTGCCCGCGTGGTCGGGGAAGCTGACCCCGCATGTGCTGCGGCACTTTTGCGCGTCGGAGCTTTACCTCGGCGGAATGAACCTGTTCGCCATCCAGGAATTATGTGGTCACGCCTGGACTGCCACGACGGCTCGATATATCCACGTCCACGCCACCCACGAGCATGTCCCGAGTCGCGTGGAATTTGGGTGACGATCCACGATGAACTCTAGGCGGCGGCACCGACAGATTTGGTGTCGGCGCCGGTGTCGGGGTGAGCGTGTCGGCGCAGGGCGTCGACGAGCTGGGGCATCTGCTTGTGGCCCTTGATGCGACGGAAGGATCGTTCGGCGTTGAGCATGCCGGCCGCGGTCCAGCGCAGCACCATCTGCCCGTCGCGCCAGCGGGTGACGTTGCGATTGGTGGTCCGGGCGATGGAGATCATCGACTCGACCGGATTGGACGTGGTCAACGTCTTGGCGAGGCGGCCGTCGATGCCGAGGCGGGCGACAGTGAACATTTCCTCCAGCCCCTCGCGCAGGCTGGCGGCCGCACTGGGATAGTTCTTACCAAGTTGCCCGGCAAGGCTTTTCGCGTTGCGCAACCCGGTGTCTGGGTCAGGGTGGGCGAAGGCCTTGACCAACTTGGCGTCCACCCAGGCCTTGTCCTTGTCGGGCAGATGATCAGCGACATTTCTCCGCTTGTGCAAGGTACATCTTTGGATGAGGGCCTTGGCGCCGAACACCTCACGCACCGCCGCGGACAGCGCCTTGGCGCCGTCGCAGACGACCAGCAGCCCATCGTCGATGGCCAGGCCGCGCTCGACCAGGTCGGCCAGCAGCGAGCGGACCACGGTCTTGTTCTCCGTGGAGCCGTCCCACAGCCCCGACCGGGACCTTCGTTCCGTCGGCGGTGATCGCCAGCGCGACCACCACGCACCGCTGGGCCATGTGCTCCCCATCCAACATGAGCACCTTGATGTCCAGCTCGCTCAAGTCGCGGCTCATCAGCTCGCCCAGCGCGGTCTCGGTCTGGCGCACGAATCGGCGCGAAATCGCCGAGCGGCTAGTCGATTTCGCCTCCTCGCCGACCTGGGCGCCCACCGGCTCCGCAGTGCGGGCGTGCCGGCGGGTGGCCACCCCGGCCAGCATCCGCTCCATCATCACCTGGGTCAGCAGGTCATCGGCGGCGAAGTGCGCATAGGTGCTCAGCGCCACCTCGCTCCCATCCAGAGTGCGTGCCCGCGGCCGGGCCACCGGCACCCGCCGACCACCAAGGGTCACCGACCCCTTCCCACTGCCGTGGCGCACCGAAATCCGGTCAGCGTCGTGCTTGCCCTTCGGCCCGCACGCCGCGGCGATCTCGGCCTCAAACATCGTCTGCATCACCGCCATCCCGGCGGCCACGCTCATCGCCAACAACCCCTCCCGGGCCGCCCCGGCGATGCTGGTCATCGCCAGCCGGATCTCCTCCGGCAGCTCAGGCAACCCGGCGGCGTCGGTCGTGTCAGCGAGGCGAACAGTAGGTACGGTCTTCATGGCGGTCCCTTACTCCTTCTTCGAGGTGTACTTGGTCGTTCACCCGAAGACCTACCATCTGGCGGGCATCAGGTGAGGGACCGCCACCTCAAATTCCACGAAGACCGGGACAACCTCCCACCCACGTCGAAGATGCCTGGGTCACCGGACAACGCCGAGTCGCAGACCGATGGAAAGGATTGGCTCAATGAAGTGGAATCTGCGCCTGACCGCGGCCAACCGCGGCATTTGGAAGGCCAGCGAACTCCAACGGATGCTGGCCGAGCGCGGCCTGGTGATCAGCGCCGGCAAGATGTCGGGCTTGTGGTCGGGCAACCCCAATGCCATCAAGCTCCACGATCTCGATGTTTTTTGCGCCGTGCTGGGCTGCGGCATCGACGAACTGCTGATCCCCGAGCCCGAAACCGTGGCCGCACCCACACCGAAGGGTAATGAGAGCGCCGCCGTGGGCGGTGAGGCCCGCCCCGTCACCCCGCGCGCCCGGACGGGAAGGTCGCTGCCGCCGCGATGAATTGCCTGCAATGCGGAGCCGAACTGCCAGCCAACGGTCGCCGCGACCAAAAATACTGCGGCAGAAGCTGTTCAAGAAAGGCGCACTACCATCGCGGAAAGGCGGGACTGCCCCCTCGCCCGCCCCGGCGGCATCCAGCCTTGGAATCCGACGACCCCGTGCTCGTGGCCGCCGCGGTATACGCCCGGGAACTCGGTGCCGCCCACGATTGGTGCGGTGAGACCACAAACCGATGCCTCGACGCCCTGGTCACCCTTCTGGTCGGTCGGCCCACCGGTAATCGCGTGCCGCTCACGGAGGTTCGAACACGGCCGCATCGGCTCGCGTCCCGTCGCAGGCTCGTCGAAATCCTCTCCCACTTCGACCTGCTGAAAGACGACACCGAACCTCCGATCCGTGCCTGGATCGAACGCGTCACCGCGGAACTTCCGCCAGGGTTCGCCGAGCCGGCCCACCACTGGCTCCTTACCCTGTTGGTCGGCGGCGCACGTGCTCGCCCACGATCGCCGAGGACGCTCTACAGCTACTTCGGCTCGGTCAGGCCCCTTCTCGCGCACTGGGCCACCTCTTACGACCATCTCAGGGAGGTCACCAGGGCCGACGTCGACGCGGCGCTGCGGCCGTTTCAGGGAAACCAGCGCCACAATCTGATCAAGGCGCTGCGGTCGCTGTTCCGGCACGCCAAGAAGAATGGTTTGGTCTTCAGTAACCCAACAGCGGGTTTGAAGAGCCAACCAGTAGACCAAGACCTCCTGCCCATCACAAATGACGAGGTGCGCTCGATCGAACAGCTCGCGAGCGAACCGCTTGAACGCCTCGTCGTGGCGCTGAGCGTCGAACATGCCTGCCGCACAGCCGTTATACGCAAACTGACGCTCGACGACATCGACCTGCCGAACCGGCGGATCACCCTTGCCGGACACAACCAACGGCTCGGGGAGCTCACCCACAGAGCGCTGATCACATGGCTCGACCACCGCCGGGACAGATGGCCCCACACTCCGAACCGGCACGTTCTACTCACGACGAAAACTGCATTGCGCACAACGCCGGTGAGTCAAAAATCGGTGAAACCATCGTTGAGCGACAATGGATTCACGATCGAACGCATCCGTGCCGACCGAATCCTTCACGAAGCGCTGACCGCAGGTCCGGACCCGCTGCATCTGTCTCTCGTCTTCGGCATCTCGCACAACACCGCACGGCGCTACACCACCGTGGCCGAACGGCTGCTCAGCGACGAACTCGAGCAGGCGGTGGAGCCGTAGTGCCGCCCAACGCCGCTAGACTCAGGCCCCACGAACCCGCCGCAGTTATGAACCTTCGCGGCCGAAAGGCCGTGGGTTCCAGCTGAAATCGCTTCAATCCGGCTGAACTCACGAGAAACATACCGGTAACCCGCCATATTCGATCCCGTCGTATTCAAGATGTCCTGCCTGGGCTCGAAGATGCTGACCAAGGGGTGTGGTGCTGATCGCGTGGCCGGGTTGGTAGCTCGATGGTCGGTGTCATTTCATTCGTTGGGTAGTTTGCTGGCCGCGTTCTTTCGCGAGGCCTAGCCAGTGGCATCTCCGTCGGGCTCACCGGATTCATCTGAGTCTTCGCCCGGCACCGTGAATTCCTTGCCAGGAATTGACGATACGGCGTACAGCTCGTCAATGTTGGCTTCGTCCAACTTTGTTCGGATCAGTGTGCCTAGCCGCTCGGCCTCTGTTCTGAACAGCCCGAGGAGTACGTCGCATACAGAAGCCAGTCGCTCGGCAACAACGACCTCCGGCCCAATCATGTGGACCAACATGTGGCCGACCCCGGCAACCTCGCGTGGTCCTGGAGGCGGAGTCAGCACGGCGACCACCACGGCACCTTCGTGGTCGGCGACACGGTGTGCAATATGCTGGTTCGCCATCCGCAGGGTGTCGTCGTGGGCGGCCAGCTGGTCGGTTGTCAGCAGCGTCGTCCAGGCATCCTTGATCTTCAGCCGACTTCCACCGGCCACGAGGTGGCCCCTGCCAGAGGTGAAGGCACGCCGATAGGCAATCGCGCCCGCGAACCATAGAGCCTTGGCGACGAGTGGCTGTTCAGACGTCGGGGTCGACGACGAATACGCGAGGTAACCCAGTGCGCACTGCCGAGCGAACTCAACATCGTTGGCCAGGGACTGGAGATCGGCTAATGCGCCAGGCATCGGTCCAGACAGTCCAATCTGGGGAAAGCCCTGAGGGGCAGGCGTTGACATGTTCCCATCCTTGACCAAACGGGCGACAAATGTGATCACGCATAGGATTTGACCAGCGAAGAGCGGTGCGTGTCTGACGGCGTCGGGGTGTCTGCGGGCTAACGGTTCATTCGGCGGGCCGACGACCACGAGAGGCACGTCTGGGCGACAACTCGATCGCGTTCACGGCCGCCATCGAGGGCACCGGCCGCACCGCGGACCAGCCCGTCGAGATCACTGTCGATGGTGCGCACAACAGCCGCGGCGGCTACGAGCACATGCCCGCGGCGTTCGTCATCAGCGACGCCCAGCTCGACGCCGCCGGGCCGCGCCGCCTGGCCGCCGCGTGCCTCGACACGGCCGACAAGCTCGACCAGCTCAACAACAACCACTGAGCACGACGGGCCCGGTTCGGCCTCGGTCCAGAACGGCGGTTCGTTCGGATCGATGGCCCACGGGTCACGCTCGTCGGGAAGCGCTCCCGCAGGTAGCGGCACGCTCGTCACGACATACAGGTTGAGGATGTCGGTGCGGTCCATGAAGATGATCTGACTGCGCTTCGTGGCGTCCAGCGCGTTGCCGAGCCAATTGCGTGCGGCCTTCGTGATCTCACCCCCGGCGACGATGAAAGCGTGGTCGACGAGCGCCCGCCGATTGGTTTCGGGGTCGAAAATCTCGTGCGCCAGCATCATCAGTGCCTGGTTGTAGATCTCGGCCATGTTCGCGTTGCCCGCCTTGGTGACACCGGACGCGTCGAGTTTGTCCTTCTTCGCCTGGATACCGAAATAGAGCAGATGCTGCGTCGGCAAGGTGTAGCGCATCCACACGTCCTTGCCGTACTCGAGCGCTTTGTCCTTGTGCCCCGCTGCAGTGATTCGGTGAAAACCCAACTGCCGGAATAGCGGAAGCAAGACCTCCTCGATCAACTCATCTTCGCTGCACGTGTCGAGGAACGCCTCGAGTAGTTGTCGGCGCTCCAATTCAGCCGCCTTCAGTGGGCGGTGCGGGTTGGCCTTGAGCCCGGCGAGCGGTGTCGGTCCCGATGTGGCGCAGGTAGCAGTGGCGGTCGTCGCCGTAGAACGCTTCGAACCCCTCACGGTTGAGCACCTCATTGAGCTGCCGCAGCGCGTTGAGACAGTCTGCGCCCTCGTTGTGCGTGGCCGCGGGGCTCATCAGCTGGTCGATGAGACGGCAGAAGACATCGGGCGGGTGAGCGGGGCCTTCGTGCGGCTCGGCCAGCATTTCGTCGATCACGTCGGCGATCCACCTGTGGCGCGTCGAACCGTCGTGGACGTAGTTGGTGTCCATGTCCTGAAAGAACTCGGTGATATAGCTGCTGGACAGGTACTCGAAGTACTTCGGCTCTTGCCCCGGCCCTGGATCTACCGGGCCGACGTTGCCGCAGACCAGGTCGGCGAGCGCTTCGGAGTTTCGACGACGAAATTTCATCACGACCATTGTCCTGTGCATCGCGGGACAAGAGCCATCAGGCGCGCGTGGCCAGGGCTACCGTTCGACCGTGCCGGGCGCGAACTCCATCACGGCCGTGCCACTGCTGCGCACCGAGAACCACCACGGGCCCTCTGGCGCCTTTTCGTGTTGGTTCTCGATGGCGGGCCACCTCGCGGTGAGCCGCGTCAACTGTGCCCACGCAGACTGCCCGCCGACCTTGCCGTGCAGGTGCACGACTTTGAGCTTGTGAGCGATCGCCAGCTCGGCCTCGACTGGTCGCGTCCGCAGGTGTCTGTCGTTGGTGATGACGATCCACCCGCGACGGCCGACGATCGGTATCCAGTCGGTGTCGAGGATTCCCAGCGGCAGGATGTCGTCGATAGGCGCACGCCCGAATCGAGCGGTGTCTTTGGGCACCGCAACGAGCCCCGCGCCGAGGCGAAGCAGGTTTTCATCGACAACGTAGGTGACGTTGTCGACTTCCAGCATCGCCGAGCCTTACGCCGCCACCAGCCGGGCCAGTTTGTACTTCTTGGTGTAGTCGATCGCGTCCTGGATCTGCTGCAGGCTTAACCCGTAGTCGGCGGCCAGGTCTTCGCGTTCCTCGCCGCTGTCGACCATTTGGGCGATCGTCACCGGCGACACGCGACGACCAACGAACGTTGGTTGCCCGCTGTATCGGCTTGGGTTGATGACGATTTCGGGAAACGCTTTGTCGGCGGGAAGCTCGACGATCACGGCTTCCCCGGCCTCATCGCGACCGGGTGTCGCGATGTTGGCAAGCCATCGGGCGTCGCCGAGCAGCGCCTGGCCCGTGCGGATCGTCACTTCGGCGTCTTTTAGGCCGATTTCCTCGCCGCTCATTGTCAGATCACGCTCGTGTGTCGACAGAAACGGCCGCAGGTGTGCCAGCGGGTACCGGACGTTGAATAGCGCGCGGAGCCGCTCTATCGCCGCGCGCTGTCGGACTATAGGCACTTTCCGGCGGTCGCGATATTCGGCGAGCATGCGAGTTTCGACGAACTCGCCCCACGTGACCCATGGCGTCTCTCGCGGTGCGACGCGCAGGATCGGCGGATGGTCCACGCCGCCGCGTTCGTAGCCGTTGATCCACCGCTTCGCGGTGCCCGCCGGTAGCCCAATCAGCTTGTCGACCTCGGCATACAAGTAGACCTCACGGTCGAGCATCGAGGTGACTGACATGGCCGCAAGCATGACACAACGCTATCGGCGGTTGCCGACAGTTCCGCTATCTGTCGAGGTTGTTGCTATTTCGTTGCCGGGCAAGGCCGTCACCGTATGCCGTTTCACTGCCGCTCCTGCTTCTGCAACGGCCAGCCAGCTCGTCAACGGTCCCGCCGCTCGCTGGGGTCGTTACGTTACGCTCAATAGGCTTCCTTGTTAGGTGGCTCGCCGATCGACTGAGCCCGCTCGTGTCGAGCTTCGGCCGTATTCGACTCGGCCGTATTCGTCGTGCAATCGGTGCCGTCATGATGATGTCGCGACCGCTAGGTGACGTAGCGCGACCATGGTTGGGCCGCCAGTTGTGCATGTCTTTGGGTGCAGTTGTGGCTGTAGCCCAGTAGGTTTGCCACGACGGGAGGAGGTATCTCGGCGACGAGGTTCTGCAGCGCGGAATTCCGTGCTCCGAGCAGATTAATACCCAGGGTGCGCAGCGCCACCATCATGGTGTGTGGATCGAGGTGCTTGCCGGCACGGTGGCCGGGGAATAGCCATGGGCTGGTGACCATGCCTCCGGCGGTTCGAAGGTTGGGCCGGTTGTGCAGGTGGCGTTTGAGCGTGTCGGCGAACGGTTCAGGCACTGGGACGGGTTCGGCCCCAAGCGATATGCTCGTCTCATCTGGGGCCTCAATGATCGCGACTGTGGGCAGGGCGACGATTTTCATCAGTGGTTGGGCGTAGAGCAGTAGCAGTGTGCCGGCGACGCGGTAGGGCAGTGATTCCATGTCGCCAGTGAGGAGTTCTTTGATCCATGCCAGCCGCTGGTCTTGGGTGAGCAGACGGGTGCTCTTGGCCTGTGGGGCGTCGAGATGCAGCGCGGTGTTGATCTTGCTCCTGTTGGTCGATACGACGAACGTGCGGATCTTGGTACGGGTTGTAGGTCCGGTGGCTAACCATTCGTCGATGTCTCGCTGTTGGCAGGTGGCCGCGGTGCGGTGATGGGTTTCATGCAGCCAGGTGAGGAACTTTATTGTTTCGTTGATTTCTTGTTTGGCTGAATGTGTTGGGCCATGGGAGGTTTGCCCGGGCTTTGAGTTTCGGCGTAGCCGGTGCAGATGATGCCAGGTGGCGAATTGTTCGACCGGTGCTCGAACTGCGGGCTCGCAGATCGTGTCGAGTTTGGAGGCCAGCCATAATTGGAAACGCGCAAGGCGTTCATCGCGTTGGGGGAGGAGACCGTTGTGCTCGAGGAGACTGCGCAGATGTGAGACCTCTCTGCCTTGGCCGGCCGCGTCGAGGCCGTGGTGGCTGAGCGCGATGTCCCCGCCGGCCAGGCCGGTCAGCAGGGCCCGAACGGTGGGGGAGCGTTTCCAGGTGAGGATGCTTTCGGGTCGGTCTACCCCGCACAGGACGTCGGCGATCGCGCCCATCGCCGACGGGTCCGCGGCGCCGTCGACTATCAGCGAGTTCAGGTCCTCGCGCAGAGCGCAGCGGGCGCATTGTCCGCGCCGGTAGATCTGGCCTTCGATGTCACAGGTTGTGCATCGGTAATTCTTGGGGATGCCGGCGCAGGCCAGGCAGATTGGCCGGGGATCTGTGCGATTGGTGCGGGCGGGCAGTAGGCCGTCGTGTCCGCAGATCGGGCAGATGCCTCTGGTGCGCATCGCGGTGTAGAAGCAGCTGTTGCAGAGCTGCTCGTCTGGCCAGGACGGGGTGCGGTCTTGGGTGGACATCCGGGCGCATCGGGTGCAGGGCAGTGTTCCTTCGGCGTAGGGTCGTCCGCGTGTTCGGGATGGCCGGTTGGAGTTAATCGTCATCACTCAGCACGCGGGCGCGTCGCGGCCGCACGGATTTGTTGAGCTGGACGACGTTGGGCGCGGGCGATGTCGCCGCGGCGGACGAGGCTCGCTTGCGCCGGACGTCGCTTGCGGTCACGGTGATCAGGTCCTCGACTCCGCAGCCGAAGATGTCGCAGAGGGCAGCCATCATTTGTAGCGAAACTCGTTCGGGGCGTTGATGAACCACCCGGTAGACCTGTGGGCGCGACAGCTGGATGCCGCGCTCGGCGAGGCGCGGGATGAGGTCGGTGCTGTTGTGCATGCCGGCCGCGGCCATCAGCTCGGCCACCCGCCAGGTGTAGTCGACTTGACGTTTCACGAGCTCTCCTCACCGTCGAAGGACAACGCCTCGTTGATGGTGGCATCGAGTGCCCGACGCAAGGTGCGGGTGCGAAAGTCGCTGGACACGCAGGTGTAGAGCGAGGTGGTGCTGGCATGTTCGTGACCCAGCTGGTCTTGGACGAATTTCGCGTCCCAGCCATCTTCGATGAGGTGGGTGGCATAGGAGCGCCGCAACGAGTGCAGATCCAGTCCGCCGGGCAGCTGCAGGTCATCGTCGCAGTAGCGTCGGAACCGACGGAGCAAGGTTCGTTCGGCAACCAACGCGCCCTTTTCGCTGGGGAACAGGTCGATGCCGTCGTCCATGTAGGGCCGGCCGTGGGTGAGCCAGTCGCCGATCACCTCGGGCGTCCAATCGAAGACCGTCAGCACGCTGCGTCGTTTGGGTGGAGATCCCTTCTTGGCCTTGCCGTACCGGATGTGAACGACGCCGTAGCGGCCGAACTCCCGGGCGCGGGGATTGCGGGAGAAGTCGACGGTCTGCAGGTGCCGTATTTCGTTGCACCGCAGCCCGTAAGAGTAGGCGATCTTGAACATCACCGCGTCGCGGTAGGCCGGCAACCAGCCCTTGCGGCCTGACGCCGCGATCAGCGCGACCTGGTCGTCGGCGTGGTCGAAAAGTCCTGCAACTCGGCCTTGGTGAAAGCGCGTTTCTCAGGGGCCTGTTCGTTGTCCTGCACGTGCGCAGCGGTGTTCCACTCGAAGAACACTTGCGCCGGATGAGTTCCGAACCGCTGCTCGCACACCCGATCCCAGCCGTAATCGGGATGGCTGACATAGGAGCAGAACAATTTCAAAGCGTTCTGATAGCCGCGGATGGTGGATTGTTTGCGCCGGTGGATCGCGCGGAGATCACTGAAGAACTCCTCAGCCATTGCCGGTGTCCAGGTCCACGGGAACTCGTTGGTCACATCCACGAACCGCTGCACGATCCGGATCCGCCCCGCGATCGTCTCGTGGTCGAGGTTGCGGCACAGTTGCTGGTTGCGCCACCCCTCAAGCATCTCCTCGACGGTCTGCGCCTCGGGATGCAGCAGGGGAACTGAGCACACGACGTACACGCGACCGCTTCTATCGACCGGCACCGCACCCTCCCAACGGTCTCATCGGATGATACATTGAATCATGTAATGCATCAATGCCAGATCGATGCACGTAGGAGTCTCGGCGATGAGTGTGCAAATTCCTCCCGCGAACGTGGTCCCACGACCGGTGAACTGGCGGCGTTGAGGTGGACCGATATCGATCTCGATCTGCGCCGCCTGAGAATATCTCGCGCGTACTCAGAAGAAGCGCCTCGAGGCGAGATGTCTCCGGTGAAAGATCACCAGGCGCGCACCGTTCCGATACCGGAAACTGTCGTTGACGAACTGACCGATCTACAGGCCCAGTCGGCGCCTTCCGAACTCGTTTTCCCCTCCGCGAACTGCACGCCGCTGCGAAACCGCAATTTTCGACGAGACAGCTTCGATGCGGCTACCGCTGCAGTTGGCCTGACGATCACCCCGCACAACCTCCGTGACACCGCAGCGTCGCTTGCCATACAAGCGGGGGCCTCGGTCGTTGCGGTTGCGCGCTTACTCGGCCATGAGTCGGCTGCCACGACGCTCAATCATTACGCAGGACTGTTCCCCACCGATCTTGACGACGTAGCGGTACGCCTCGATGCTGCCGCGAGAAAGGCCATCGGGGACCAGTGAACGCCACTTTGTGTCATTGGCTCACCGACCAGGCACCGACCACGAGTCGGACGGGCCCGTGGATCGGAATCACCTAAAGTGTCGCTGACCTGCAAGAATGCGAGTGCCCCCGGCAGGATTCGAACCTGCGACACCGGCTTTAGGAGAGCCGTGCTCTATCCCCTGAGCTACGGGGGCCGGGACGTCTTCGACTCGTCCGCGTCTTCGACGGTGTTCTCGGCGTCCTGGGGCCGTTTCGGGACGATTTTGCTGGTCGTCGGGAGCGGGCGGTGTGAGTGTAGCGGGCCGTGCGGTAGTGGCGCGACGCTCGGGGCTGCGGGTCGCTGTCGTTGCCGGGTGCGCAGGTTTGCGCGCCGTCCATGTCCCAAGTCATCAGGCGAAGGGCCTTTGTGCTCTGCTCACAGCTGGTCGCAGACCGCGACAGTGGAACGACAACGATCCTTCAAGTAGTGACGGAACCTCAATGACTACACGCTTCCCCGACGCCGAGACCATTCGGTCGGCTCTGTCGCTTGCCGTTCGTGCTCCGTCTGTACACAACTCGCAACCGTGGTTATGGCGGGTGGGCGACGAAACCATCCATCTGTATGCCAATCCCGACCTGCACCTGCGTCACACCGATCCGGACGCACGAGACTTGATGCTCAGCTGTGGTGCGACACTGAATCACTGCGCCATCGCCTTCGCTGCCTTGGGATGGCAATCGAAGATTCACCGGTTCCCCAATTCGGCGGATCCCAGCCACGTCGCGGCCGTGGAACTGTACCGGCATCCCGAGAGCGAGCTCGATGTGGCGTTGGCGGCCGCCATTCCGCGGCGGCGCACCGACCGGCGGCGCTACAGCTCATGGCTCGTGCCTCCGGGCGACGTCGTCTTGATGGGTGCGCGCGCGGCACGTGCGGGTGTGATGCTGCGCCGCATCGACGCATTGGGCAATCTGAATCGGCTCGTGGCCGACGCCGCCTGGCGGCACGCCGGCGACTCCGACTACTTGGCTGAAATAGCCACGTGGAGCGGACGGCATGCGTCCACGGCCGGCGTGCCGGCACGCAGCATCCCTGAGGCCGGTCCGGCGGTCACGCCGCTGGCGCGGTCCTTTTCCGGGGGGATGCTCGCCGAAATTCCGGACGGAGACTCCCCCCATGACCATGCGATCGTCATCGCCCTAGGCACGGTCGCCGACGACGAGCTGTCACGGCTGCGCGCGGGAGAGGCCTCCAGCGTGGTGATGCTGACGGCGACCGCGCAGGGGTTGGCGAGTTGTCCGGTCACAGAACCGTTGGAGATCGTCGAGCTCCGCGAATCCGTACGGAAGGACGTATTCGGAGACGACGGATATCCGCAGATGCTGCTGCGCATCGGCTGGTCACCTGTCAACGCGGATCCCCTGCCGTCGACGCCGCGTCGCGATATCTCGGAGGTGGTCACGCATCTCGACGGTTCACCGTTCAACTGACCGGCGAAATCCAATCTGCTCCGGGTGGGTCGCATGCCTCGTAGGGCGCGACGCCACGCAACCTACCGCCCTCGAAAGCGCCGAGGGCATAGAGATTTTCGGCTTCTTGGCAAGAAGCGGAAGCAACATTCCTCCCCGCCGAGGCCTTCTTCCAGTCGCACAACGTCATCACCGTCGACCGGTCTGAGCCGGCGAAGTGATATCACCGGTGACATTGGCCCACCGATGCGGGGCCATTGGCCCTTGTCGGTCGCGCGGCCGGGTGGCCACGATCGGTATGTCGACGAGAGTGGCGCTTCGGCAACGCGAGGAGATGTGATGCAAACCTTCACGGTGGGTTTCGGGCGCATCTGGTGGACCAAGGCGTTCGGTCGTAATGCCTTGGTGCGCAGCACCGACCGGGTCGAAGCCTGGGTAGGAATCGCGGCGGTCTTGATGGTGATCCTCGCGACACCGATAGCGGGGGCCATCGGTACTTCGGTACACGACGCGCACGCACAGCTTTACGTCACGCAGGCACAGACGAGGCAGCAGGTAACGGCTACCGCGATAGAGGCGGGCCGCCGTCACGTCGTACCCAATGAGATTTCGTACTCCGTGACTGCCACCTGGTTTGCGGCGGGACATGATCATGTCGACGTCATAGATTGGCCCAATCAGGCGAAAATCGATGATGAGCGACCAATCTGGGTCAACGCCGAAGGCGAACACGTGAAGCCGCCCCCAGGCCGGAGCAGGGCGGGAGCCGACGCGGTGGCGGCGGCGTTGTCCATCTGGCTCGGCGTGGCTGCGACCGCGGCTGCGTTTGTCTACGCGGCACGACTGATCCTTGATCGCCGACGGTCCCACGATTGGGATGGCGAGGTCTATGCCAACCACGGTGGACCGAGACATCACTAAGCGGCGGCATGTACACCGAAGGAGTAAGCAAATGTCAATGACAACTGAGCATTACGGAATAATCGTCGGTGTCGACGGTTCGCCCCCTTCGGCGGCGGCTGTCGACTGGGCGGCGCGCGAAGCGAAGTTGCACGATCTGCCGCTCACGCTCGTCCACGTCATCGAGACACCAATGGTTCGGACCCGGCCCGAGATACCCATGCCGCCCCAACTCGTCACCCGTCTCCAACGCAACGGTGAGGAGCTCTTGCGCGAAGCTCGAAGCTCCGTCGAGGCGGGTGCCGACGGCTCACCGCCGAAACGAGTGGACACCGAGCTGATTGCCGCGGGTGTCCTGCCCACGCTCATCGACCTGTCCAAGGAGGCGGCGATGATCGCGGTCGGCTGCCGCGGACTGGGTGCGATCGAACGACGCCTGCTGGGGTCGGTGAGCACTGGCCTGATCCGCCACGCCAGTTGCCCGGTCGCCGTCATCCACGATGAGGGGACGTCGATTGGGTACCCCGCGAACGCGCCCGTCGTCGTGGGGATCGACGGTTCGCCGGTCTCGGAATCAGCGACTGCCGTCGCTTTCGATGAGGCATCTCGGCGCGGTGCCGATCTGGTCGCGGTCCACGCATGGTCTGACTTCGGAATCGCGGAGTTGCCGGGTGTCGAACCGTCAGATGTGCAGAAGGAAGCCGAGGAAGCGCTCGGCGAGCGGCTCGCCGGTTGGCAGGAGCGCTACCCCGATGTTGCGGTTCGTCGGGTGGTGGTGCTCGACAGTCCCGCCCGCCAGCTGCTCGAGCAATCGGAGGCTGCACAACTCACTGTCGTCGGTAGCCATGGCCGGGGCGGCTTCGCCGGGATGCTGCTCGGCTCGGTCAGCACAGCGGTCGCCGAATCGGCACGCACGCCGGTGATCGTCGTGCGACAGATTTGATCGACCTACTCTTCCGGGCGGCGGTGACTCTGGTCCAGTTTGGATACGAACACCGCCGCTTGAGTGCGACGTTCCATCCCGAGCTTGGCCAACAACCGGGATACGTAGTTCTTCACCGTCTTCTCGGCGAGGAACATTCTGGCGGCTATCTGCTTGTTGGTCAGGCCTTCACCCAGCAAGTCGAGGAGTACCCGTTCCTGGTCGCTGAGTCCGGACAGCGGATCCGATCGCTCGGCGGCCCCGCGCAGCTTGGCCATCAGTGCGGCCGCGGCCCTGTTGTCGAGCAGCGAGCGTCCGGCGCCGACATCCTTGATCGCCTGAGCGAGCTCCATCCCCTTGATGTCCTTGACGACATAACCGCTGGCGCCGGCCAGGATCGCATCCAGCATCGCCTCATCGGAGGTGAACGAGGTCAGCATGAGGCACCGAAGATTGGGCAGCCGGGACAGCAGGTCGCGGCACAATTCGATGCCATTGCCGTCGGGCAGCCGGACGTCGAGCACTGCGACGTCGGGTTGCAGGGCAGGTATCCGAGCCAATGCCTGCGCGACCGAGCCGGCCTCCCCGATGACCTCCAGTTCCGGATCGGCGTTGAGGAGATCGATCAGCCCTCGTCGGACGACCTCGTGGTCATCGACGAGAAAGACCTTCACCATGTGAAGCCTTTCGTAGGTTCTGCCGAGTCGTATAGGTAGTGCTCACAATACGTTCCGGGGTTCGCAGATCAATACCGAACAACCGGCTTCGTGCAATGCTGCGAAGCCGGGCGGGCCGACGAACTCTCTGATCCCGTGGGCGCGGTCCCGACCGACGACGAGTGTCTGGATCGTGCCGGCATTTTTTGCCAGATAGTTGAGGGTGTTGCCGTGTACGGCCACCGTGTGGACATCGAGGTCGGCACAACGCTTCTTCCAGTGGGCAACGCGTCGGTCGAGTTCTGCCTTGGCGATCCGGTTTCGCTCGGCGACGGCCCGGCGGTCATATATGTCGGTGAATCGCGACTGCCAGGTCGTCAGCACTCGAAGCGGCGCGTCCCGCAGCCGCGCCTCATCCAGTCCGCGTAGCAGGACAGCGTCGCTGTCTTCGGTTGCATCCAGGTCGGCTACCACCCAGCCGCGCCGCACAGGATCGTGACCGCGGACGACTGCCACCGGACAGTGTGACGCCGATGCCAACGCTGCCGCGGTGGCGCCGACGGTGCCCTGGGCGCCGGAGTTGAGTCCAATAGAGCCGACACACAAGAGGGCGGCCCCCCGGGACGCCTCCAATAGCGCCTGCGTCGGGCGATTCTGCAGAATCTCTGCTTCGATCTTGACGGGCTTCTCCATGGATTCGACAGCGGTGAACGCATACCGAACGGCGCATTCGGCGGCTGCGAGATCGCGGTTCGCCTTGTCGAGAAAACCGCTTGTGCTCTGGCTTGGCTGAATCGCGTAAACCAGCCGCAAGGGAATGTCGCGATCGACTGCCTCGTCGACCGCCCACAACGCCGCATCGAGCGCGGGCCGTGATCCGTCGATGCCGACGACGACGGTGGGGGGTGGTCGGCGGTGATCTCGCACGATGCGACGTTATCCGCGGCATGGTCCCCGGCTCAGGGGCGAAGGTCCCTGCTATCCGGCTATTGGTCCCTGGGCCGGACTTCGAAGACGTCGTCGATCGGGCGACGGGGGGTTGCCGGAGGAAGGTCTTCCAGCGGCGGAGCAAGACCGACGCGGATCAACGCCTGGGGGGTGGTGGGCTGGTCTATCAACGTCGAGACGATCTCGCGGCTCGCACCCAGTTCGGTGATGTGGGTCAAGGTGCAGGTGGCCAGCCCGGCCATCGTGGCGTCCAGCAATACCGCCGAGAGTGCCTCGCCGCACTGCAGCACGCTGGCGCGTTCGGTGTCGTAAGTGGACAGCACCAGGATCCTGGAGTGATCCTGACCATAGGAAGGCCGTCGGTCTTCGTTTCGGGTGACGGGGAAGTTGCGCTCGACATCCACCCGGTCGCTCTCGGATGCCGATAACAATGAACTTCCCGGGACACCTTCCTCTGTCTCGTAACCCCCTGTCCACCAGGATAGTTCGGCGTGATAGGACGTATCGTAGAGGCGCAGGGACTCGGTCAGCTGCGACGCTTCTGCGAGTTCCGCGCGTAGTTCGTCGGGAATGACGTCGAGGCGCACCGCGTCTCCGGTGACAGTCCTACTCAGAAGTGACTCGACCGACTCCCGATCCTGCGGTTCCGCGAACGGCAACCGGTCGGTACGGCGCAGCAGTATGGCGTCCGCGCGTCGGCGGTGTCCGTCGGTGACGAATTCCATCGGGGTGAAGTCGATCGACGCGAGATGCACGAGATTGTTGGGGTTGGGGAACAGGTCGACGTTGGCGGTCCAGCCCGCGGCCGCCATGGCAACCCGGAAATGATCTAGTACTGCACCGCAGCTGATCAGCGCCTCGCGCCCGGAGCGATCAGTAGAGTACAGAACGCGATTCTTGTCCAGGAACAGCTGAACCGCACCGTCCTCATCGAGGACCCACCGCCACGGTTGACTGTTGTGCAGCGAGGGGGCCCTGCACGCGAGCTGCAGAGCGCTTCTGATGACCTCGGTATCGACCATGATGGCAGGCATCGCGACCTCAACTTTCTCTTACGCCAACCCTCGTTTCTCTTACCCCAACCCTCGGCGCCTGCGTTGCCGGCGACCAGGGTCAATGGTTGAGGAAGGCGGGGTCTTAGGACCCTTGGTGCGCGGGTGAAGTGCGGGAAGTCTTGGCGGCATGACTGGTATCCCGGCGACTCTTGCTGCGGCGACAGAGTCCCGCGTGAAGGCCGGCGACCTCGACGCCCGTGTGCGCGAGACGCACACGGGAATCGTCTTTCTCGCCGGAGACCGGGCCTATAAAGCCAAGAAGGCAATCGCGACGGACTTCCTGGACTTCAGCACCCCCGAACTCCGTGAGCATGCATGCGTGCGCGAACTCGAACTCAATCGACGGCTCGCTCCCGACAGCTACATCGGTGTCGCGCACTTCAACGCACCGGGAAGCGATCATGGTGAGCCGGTGATCGTCATGCGTCGCTATCCCGATGACGCCCGCTTGGCATCGCTGGTGAAGAACAGCGAGCCTGTGCATCATCACTTGTGCGTGATCGCCGAGAAACTCGCGCGCTTTCATGAAGACGCAACACGAAGTCCGGCGATCGACGCAGAAGGTGCGCCCAGCGCGATATCAGAACGTTGGCACCAGAACCTGGTTGAACTGGAACGACTGTCCGACGGCATCGTGCCACGGGAGTCCACCCACGAGGTGGCGCAGCTGGCGCAACGTTACATATCGGGTCGCGGTGCGCTGTTCACTCAACGCGTCACCGACCGTCGCGTCGTCGACGGGCACGCTGACCTGCTGGCAGACGACATATTCTGCACTCCAGAGGGCCCGGCGATGCTCGACTGCCTGGAGTTCGACGACCGCCTGCGCTATGTCGACGGTATGGACGACGCGGCCTTCCTGGCAATGGATCTCGAATTTCTCGGCCGTCGAGACCTCGGCGACCTCTTGCTCGAGGAGTACAGTCGTCGCGCCCGTGACCTCGCGCCGCGGTCGCTCAAAGATTTCTACATCGCCTACCGGGCTACGGTGAGAGCAAAGGTCGATTGCATCAGGGTGGCGCAGGGACATCAAGACGCGACCGCCGATGCACGACGACATCTCTACCTTGCGCTGCTGCACCTCCGAGCGGGCGCGGTCCGACTCGTGCGGATAGGCGGCGGTCCCGGCACCGGCAAGACGACACTGGCGCGCGCAGTGGCACAGGAACTCGGAGCGCAGGTGATATCCACGGACGAAGTGCGCCGAGAACTGATGCGGGACAACACGATCACAGGACAGGCGGGTGAACTGAACTCGGGTCTGTACAACGCGCAGAACATCTCCGCGGTTTACGAGGAAGTATTACGACGCACGCGCAGTCTACTCACCGGAGGAACATCGGTGATTCTCGACGGAACCTGGCGCGACCCCCTGCAACGTCGGCGAGCACAAGAGGTGGCAGACGATGCCGCCGCGCCGATTGTCGAATTCGTGTGCACACTTCCCGTGGAAGAGGCCGCCGTGAGGATCGTCAACCGGCCGACGTCCAGCTCGGACGTCACGCCCGAGATCGCGGCCGCGTTGGCGGCGAGCGACACCGAGCCAGATGCGGGTCATCGGATCGACACCAGTCGGCCGCTGGCCGAATCGGTCGCTGAAGTACAACAGAAATGCTGCTTCGCGATTTAGCAGGAAAGGGAAGCACAGTGGAACAACCTGTCAAGACGCCTGTCGTCGTGGGTATCGACGGTTCGAAACATGCTATCCGCGCTGCCATTTGGGCAGTCGATGAAGCAGTGAGCAGGGACACGCCATTACTGCTGATGGCCGTGATCGATCGCCGTTCGCACCATCGCGATCGCGAATATGAGCGGGCGCAGGCTGCACTTCACCGGGCGTGGAAAGCCGCGGAGGAAACCGGACAGCCCGTCAAACTCGAATCCAATGTTGTCGAAGGTGACCCCGTCACCGAGTTGATCGAGGTCTCACGGACGGCGGAGATGGTGTGTGTGGGAGCGCGGGGGACCGGTGACTCCGTACATCACGACCCCGGCTCAGTTGCGGTTGCCCTGGCGCAGGGGGCCTTCGCACCCGTAGCCATCGTTCAACGCCGACATACCCGTAAGCGGTCCGGCGCCGGGCAGTGGGTGGTGGCGGCTCTGGAGACAGCCACCGGCTCCCATGCGGTGCTGGACACTGCCTTCGTCGAGGCGGTACTCCGCAAAGCCCCGGTGCTGGCGCTGACACCCTGGTCGGCGACTGGAATCCCCAAAGCTGTTCTGCACGAGAGTATTCGGGACAAACTGGATCAGTACCTCGCGGAAGCCGACGACGACGTCGAGATCCAGATGTCCACATTGCCGATGTCCGACCACATCGCCAACCTGATCGAGCAGAGTGCTGACATCGACCAATTGGTCATCATCGGGCCCGATGACCCGGGTTTCGTGACTGATGTCATCGACCCGAAGCTGCGGAAGAAACTTCGTCATACCGACTGCTCGATTCTCATCCTTCGTCACCGGGCCGACCGCGATGCGGAACAGGAGGAAATGTCTCCCAATCCAGCGTGAAGGCCAAGTGCGCGATGACTTTCGGCCCTGGTCGTCAGGTTATGCCCTGCGTAGGAAGGATTTGTGAAGCAAAAAGTGGAACCGCGAGATGTTGAGATCGACGTGACCACGCATGGCCGCCTGCCGGGTGCGGCCGACTACGCGCGGAAGAAGATCGGTGTCCTGGGCAGATACACCGATCAGCGAATCCTGCATGCCCGTGTCAGGCTCACCGAGCATGCCGATCCAGCCGTGCAACGCCCGGTCGTGGCGCAGGCGAATCTGGACGTGGACGGGCGAATGGTTCGCGCCCAGGCCGACGGGAGCACGGCCAACGAAGCCATAGACCGGCTTGACGCGCGGCTGCGGCAACGCCTGCAACGGGTTTCAGACCACTGGCAGGCGCGGCGGGGCGGACTGCCCGGCGATGAACCGCATCAGTGGCGGCACGAGTCCGAGCCCACCCACCGGCCGAACTACTTCCCGCGGCCCGTCGAGGAGCGCCGCATCGTTCGTCGCAAATCGTTTACCCCGGCGCCCTGCTCGGTCGATGAAGCAGCCCTCGAGATGGAACTGCTCGACTATGACTTCCACATGTTCACCGAGGAAGGCACCGGAGTCATCGGCGTCCTGTATCGCGGTGAGCCTGGCACCTACCGGCTGGCGCTCGTAATGCCCGCAATGGCAGATCAACTGGCTCCCTACGAGCTGCCATTGACCATCAGTTCACAGCCTGCACCCTGTATCACCATCGACGAAGCCGTTGTTCGGCTTGGCATTCTCGGACTGCCGTTCCTGTTCTTCATCGACGCCGCCCAAGGCCGCGCCAGCGTGCTGTACCACCGCTACGACGGGCACTATGGTCTGATCACCCCGGCAGGCTAGTGCCGGCACCGTGCCACATCAGTCGCACGGCACCTCATCGTTGCAGGGGCGATCCGTCCAGCCACGTGACCACCTCGGCCAGCGGGCGTCGCGGTGTCGGCGGCAGCGGGTCTGCATTGACCGGTGCCCACCCGATCCGCAATAGCATCTGCGGATAGGTGTCATCGCCGAGGACTTCGACTCGCACAGCTTCGCGGGTCTCCGCAATTTCCAACGGCTCGGTGACCGGACAACTCGAGAGACCCAGCGCGGTCGCGGTGAGCAGCACCAAACTGGTGGCCTCACCTGCCTGCAGCCTCGACAGCTTGCTGTCGTCGCCGGTGCCGAGCGCCAAGACGACAGCCCCGTCGTCTGCCGCTGCCGTTTCGGGAGGCTGAGTCAACGCCGCACCGGCGAAGAACCGCCCCGGTATCGGTGATGTCGGATCGGAGGGAGGTATGTTGCGGGCCGGCACGCCGGACGACGATCCGTACCGCCCGCTCCACGCAGCGAGCTCTGTCAGATAGTCCTGGTCGGTGGCGTGTCGCCAAACAGCCTGCGCCACAATACTTCGCAGCTTCGGGAGCGACTCGACTCTGCGCAGCACGACGCCCGCGCCGGCCGCGCGGGAACCCATGAGCTTGATGTCTGCCGCGGGTATGGGCCACCAGGCGTAGTGACGGCGATCGGTACGCCGCTTCGGGATTGCGGCCGCCAGGGCGATGTCGAGCTCGCTTGCCGGTTGGCGGTACGGGGCGATCGTGGCCAGGAGCGTGGGATGCAACTCGTCGGGCAATCTGGTCACCTTCGCTTGCCAGCCCATCGCCGCCAATGCCACGACGGCGTGGTGCAGCGCCGCACCGCAACTCAACAACAGGTCCCGGCTGTCAGGATCGATGTTGGGCAGATGCCGGTCCGGATCGGCGTACAGGTGCAGGCCCTCGGTCGTCACGCGCCATCGCCACGGCTGTGAGTTGTGGACCGACGGCGCCCGGGTGGCGAGCAACATGGCCGCGTGGACCGACTGACGGTCGGGGAAGGGTGCGCTCATGTATTTACCCTGGCTCGGCCGCGACGCTGGAGCTAGAGGCCAAAGTCATCGCCGTTTCGGCAGGTGGCGGTATCTCGAACTGGATCAAAGAATGTGCAAGATGTCCGTCATCGGCCGTCGCGGGGTACGGACTGAGGGCGGTCCGCCTTCAGCGGCACGGCCGACGCGGACGAGTACCTGTGGTTCGGCGCGGCGCCCGCTCAGACGACGCACGATCTCGCGGCTGGCATGGAGCTCGATCATGTGAGTCAATGTGCATGTCGCAAAGCCCATTGCCGTGCATTCCAGGAGCACGCGGGACAGCGCTTCGCCGCAGCGCAGCGTGTTCTCTCGGCTGTCATCGTAGGTTGACATGACAAGGATTTTCGAGTGATCCCGGTCGATCTGCGGTCGTCGATCACCGGATACGTAGGCCGGGAAGTCGCGGGCGACATCGACGTGCGACGCCTCCGCGGAGGAGGGCAACGTGCTCGGTGGCACACCGTCTGTGGTCCTGGAATGCCCTGTCCACCAGAGCAGCTCATAGCGGTAGGAGGTGTCGTTTTGACGATTCTCCTCGGACTTTCGGGATGCGCTGGCTAACGCAGGTCTTCCGCTGTCATCGATGACATCGAGATGTGCGACGGTACCGTGGAGAACTCGACGGAGTTGATTCTCCAGAGGGGCCCACGGCTCAGGCTCTGCGAAGGCCAGTCGATCCGTGCGTCGCCGCGAGATCGCCTTGGCCAGCGCTCGTTGGTGTTCATCGACCGACGCGGATGGTTGAAAGGTGATCGACGCCAGATGGTCGGGATCATGGGCGTCGGGATACCTCTCGACGGTGGCCTGCCAGCCGGCATCGGCGGCGGCGATGACCAGATGATCCAGGACCGCGCCGCAGCTGAGAATCACTTCACGGCCGGTGCTGTCGGTGTGGCGGCCGACGCGGGTGTGGTCGGCTCGTAACCGTAGGCTGCCGTTCTCGAAGATCCACTGCCAGGGCTGGCTGTTGTGCAGTGATGGTGCGCGACAAGCCAGTTCAACAGCGGCTGCTATTTCCTCGGCACTGATGGCGGCGCGCGCTGTGCCTGTATCGGCCATGTTGTCGACCTCCGTACGGTGCGCCCGGGTTTGCAATCAATCGTCTTCGAGGCGGGCACATCCCCACTAGGGGCTCAAGTCCTCCGGTTCCCGACGTAGGTCCTCCGACATCGATCGGTCGGTTGCTTGGCTCGTTCATCGCCGCGGACCTGCCCTGACAGTCAAACCTGTGGCACGGCTCGGGTCTCGACGTAGCGCACCACATCGGTGAGCGTGCGCAGCGACGCGTAGTCCTCCTCCGGGATGTCGACATTCAGTCGTTTGTGTATGCCGACCAGAAAGTTCAGCCAGTCCATCGAGTCGAGATCTATTTGATCCCGTAGCAATACGTCGTCTTCGATGTCCTGCGGCTCGACCTCGGGAGCGATCGCGGTCAACACCGAGAGGATTTCAGCGCGGCCAGGAACAGCGCGCCGCGATGCCCATCACTGGCTCGGTGGTCGGCCGCCAGGCTGACCTGCACCATGGTGGCGATGCGAATACCGCCGTCGACGGCGCACACCCGCTGCGCTGGTTTGCCGAAGCCGACCAGCGACCTGCGGGGGATAAATCACTCCGAACACCGCGTTCGTATGTGGCGAGTGCGCCGCCGGCTGTCTCATCTGTGATGAATCGCAGGGCCGTTCTCGTCGCCGACGGTCCCTCGGCGTGTCGGTCGACCGCCGCGTAGGCGATGTTGCAGTGACCGGTCGGCATGCCCGCGCACAATTCGGGAAGCTCAGACCACGCGAAACTTGCCCGAGCGGCCTGGTAGTCGGCCAGATTGGGCGCGACGCGGTAGTCGTCAGTTGTCTTGTGGATGACGGTCATCGGTGTTCCTCGCTGTCTTGAATCCGAGGAGCCCGTTGCGCCGGGCGGGACGGAGGTTGGCCATGATGCGTTCGAGTAGCGCGACGCAGGTAGAGCCGTCGTTCGCGATGTGGCTCAGCCCGGCATGCAGCAGGTAGGAGTCGATGCGTCGATCGAGTGGCCAGTCGGCATGGATCGGCCCGGTGAACTCCGACCCGAGGAATGCCCACGCGATGGAGTCGAGTTCGTCCTCGTCCGATCCGATGCGGTCGGTTGGCGTCATCATCATCCCTTTCGATCGCGGCATCGCTCCATCGTTTTCGTCCCGTCTGCGCCGCAATAGAGACGAAAGTCACTAGGCCCATGGCGACTGGCTACGCCGTGTGCCGGAGGTGTGTTGAAGAATCGGTCGCCTGCGCCGTCACCTGACGTGGAGAAGCCCAGCCGAAGTAGGTCAGGTACAGCCCGATGACGGCAGCCAACAGCTCGACCACTTTCCAGGCGACACCCGTGCCGATGAGGTCGGCCGTGGACTCGAGGTAGCTCGGCGCGAACGCAAGGAGAAGGAAGCCCTTGATCGCCATCAGCCAACCCGTGGCC
The DNA here is from genome assembly GCF_000230895.2 of Mycolicibacterium rhodesiae NBB3. The sequence goes on from NC_016604.1 coordinate 3,253,377, forward strand.
GAAACCAGGATCGCCGCCGCGCCCCGCCAGTACGGATGCACGGCGATGACCGCAAGCCCGGCCAGCAGCACGAACGCGCCAGTGACCCACGCCCAGACGGGACTGGCCGTGAAGTCGGCCACGATGTCAGGCATCAGCGACGCGCGTGCCACCGCGACCAGCGGAACGATGACGAGGTACGGCCCCAGTATTCGGGCCATGATGCGTGTCCTGGGCTGTAATGCAGGTGACGTCGCCATTGGTCAATCCCCGTGTGAGATCGGATGTCGGACCCATTGATACGACCATCCGGCCCGCGCCGCGCAGTAGAGAAGGAAGTCCCGCTGACTAGGGGCATTCGTCAGATTTGCAGAGCGTGCGAAATCGGTCGGGTGCGATTCCGTGTTCATCGAAGACGCCGTTACCGGGCTGGTCGGCCCCGCCACAGCCGTCGGGTACGCATGCACACGGGTGCCGATTGCTGCAGCGACGGATTCGGTGTCTGTGGTGCTCCTTCGCTGAGGTATGCCGAAGTCGCTCTCAGCAAGGTGTCGACATGCTTCCATTCAACGGGTTCATATGAGAATTCTTCCTGGCACAGAACAGTTCCTCGGGTATGAACGGTCGTGGCTGCGTGGCGACGTCACGGCCGGCCTGACGGTCGCGGCATACCTCGTCCCACAGGTGATGGCATATGCCACCGTGGCCGGCCTCCCGCCAGTGGTCGGGCTGTGGGCGGCGTTGGTGCCGTTGGCGGTCTATGCGTTGGCGGGCTCGTCGCGGCGGTTGTCGGTCGGGCCCGAGTCGACAACTGCGCTGATGACCGCGACCGCGCTGGCGCCCTTGGCCGCGGGTGACCCCGGGCGGTACGCCGCGCTCGCCGCCACGGTGGCCCTGCTTGTCGGGGTGATCTGCTTTCTCGGCGGCCTGATCCGGCTCGGCGTGATCGCTGAATTGCTTTCGCGGCCTGTGTTGATCGGCTACATGACTGGAGTCGCGGCCATCATGGTCGCCGGCCAACTCGGCGAGGCGACCGGTGTGCCGGTCGAGGGCCAGGATTTCATCTCGCAGGTGTGGTCATTCCTCAGCAGGATCCGCGCGGCGCACTGGCTGACGGTCGTGCTGTCAACAGTGGTGCTCGTGAGCCTGCTGGCGTTTGCCCGGTTCGCTCCGCGGTTGCCTGGGCCACTGATCGTGGTGCTCGCGGCCACCGCCATCGTCGCGCTGTTCGGTCTCGAAGCCCGAGGAATTGCACTGGTTGGTGTGATCCCGAGCGAGCTTCCCGTGCCCGGAATTTCGGCGACGTCACCAACCGATCTGGCCGCACTGTTGATCCCATCGCTCGGGGTGGCGATCGTGGCGTTCAGCGACAACGTCTTGACCGCACGTACTTTCGCCGCCCGTCACGGTGAGCGAATCGATGCCAATGCCGAGCTGCGGGCGCTGGGCGTCTGCAACGTCGGCGCCGGCCTGATGCACGGCTTCCCGGTTAGCTCCAGTGCCAGCCGCACCGCTCTCGGCGTCGCGGTCGGGGGTCGCACCCAGCTCTATTCGCTCGTAAGCCTGTTCTGTGTGCTGATCGTCATGCTTTTCGGCCGTGATGTCTTGGGCCGCTTTCCGATGGCAGCGCTCGGGGCACTCGTGATGTACGCCGCGCTGCGGCTGGTCGACATGCCGGAGTTCAAGCGGCTGGCACGGTTTCGCCGCAGCGAACTGATCCTGGCGCTGTCCACGACAGTCGGCGTGCTGGTGTTCGGGGTGCTCTATGGCGTGCTCGTCGCGGTCGGTCTGTCGATCCTCGATCTGCTGCGAAGGGTGGCCCGTCCACACGACGCGATACAGGGATTCGTCCCGGGTGTCGCCGGTATGCATGACATCGACGACTATGTGACAGCCGAACTCGTGCCCGGACTGGTCGTGTACCGCTACGATGCACCGCTGTTCTTCGCCAACGCGGAAAATTTTCGCGAGCGCGCATTGCACGCCGTCGACCAGAGCCCGTTCCCTGTCGAGTGGTTCGTTCTCAATGCGGAGGGAAATGTGGAAGTCGACCTCACGGCGCTCGACGCGCTGGACCGATTACGAGCTGAATTGGCAGCGCGCGGAATTGTTTTCGCGATGGCGAGAGTGAAGCAGGATCTGCGGGTCATGCTGGAATCGGCAGGCATGATCGACAAGATCGGCGAGGACCGCATCTTCATGACACTGCCGACGGCGGTCGAGGCCTACCGCAGGCGAAACGAGTCTTAGGCGAAAAGCGGTCGACCCCGAGCATCAGCTGCGTCAGATCGTTGCTGCCGATGGATACGCCTGGGCGCTAGGCCTTTTCGAGACAGTCGAGCGCAGCGGCCGTTGCAAGGGTGTAGGAATCCTCGTCGCCGGCAGGCAGCGGCCCGCCCCGGCCACCCGGGTACGGAACGGCGCAGTCGACTCTCCGCCAGGTAATGCTGCGCCGTGTGCGGTGTGCCGGATAAGGGCGCTTTGGACGTGATCGGCGAGGACCTTGGACTCTTCGCCGGTGTCGTGAGCCGAATCTAGCGTCGCTGCATGGGCAGACAACGACCTTGTTTTGCGGGATTGGCGGCAGCGGCCTGGGCCGTGGAGTTCTACCGCGGACGGGTGCGGCCCTGGATGTACACCTGGGGCGCTCGTGACGAGGAGATCGCGGCCGCATTGCCGGGTGACGAACTGGTCGACCCTCATACACCGACGAGCACCCGTGCCGTCACGATCGATGCACCGGTCGAGGCGGTGTGGCCATGGTTGGCGCAGATCGGTGAAGACCGCGGCGGCTTCTATAGCTATTCCCTGCTCGAGCGGGCCTTTCGCGCAGATGTCCACAATGCGGGCGCGGTGCACCCGGAGTGGCAGGACGTCCACGTCGGTGACACCGTGTGGCTGGCGCGGCGGTACGGCGACGAGGCGCGCCAGGTGGTTGCTGCGGTGAAGCCGAAGTCGCATCTTGTGCTGGTCTCACCCGACGACTTCGAACGGTTGCAACGGGGTGAGAAGGCAGCAGGCACATGGAGTTTTCACCTACACCGGGAGAGCGGTTGGACCCGGCTGCTCGTGCGGGGCAGTGGCGGGGCGATGGGGCACGCGGCTTTCGACATCCCACACTTCGTGATGGAGCAGAAGATGATGCGCGGAATCCGGCGACGCGCTCAACAACTGCGGAGCGACGACACCGCGGCGTTTGCTCGCAGCCTGGGTGCGCAGCGCGCGATGGCGCCAAATATGGCTTGACGTGCAATAATTCGCAGCACGGGCACCGCAGCGGATTCGCTGAGAGTGTGTGGGCGCGCGGACGAATCAGCCGTCAGAAATCAGTGCGTCGCACTCAGTACGGTGCCACAATGCTCTTGTGACCGATGGCCCCAGATCAAATGCTGATCCGGGCACGCGACCACTGCGTGACACCCTCTCCCAGTTACGTCTGCGCGAACTGCTCATGGAGGTCCAGGACCGCGTCGAGGCAATCGTGGAGGGGCGAGACCGGCTGGACGGCTTGCTCGACGCGATGCTCGTGGTGACGTCGGGCCTCGAACTCGACGAGACCCTCCGCACCATCGTGCACACCGCGATCGAACTCGTCGATGCCCAATACGGCGCGCTGGGCGTGCGAGGTCACGACCACGAATTGGTCGAGTTCATCTACGAGGGAATCGACGAGGAGAGGCGTGAGCTGATCGGCCACCTTCCCGAAGGTCGCGGCGTACTGGGGGTGTTGATCGACGACCCCAAACCGATTCGGCTGGACAACATCGCCCACCACGCGGCCTCGGTCGGCTTTCCGGCGAACCACCCGCCGATGCGCACCTTCCTCGGCGTGCCCGTGCGCATTCGCGACGAGGTGTTCGGCAACCTCTATCTGACCGAGAAGGCGAATGGACAGCCCTTCAGCGACGACGATGAGGTGCTGGTGCAGGCGCTCGCCGCCGCGGCGGGCATCGCGATAGACAACGCGCGGTTGTATGCGCAATCCAAGAACCGTCAGTCGTGGATCGAAGCGACCCGGGACATCGGGACCGAGCTCCTGTCGGGTACCGAACCGGCCCGCGTGTTCCGGCTCATCGCCGAGGAGTCCCGGCCGCTCAGCGGCGCAGAGATGACGTTCGTCGCGATACCCGAAGACCCCGACCTCCCGACTGGTGAGATCGTCGAGCTCGTCGTCGCGGCCACCGCCGGCGAGGGCGACATTCCGTCAACGATTTCGGTGGACGGAACCGCGATAGGTCACGCCTTCATCCAGCGCTGTCCGGGCCGCTTCGACAGTATGGACCTCGCCGCTGGCGCCGCCACTGGTCCCGCGCTCGTCCTGCCACTGCGGGCGACGGATGCCGTCGCCGGCGTCCTGGTGGCGCTGCGAACCGTCGGCGCCCCGCCGTTCAGCGCCGAGCAACTCGAGATGATGTCCGCATTCGCCGACCAGGCTGCCCTGGCCTGGCAGTTGGCCAGCACTCAGCGCCAGATGCGTGAGCTCGACGTCTTGACCGACCGCGACCGGATCGCCCGCGACCTGCACGACCACGTGATCCAGCGCCTGTTCGCAGTCGGGCTCGCATTGCAGGGCACCATCCCGCGGGCGCGCTCTTCGGAGGTACAGCAACGGCTGACCGACTGCGTGGATGATCTTCAGAACGTGATCCAGGAGATCCGCACCGCGATCTTCGATCTCCACGGCAGCCAATCCGGCACGACCCGGCTGCGGCAGCGACTCGACGAGGCGATAGACCAGTTCGCCAGCACCGAGGTGCGCACCAACGTGCAGTATTCGGGACCGCTCTCCGTCATCGACATGACGCTTGCCGACCACGCCGAGGCTGTGGTCCGCGAAGCGGTAAGCAATGCTGTCCGCCACGGTGAGGCCACGACGTTGGCCGTCTACGTCGTCGTCGAGGACGAACTGAGCATCGAAGTCATCGACAACGGCAAGGGAATCTCCGGAGAGATCACCGGCAGCGGGTTGGCGAACCTGCGCAAACGGGCCGACGACGTCGGCGGCACTTTCGCCGTCGAACAGGGGCCCGCTGGGGGGACCATCCTGAAATGGTCCGCGCCGCTGCCATAGCCGTTGTGGCAATTTTGACAAAACTTCGCACGAATGTGCTCCGCGGGACCGTGGTTCGCCAGTAGCCTGCCAGCCGTGGAGCTGAAGTTGCAGCGCGTCGGCGCATGGTGTGGAACCGCGATGATCGTCCTGTACAGCGTGTGCTTTTCCGGCATCGCCAAACTCTTCCCGCCGATGTCGCCGACGGACACGGCCGCGCAGACCGACGCGTTTCTGAGCACCGAAAACCTCTGGGTGCGGTTCGGCCTCGCCGGGGCACTGCTCGCGGCCGCGCTCGCGATTCCCTTCCACGCGGTGATCATCCTGCGCCTGCGGCGATCCGAGGGGCAGTGGGGCATGCTCACACTCACCCAGGTCCTCGCCGCGGCGATCTTCACCCCGGCGATGATGTTCTCGCTGATGGCGTTGGCGGCGGCGGCATTTCGGGCCGGGCAACGTGACCCCCAGATCACCCAGGCCTTCAGCGACTTCTTCTGGCTGTGGTTCATCGGCATTGTCGGCACCATCGTGATGCAGAACCTCACCCTGGCGATCGCGTCGTTCACCGACAAGGGCAACCCGCCGACATTCCCGCGCTGGTACGGCTTCCTCAACCTCTGGGTGGCAATGCTGTCGCTGCCGGGCTGCGTCGTGATCGCCATGAACACGGGACCGCTCGCGTGGGACGGCGTCTTCTCCTACTACCTGCCCGGCCTCGCCCTGATCGTCTGGATGATCGGCACCACCGTGGTGCTGCTGAAGTCGATCAAGGCGGAGGAAGCCGCCGAAAGCCAGTTGGCCGCAACGCCGTGACGGCGGCGTCGACGGTGCCGGGCGAACCATCCGCCCGGCGAATTCCCGCAGAGTCCGGCACGTGGGTCTTCCTGTTCGGCGACATGCTGGTGTTCGGCGTCTTCTTCGTCACCTTCATGGTGCAACGGGCGAAGTCACCCGAGTTGTTCGACGTCGCCCGCACGTCGCTGCACATCGGTGTCGGGGCGGCCAACACCCTGGTCCTGCTCACCAGCTCGCTGTGTGTCGTGGTCGCACTTGGAGCGATCCGTGCCGGTGCGAAATCCATTGCCGCCAAAGCTGTTTCCGTGGCGATCGCCTTGGGCCTCGTATTCGTCGGCCTCAAGGTGTTCGAGTACGTGTCGCTGGCAACCAGCGGTCACGGCCCCGGTGCCAACGACTTCTTCCTCTACTACTTCATCCTGACCGGACTGCATCTGTTCCACGTGTGCATCGGTATCGGTGTGCTGGCGCTCGTGCTGACGCAAACACGGCACGACGAACTCAGCGCCACGCGGATGGCTGCCATCGAGGGCGGTGCGTGCTTCTGGCACCTGGTCGACCTGCTGTGGATCTTCCTGTTCGCGCTGCTGTATCTGGTGAGCTGATGAAGGGTCCCTCCGTGGTAGAGCTGGTCCGAAACCGGGCGGGCTTCTCCTGGCTGCTGCTCGTCGCGGCGACGGTCGTCTCGTGGGCAGTCGGCGCCGAACACGGCACCGGCTCGGTGGTGGCGGTCGTCGTGCTGGCGATCGCGGCTATCAAGGTGCGCCTTGTCGGCCTGGACTTCATGGAATTGCGCCACGCGCCGATGCCGCTGCGCGTCATGTTCGAGGCCTACTGCCTCGTCATGTGGGCGGTGCTGTCGGGCCTCTACCTCTGGCTGTAGCTAGCGCAGTTCGGCGATCACCTTGGCGAATTCCTCGCCGTGCTGCTGCTGCACCGTGATGTAGGTGACGCCATAGGCGTCGCGCAGATGGCGGATCCGGTCGGCGATGTCGCGTGGCGTTCCCGAGAACACCGCGGGCGTCGCCAGCATCTCCTCCTCGGTCAGATCCGGAAGGAACCGGCGCACGAGCGACAAGTCGGGAACCCCGGAATTGTCGGTGGGCAGCGCGATTACGGACAGGTTGAGCTCCAGGTCGTCAAAGCGGTCGCCGGCGGCCTCGCGGACGAATGCGATGCGATCGGCCAGCGGGTCCGCGCCGCCGATGATCGGGTATCCGCCCGTCAGCCCGATGATGTTCGCGCGCTGCGCGGCGAGCGTGAGCAGCTTGTCTCCGTTGCCTGCGATGAGAATCGGCACGTCGGCTGCATGCTCGTTCATGTGCTCGGTGACGTGGCGCAGCCAGGCGACGCGTTCACCCGCCGTCGGGTACGGCAGTTCGGCCTGCTCGAATTCCTCTTTGACGTAGCCCGCCCCGAGACCGAGATCGAAGCGGCCGCCGCTGAGGTCGCGCAGAGACGTGACGTCACGCGCCAGTAGGGCGGGCCGGTAGAAGCCGGCGTTGAGCACGAAGGTGCCCACCCGCAGCGTCTCGGTCGCCATCGCCATCGCGGTCATCATCGGGAACGGCGCCGTCGTATAGAGGTGGTCGGCCATGTGGATGACGTCGTATCCCATGCCCTCGGCGCGGCGCGCCCAGTCCTGGACCGACTTTTGCCGACGTGCAGCCTGCAACCCGACACCGAACCGGAATTCTTTGACCATTCCGTGATCGTAGGAGTTCTGCAGGCGATGTTTAGGACATCTCGGCGCCGGGCATCAACTCCGCACCACCAACCAAGGACTTGTTACCCCGATCCGGTCCGTCGTGAGCCCGCCTCCGACGGGCCGGATCAGTTTTCAGAGCACAACATCTTCGAACTATGGCCACTCATCCCACGATCGGCGTCGAGGAGGAATTCCTCCTCGCCGACCCCGCTTCGGGCGAACCGGTCGCCGTCAACGAGACGGTCGCCGGTCACGCAGCCGAGCGCGGTGTGGAGCTGCAACTGGAGCTGACCAGCTGTCAGGTCGAGACCGCTACCGAGGTGGTCGGCGGTACCGCCGAACTCACCGATCAGCTGCTGCGATTGCGCCGCGTCGCGGCCGAGGCGGCCGCGGCGGGCGGCGCGCGGCTGCTGGCCGTCGGACTGCCGCCGACGGTGCCCCACGAGTTCCCCATCACCGACACTCCGCGTTACCGCGAGATCGCCGAGAGGTTCGGCATGATCGCGCACGAACAGGGCATCTGCGGCGCCCATGTCCACGTCGCGGTGCCCAGCCGTGAGGCTGCGATACGGGTCAGCAATCGGCTGCGGCCGTGGTTGCCGCTGTTGCTCGCACTCAGCGCGAACTCGGCCGTGTACCGCAAGGCCGACACCGGCTACGCGACGTGGCGCAGCGTGCTGTGGGCGCGGTGGCCCAGCGCCGGACCGCCGCCGCACTTCGACTCGGTCGACGAGTACGACGCCGTCGTGCAGATGTTGCAGCACGCGGGCGCGATGCTGGACGACGGCATGGTCTATTGGGACGTGCGCCCGTCGGCGAACTTCCCGACCATCGAGGTTCGCGTCGCCGACGTGCCGGCCACCGTCGCCGAGACGGTGCTGCTCGCCGCGTTGACCCGCGCCGCGGTCATGACCGCGCTCGATGACGAGCGCCGCGGCGAACCGATACCGCCGCTGGCACCGCATGCGCTGCGTGCCGCCTACTGGAAAGCGGCACGCGATGGTCTCGAGGGCGGAGCCGTGGACCTAGCCGAAAGCCACGAGAGTGCTCCCGCACGAACGTTGTTGCGCCGACTGGTCGAGCGCGTACGGCCCGCGCTGGAGGCGGTCGGTGACTATGACCTCGTCGCCGCGGAGTTGGAGCGAGTCGCCGAGCAGGGCAACGGAGCGATGCGGCAACGACGGGCATGGCAGCGTCGTCACGATGTCGACGATGTGATCGCCGAGGCCGCCGCTGCCACCCTCGAAGGGACTTAGCTGTTTCGTTAGCCCTAACCGGTCGATCGCAGGCACCTAGTGCCGGTGATCAACCCGTCAAGGGACTCAGGTCAGTGGCAGCGCCGCGAAGGGTTCCGTGGTGGGCTGCGCGGAACCGCCGGGCGGTTCGATGGTGAACGCCAGGGTGCTCGACCCGTCCAGATCCGGCAGGACCGCGGTCGTCGACGGCGCCACGGCCTGGGCATCCATGGTGCCCGCCGAGTGTGGCCCGGAGTCGTTGATCAACCACATCTGGTAGACGGTTCCGGTCTGCGGGGGCGCGACGTTGTTCATCACGAGCACGCCGGCGTTCTTCTCGCGGGAGAACACCACCGTTGCGGTTCCACCGCCGGGGATGTCGCCGGAAATGGTGCGCACATCGGGTGCGGCAAAAACCTGGTCCGCGGTCGACACCGTCGGTGCCGGACGTAGCGCCAGACCGACGCCGAGCGCGCCGAGACCGATGACGAGCGCGGCTGCGGCCGCCAAGATCGTCGCCCGCCACGGCCTGGTTTTGCGCGCCAGCGGGACCACCGTCGGCGCGTTGATCTCGGCGAGGACGCGGTCGCGGAGTTCGTATGGCGGCTCGACAGCGGTGGCGGCCGACATCACCGCCATGGTCTCGCGCACCGCCCGAACCTCATCGTCGAACGCCTGCGCGACGTCGGGCGGTGCGTCCGCGATACGTCGCTCGATCCCGGCGCGTTCGGCCTCGGGTATCGCGTGCAGCGCGTACGGCGTCGCGAGAGCGATCAGGTCGTCTATTGGTTGAGTCATGAGAGCCCCAAACACCGGCGTAGTCCGCGGATGCCGTCGCGCATCCGCGATTTGATCGTGGCGAGGTTGGCCGACAGCCGCTCCGACACCTGAACGTAGGTCAGGCCGTCGTAGTACGCGAGCTGAATGGCCTCGCGTTGGGTGTCGGTGAGCGACCCGAGACAATCGCTGACCTGGCGCCGCTCATCGCCCGAGATCACCGAATCGGCCACCTGGTCGGACGGCGGCTCGACGTTTGCGGCACCGTAGCGGGACTCGCGCTGGCTGGCGGCCTGCTCGGAGCGCACCCGGTCCACCGCCCGGCGATGCGCGATGGTCATCAGCCAGGACAACGGAGATCCCGCAGCCGGGTTGTAGGTCTCGGCGGTGCGCCATACCTGGAGATAGATGTCCTGGGTGGTTTCCTCGCTGTATCCAGGGTCGCGCAGCACCCGCATGACCAGGCCGAATACCCTCGCACGGGTCTGGTCGTAGAAGCTCGCGAACGCGTCGACGTCCTGCCGGGCCACCTGGTGCAGCAGTTCGTCGAGGTCCGTGGTCACACGCGGTAGCCTATCCACCGCCGGAAACAGCGTCATGATATTGGCGATCTGGGCGGTCGCGGGACGAAAAATGAAGTACGGGAACAGTATTCATCGAATCCCTGACGGTTCGCCATGTACCTCTCGGTCAGCCGGGCCCCGGTCGCGTACACCAGGAAGTACGTCATCAGCACCGGGGACAAGATGGTGAACACGGAAACCCAGCCCGCGATGCTCACCAGCCAGAGGCCCCACCACACGCACGCGTCGCCGAAATAGTTGGGATGTCGTGTCCAGGCCCACAGACCACGGTCCATGATCACGCCCTTGTTGGCGGGATCGGCCTTGAAGCGGCGCAACTGGTGATCGCCGACCGCTTCGAACAGCAGGCCGATGACCCACACGCCGACGCCGAGGGCCAGCACCGGACGCAGCAGCGCCGGCGTCGGGCCGAGGACAGCCGAAAGCTGCAGCGGGAGCGAGACAAACCACGTCGCGGCACCCTGGATCAGGAACACCTTGCGGATCACGTGGCCCGCCGAGTAATCGCCGCGCAGCAGGTCCTGGTACCGCGGGTCCTCGCCCTTACCCGCCGACTTGACGATCATGTGCCACGCCAGCCGCAATCCCCACACCGCGACGAGAACGAGCAGCAGGATTCGGCGGAACAGATCACCCGAGCCGACGACGGCGGCGACGGCCGCGACGGCGACGAAACCGACGCCCCATGCGGTGTCTACGACGTTGTACCTACCGATCCGCCGACCGATCAGGAACGTCGTGGTGTGGACCACCACGACGGCGGCCAGCGATGCCGCGGAGACGACTAGGAATTCCATTGCCGACGCCCCGTTGGCGCGAAGGTCCACTGATAGACGTCGAGGTAGCCCGACCGGAATCCGGCCTCGGAGTAGGCCAGGTAGAGCTCCCACATCCGGTGGAACACCTCATCGAAACCCAGGTCCGCCACCGCATCCCGGCGCTGCACGAAACGCTCCCGCCATATGCGCAACGTCTCGGCGTAATCCTGCCGCAGTGACACCACGTCAACCGTACGCAGCCGCGTGTTGGATTCGGTGGCGCCGATGATCGCCTCCGTCGAGGGCAGCAGCCCGCCGGGGAAGATGTACTTCTGGATCCATGTGTAGGTGTTGCGGCTGGCGAGCATCCGGTCATGCGGCATGGTGATGGCCTGGATCGCCACGCGGCCACCGGGCGCCACCAGCCGGTCCAAAGTCTGAAAGTACATGGGCCAGAATCGGTATCCGACTGCCTCGATCATCTCCACCGACAGCACGGCGTCGTATGAGCCGTCGACGTCGCGATAATCGCACAGCTCGATCTCGACTCGGTCGGCAAGACCAGCCTGGGTGACCCGCTGCCGGGCGAGCCGCTGTTGCTCGGAAGACAGCGTGATTGAATGGACCCGGGCGCCCCGGGCCGCGGCGCGGATGCACAGTTCGCCCCAGCCGGTGCCGATTTCGAGCACCTTGCTGCCGAGTCCCACCCCTGCGGTGTCGAGGAGCCGGTCGATCTTCCGCCGTTGGGCTTCGGCCAGGGCGGACTCGTCCGCGGGTCTGGTGTCGAAGAGTGCGCTGGAATATGTCATGGTCTCGTCGAGGAACTCGGCGAACAGCGCGTTGGACAAGTCGTAGTGCTCGGCGATGTTGCGCCGAGCCTGTTTGCGGCTGTTGTGTTGTGACCGCGGCTGGCGCACGACGGCGAGAGGTCGGAAGCGCTGCAGGACAGGGGGAATCAGTTCGGTCAACCGCTTGCCGAACTCGGTGAGCAGGCCTGCGATGTCGGTAGAGCTCCAGTCGCCCGCCATATACGACTCGCCGAAGCCGATGAGCCCGTAGCGGCCGACCCGGCGCGCCATCACCTCGGGACGGTGCACCACCATCGTCGGCAACGTGGGATCGGCGGCACCGATCACAGTGCCGTCCGGGTACACGACGCGGATCGGTAACCGTGCCGCCGCGCGGCGGAACAACCGGTCGGCGATGGCGCCCGATACCTTGCTGAACGGCCCGTCGGGCACCTGTGCCACGTCCGGCCATCGGCGCGCATCGATTGTGGCCGGCGTGGATAGCGTCAGATCGATGCTCACGGCTGGTTGACTCTTTCTCTGCGGTCGGACGTGCGCGGCTCGACGGGGACGCGCCGCAGCCACAGGGTGATGCCTTGGATGCGAATACCGATCGAACCCATCAGCGGTGCGATGGGAGCGGCCATCTGCAGCCACAGGATCTCCGCGACGCCTGCCCTCCGCCGGGTGCCCCGCATGGTGGCGACGAACGCCGGCTGGTTGTCGCGGTGCAGTGAGATCCGCACGTCCAGGTTCTCGTCGGGCCGGGGCGCGGTCACCAGGTAATGGCCTTCGACAGCGTTGAACGGCGAAACGTACAGCTGCTTCATCACGATGGCGGGGTGTTCGGTGTCTGGAGGTAGCAGATATGCATGGCGTCCGCCGTAGGTGTTGTGTACCTCGGCGATGATGTGGCGCAGCGCCCCTTCGGCGTCGTGGCACCAGTAGAGGCTGATCGGGTTGAACACGTACCCGAGGACGCGGGCCTGCAGCAGTGCGGTGATCCGACCGCCGCGCAAGTCGATGCCGCGGTCGGCGAGGAATGCGTCGATGCGCTGCCGCAGAGTGTCATTCGGCCCGTCGGCGGCGCTGAAGTGATCGCGCGCTTCGAAACGAGCGAACGGCCGCAGCCATCGCGGAAGCTCCGGCAAGTTGTCGACATCGACGTACCAGCTGTAGCCGCGGTGCTCGAAGTAGTGGTGCACCGGGGCGCGACGGAGGTGGGTGATCCGCGTGCGGTAGATGGCCGGCGTCAGCATGGCACCACCTCGCGGGTTGCCGCCGGCCATTCGGCGCCGAGGTGTTGCGCCGCGCGCAGGCCGGAGGCCGCGCCGTCCTCGTGGAAGCCCCAGCCGTGGTAGGCACCCGCGAACACCACGCGGTCGTCGTTCAACGACGGTAGCAGCTGTTGCGCTGCAACAGATTTCGGTGTGTACATCGGATGGCTGTACGTCATCTCGGTGAGCACGCTGGCCGGGTCCACGCGATCTGCTCCGCCGAGCGTCACCAGGAACCGACGATCGCCGTCGAGGCGCATCAATCGCGTCACGTCATAGGTGACGAGCACCTGCTGGTCGTCTGCGGTGGCCAGATAGTTCCACGACGCGCGGGCGAGTTGATGCCTCGGCAGCACCGATTGGTCGGTGTGCAGCTGAGCGTAGTTGGTGCTGTATTCGATGGCGCCCAGCACATTTCGCTCGGCCGAGGTCGGCTCGGACAGCATCAGCAGCGCCTGATCGGGATGCGTCGCGACGACCACGGCGTCGAATCGTCGCGGCCCGGAGATCCCATCGGACACCTCCACGCCGTCGGTCACCCGTCGCACCGACCGCACCGGGGTGCCGATGCGCACCTCGTCGATGACGTTGGCCACCGCGTCCACATACGTGGCGGAACCGCCGACCACGGTCCGCCAGGTCGGCGAGTCGAAGACCGACAGCATCCCGTGGTGCTCCAGGAACACGAAGAGATAGCGTGCCGGATAGTTCAGTGACTGCCCAGGCGGCGACGACCACACCGCCGCGATGAGCGGCGTCATGAAGTAATCGATGAAGTACTGAGAGAAGCGGTGACGGGTCAGGAAGTCGCCGACGGTTTCCTCGTCCGCGTCACCGGCCAGCAGTCGCAGGGCGGCCCGGTGGAATCGTTTGACCTCGGCGAGCATCAGCAGGTAGCGCGGGCGGGTGAACGACGACCATGAGGGGAACAGTCCGCCGATGCCGCGGGCGCCCGCGTACTCGAGGCCCGTCGCGTCGTCGCGGACCGACATGGACATGTCCGTCTCACGGGTCGCGATACCGAGTTCGCCGAACAGGCGGCACAGCGTCGGATAGGTGCGGTCGTTGTGCACCAGGAAGGCCGAGTCGACGGCGACGGTTTGGCCGTCTTGATCGAGCGGAATCCGGTGGGTGTGGGCGTGCCCGCCGAGCCGGGCGTCGGCCTCGTAGAAGGTCACGTGGTCGCGCTGCGCGAGGACATAGGCCGCCACCAGGCCGGATACGCCGCTGCCGATGACCGCTACGGACCGTTGGAAGGGTTTGGAACGTTCCACGTCCGATATTCGGTGCAGGCGTCTACCCGGATGGGTTTTGCGACCCGCGTCACACCGGGGGCAGGTCCCATGAACGCGCCGCCGCGACCAGGCCCTGGACCAGCCCAGACGTCGCGGGGGAGATGCCATCGTCGCCCGGCAGCTGGCTGCGCGGGCTGATGCCGCGTATCCGCGGCGTGAGTTCGAGCTGAGCACCGCCCGCGCGCACCTGATTCACCGGGTTGTCCGGATGCAGACCCCGCAGCTCGCGGGGTATCGCATCGATGTCGGTGATGACTTGGTAGCCGGGCACCGTGACGTGGGTGGCGACGTGTTCGGCGAGCGCCCTGTTGCCGCCGCCGGCGAGCAGTTGGGTACTGCGGCCGATCCGGCCGTACCCGTGCAGCGACACCGCGACGTCGACGTGCGAGAGGAACTCGGCGAGCCGTTCGGACTCCGCGGCGCGGTAGCGCGCCGACGGGAGGTGGTGGGGGTAGTGGTCGGGATGGCGAACCACGTAGAGCGACGCGTCCGCGGCATCGGCGGCTCGCTCGGCGATCACGTCGGTCATCTGTTCCAGGCCGCCGCCGTGGATCGCCATGAATCCGAACCTCGACCGCAGCACGACCTCTTCGGTGACCCCCGGGTCGGCCAGTAGCTCCGCGAGTGTCTCTGGCGCAACCGAACTCGGCTTTGCGTTGCTGCCCGGCCACTGGGTTGGATCCCATCGCCGCAGGAAGTCGATCCACCGCTGCGGCAGGCCGTGGTGCAGGGCGCCGTCGATGATGCGCTCCAGATAGCCCTCTCGCGGCGGTCCGGGTTCGACCCGGTGATCGATGTAAACCCAGGCCGGATAGGGCCCGTCGTCGGTGTGCACGGTGAGCCGGTCGCGGCGATACCGCACGGGGACACCCTCCGCGCTGTCGAGGGTGGCCAGGTCGTGATCGGTCAGTTGCCACACCACGCCGTGGACCTGCGACCCGTCGAACGGTTCGACGGTGGCCACGCCGCGCTCGTTGATCAGCCAGTCGTGGTCGGCCAGTGTCGCGGGCCGCGGATCGAAGGCGCCCGGGCACCGCCGTGCCATCTGCCGAACGCACAGGTTCGACCCATAGGCGAAGTAGGTGTGCGGAGCCGCGCTGGCGGCGACATTCGGCGGCCGCATTCAGCCCGTCACGGTGAGATAGATCAACACCACGTTCAGCACACTAATCAACGCGGCGACAAGCCACCCGAGAGCGGTGGTCACCCGGTGGTTGGCGTCGTCGCCCATCAGCGTGCGATCGCTGGTCAGGCGCACCAGCGGGATCAGTGCGAACGGAATCCCGAAGGACAACACGACTTGTGACAGCACCAGCGCCCGGCTCGGGTCGATGCCGATCGCCAGGATCACCAGCGCGGGCGCGAGGGTGATCAACCGCCGCGCCACCATCGGTATCCGGACGTGCAGCAGACCCTGCATGATCATCGCGCCTGCGTAGGCGCCGACCGACGACGACGCGAGACCTGACGCGAGCAGGCCGATGGCGAAAAGCAGTGCGACCGTCGGGCCCAACGTGGACCCGACCGCGGCGTGCGCGCCCTCGATCGAACCTGTGTTGTCCCGCCCCTGCAGGTTCGTCGCCGCCACGAGCAGCATCGAGAGGTTGACCGCACCCGCGATGACCATCGCGATGCCGACGTCCCAGCGGGTGACGCGCAACAGCATCCGTCGCATCGGCCCCGGTTCGGGGTGACCGTGGCGATCGCGGGCCAAGCCGGAGTGCAGGTACACCGCATGCGGCATCACGGTCGCGCCGAGCATCGCCGCCGCGAGCAGCACGCTCTCGGTCCCTGCGAACTTCGGCACCAGACCGGCGGCCACCTCGTGAGCGGGCGGCGGCGCGACGAAGAGACTGGTCAAGAATCCGATCGCAATGACCAGCAGCAGGCCGGTGATGACGCGCTCGAACATCTGCTGACCGCGTCGGTCCTTGAGTATCAGCAGCAGGAGTGAAACGGCACCGGTGATCACACCGCCGGTGAGCAGCGGAAGGTCGAAGAGCAGGTACAGCGCGATGGCACCGCCCATCACCTCGGCGAGATCTGTTGCCATTGCCACTGATTCGGCTTGCAGCCAGTAGGCCAGCCGGGTCGGACGGCGCATTTTCACGCCGACGGCCTCAGGCAGCGACTGCCCGCTCACCAATCCCAGTTTGGCCGACAGATACTGCACCAGGCAGGCCATCGTGTTGGCCACCACGATGACCCACACCAGCAGGAAACCGAACTGTGCCCCGGCGCTGACATTGGCGGCGACGTTGCCCGGGTCGACGTATGCGATCGCGGCGACGAACGCCGGACCGAGCAGCATCATGCTCGGTCGCACCTTCACGTCGGCGACCTCTGACAACCAACCCACCTTCTATCGGACTCGCGAATAGAAAAGTTAGGTTAGCCGAAACCTGTCGCGGCGTGAACTAGCGGGTTGTCACCAGCTGAAGCCGCCGAACCCGATGACCAGCCCTCCGCCACCGCCCCAGTAGGGCCATCCGCCCCAGTTATTGGTCTGTTGAGGTGACGTGACGATCTGAGCGCTGCCGTTGGTCTGGCACTGTGTCGTGGTCGGACCGATGTTGACGCAGTCGGGCGCAGCTGCGGCGACCGGGGCGAGAACAACGAACGCGCTTGCGCTCGCTGCCGCGAAAAGTGTTGCGGTGTAATGCCTTCGTGACCGCATGGTGGGCCTCCTTAAGGCCGCGATAATGATGGTCAGCGACCGCCGTGGCCGCCGCCACCTCCTCCGCCGCCATGGGGGCCGTTGAAACCACCCATGATGAGCGCGGGTCCGTAGAATTCGTCGCTCCACGGATACAGAAACTGGGTGTCGGCCGGGGTCGCATTGATCTGGACGTTGCCCGGCGTCGCGCACTCGGTCGTCGAGCCGCCAAGCGCCTCGGCGCCGCCGGTATCGGTGCACTGCGGCAGGCCAGAGCCGGTTTGGGCGCCTGCTGTTGGCGCGGCTACTGCCGCACCTACGCAGAGCCCTGCGAAAAGCGTTGTGAGACGGCGAATCTTGATTCGCACGAGCTGTCTCCTAGGTTGTGGTGGAGACCCGATCAGGGGAAGAAGAAACCGTCCCCACCGAACATGTTGCCCCACGGGCCGACGTACTCCTGTTGGGCGGGCGTGTCGTTGATCTGCACGTTGCCCGGCGTCGCGCATTCGGTCGATGAGCCGCCCAGGGCTTCGGCGCCGCCGGTGCTGACGCATTGCGGGAGACCCGACGCCTGGGCCGGACGCTGTTCCTGCTCAGGCGCGGGTGCCGGGGCAGGTGTCGGTGCCGGCTGAGCGCTCGCCGCGGGAGCGGCCAGAATCGCGGCCACTGCGCCGGCGGCGGCAACGAGCGGACTGAAGTATCGAAGTGTGGTCCGCATAGGCGCGTGCCCTTCTCTGATGTCTCCCCGGCTTATCGCACAGAGTACAGCCCTCTTCCGGTGATCAGGGGAAGGTCCAAAGTGGTCCGGATGCCGGGAGCGGCTGCGACGACGGCGGGGATCGCATTGACGACCCGTGCGGCCGTCGCGACCAGTCCGGCGTGGTTGTGATCGCCGTTCGGGCTGCTGAGGCACAGGTCGAGGGCGTAGGACGGTTCACCGGTGATCTCGAGGCGATAGGAGCCGCCCTCCTGAGCCGGCTGCGGCCAGTCGGGACACATGTCGTCGCGCAACCGGGTGACGTGTTCGAGCACAACGGCGACGTTGCCGTCCTTGCGCCCCTGGACCTCGAAGCGCAGCGCGGCCGCGGTGCCCTTCTCGATGTGGCCGGACGCGATGTCGAAATCCTCGGGCGCCGGTTCACGCACATACGTCTCGGTCACCTCGTCGAGTTCGATACCGAGGCCCGCTGCCAGCTGCCGCACCACCGAACCCCACGCGAGGCTCAGCACGCCCGGCTGCAGCAGCATCGGAAGGTCGTCCAGCGGCCTGCCGAACCCCATCACGTCGAACATCACCGCCGCGCTGTCGTAGGTGTCGTAGTTGATGATCTCCATGCACCGGATCTGTTCGATGCTCTGGCACGTTCCCGCGAGCGCGAGCGGAAGCAGGTCGTTGGCGAAACCGGGATCGATGCCGTTGACGAATATGGTCGAAGATCCCTTTTCGGCGGCCTCCTCGATCGGTTTGAGGAGTTCGTCGGGAATCACACCCCATGGGTACTGGAGGAAGACCGCACTACTGGCGACCACGTTGATTCCCGCGGCCAGGATGCGGCGATAGTCCTCAAGCGCCTCGGGCAACCGGTTATCGGCCAGTGCTGTGTACACCGCGCAGTCGGGTTTGGCCGCCAGGATCGCGTCGAGGTCGGTAGTGGCGGCGACACCTGTCGAGACATCAAGCCCGGCAAGCTCTCCGGCGTCCTTGCCGGCCTTGGCCTCCGACGACACCCACACGCCGGTGAGCTCGAACTGCGGGTCCTTGATCAGCTGGGTCAGCGCGTGACGTCCGACGTTGCCAGTGCCGATGGCGGCGACTCTGATGCTCAAGAAGAACTCCTCACAGGTCCGGGATGGGCAGGTCGAGGTTCGGGAAGGTGAGGCCGCCGTCGACCTCGAGCGTCTTGCCGGTGAGATAGGACCCAGCGGGCGAGGCGAGGTACACGGCCGCTGCGGCGATGTCCTCGGGCTCACCCAATCTGCGCATGGGCGTTACCTTTTCCATCGGCCGGCGAAGCTCGTCGTTGGAAGCCACCACATCGAGAGCGGAGGTGAGGATCGATCCGGGGGCGATCGCATTGACGCGGATTCGCGGGCACAGGTCCAGCGCGGTGAGGCGGGTGTAGTGGGCCAGGGCCGCTTTGGCGGTGCCGTAGGCGGCGAAACCACGGCCTGCTTCGCGGCCCATCGTGGACGTGATGTTGATGATGCTGCCGCCGCCGGAGTGCTCGAGCATCAACGGGACGGCCGCGACGGTGAGTGCGTGCGCGGTGGCGACGTTGAACGTGAACGCGTCGCGCAGATCTTTGGTGGAGGTGGTCAGCAGCGTGTTCGGCATGGTGCCACCGACGTTGTTCACGACGATGTCTAGTTTGCCGAACGCTTCGATGGCCTCACCCGCGAGCTTCGCCGTGTCCTCGGGGTGGGCGAGGTCGGCGACGACGACATGGGCTTTGCGGCCCACTCCCTTCACCTGTTCGGCGACCTCTTCGAGTTGAGACTGTGTACGAGCCGCAATGACAACGTCCGCACCGGCTTCCGCGAATGCCAGCGCCATCGCGGCGCCGAGTCCGCGGCCCGCGCCGGTCACCACTGCGACGTGGTCGTCCAGGCGAAATCTATCCAGAATCACGTGTGCTTCCTTCCCTCGACGGGCGAACCGTAGCAGGACCGGGCAGCGCTGGTGAGCGATTTCTGAAACACGTTCTAATTCTCGGCGAGTTCTGCGTGAGGGTCGTGATTCGGCCGCGGAACGACCATCAGGCAGCTCTCGGCGGTGCCCAACTGCGGCGTGCCAGCGCTGTACGCGCCTCAAGCAGGATGGAACGTCGACCGCGCTCGGCGAGGACGCGGATACCGATCCAGTTCTGCTGCTCGATCATCTCTGCCCTACCGGACGCTGACCCGAGAGGCCGGCAAGAATCCGCCTCGTCGGTGAATTCTGCGGCAGAGCTGTGGATAGCCGAGGATCGCGACCCTTTTGCAGAACTCGCGATGGTGAGCGCCGATCTAAGACACAGCTGGCGTCGCCTCGATGAGGCTGAACGGGGACGCCGTCTGCACGACGCGTGTCATTTCGAGGCCACTTCGCCTCAGCAGCTCGCGGTACTCGACGGCTCTGCGTTCCCGGCCGTTTGCGCCGAGAAGCATCTCGAGATCGACCCACTTACCGATGAAGTCACGGTCGTGGTCGGGAATCACGCCCTCTACCAAGACAACTCTTGACCCCGGGCCGGCGGCATCGCGGACGTTACGCAGGATTGTCACCGCCTCGTCGTCGGGCCAGTCGTGGATCACGAGTTTCAGAAGGTAGACATCGCCACCGGCGGGCACTTTCTCGAAAAACGACCCGCCTTCCACATGGACGCGGGACGCGACGCCGGTTCTTTCCAGCAGGGCAGGCGCATTCGCGACCACCTGCGGTAGGTCGTAGAGCACGCCTTGCGCATCCGGGTTGGCGGCAAGCACCGCGGCCAGCAGCCTTCCGTGCCCGCCGCCGACGTCGACGATCGTCTCGTTGGTGAACGGGTACGCGGTCACGACGGATTCCTGCGCCATATCGGAGATGTTCGTCATCGTGTCGTTGAAGAGTTGCGCGAGTTCGGGCTCGTCGTCGAGGTACTCGAAGAACTCCTTGCCGCGCAGCACCGGGATGCTGGCCCGGCCCGACCGGATCGAGTCCACCAGCATGCTCCAGTGTTCGCGGTGCTGCGGCGAGCCGTAAAACTTCGCCGCCGCCGCCATCGACACCGGCGAGTCCGACCGCAGGGTGTCGGCGAGCGCGTTGAGGGCGTAGCGGCCGCGACGGTCCTGGCGGAAGATGCCGCGGCTGATCAAGGCGCGCAGTAGCCGACCGAGCGCTTCTGGGTCGGCCCCCACGCGGCGCGCCAACTCCTCCAGTGGAAGCGGGCCGGAAGCCAGGGCGTCGGCGACACGCAGTTGCGCCGCTGCCTGAATCGCCTGTGACACCCAGGCGCCCAGGATCAACTCGATCATCGACACCGGTGCCGGTACAAGCCGCAGGTGCACACGACCCACCTGATGCCGAATGCGTTCGACGGTCCTCGCGAGTGGGGCAGGAATGGTCGCCATCACAACCTCCATGCTATATTCAATATAGCTGACTCTATTGGATAGAGTTAACTATAGGGAAGTGGTGAGGTGATGTCAACGACGTCTGGCGCCAAGCCGCGTCGGAGGTACGACAACAGTCGGCGACGTGCCGACGCCGAGGCTCGGCAGCGCAGCGTGATCGAGGCCGCGACACCGTTGTTCGTGGAGCAGGGCTTCGCTGCGACGACGATCGACCAGATCGCCGCCACGTCTGACGTATCTGCGCAGACGATCTACGCGACCTATGGTTCGAAGGCTGCGGTGCTCTTCCGCGCTATCGAGGTCGCTGTGCTGGGTGACTACGACGAAACTCCACTGATCCAACGCGCGCCCGTGCTGGCCGACATATCCGACCACCACGCGCAGTTCCAGATGGCGGCAAGGTTCGTCCGTGAGATGCACGAGAGGGTCGCTCCGTTGATGCGTGTCATGGAGCAGGTAGCGCCCACCGACCCCGGCATCGAGGAGTTGCGCACGAGGCTCTTTGGCGAGATCCGTGCGGGCTGCGCCTTCTGGATCTCGCAGCTAGGGCCAAAGTCGTTGCAGCCCGGCTTATCCGAGGAAAAAGCGACCGATGTGATGTTCACCGTGCAGGCGCCGTGGTTGTACACGGTCTTCACAGTTGAGATGGGATGGACACCGGAGCAGTACGAGAGCTGGCTGGCGCTTGCGCTGCCCCGACTGCTGCTGCGGACGGAACTGCTGAACTGACGGGCTACTTCTTCGCAGCGGTCTTCTTGGCAGCTTTCTTGGCGGGTGCTTTCTTCGCCGCTTTCTTCGCGGGTGCCTTCTTGGCGCCCTTCTTCGCCGGTGTCTCCTTCTTGGCCGGCTTGCTCGAACCGCCGCCCTCGCGGCGGGCCTTGACGCTGGCCTCGAGCTTGGCAAGCAGATCCGAGACGTCCTCGGTCTCGTCGAGCTCCTTCGGCTGCTCTTCGGTGGTAAACGCTTCGCCACCTTCCAGTTTCGCCTGGATGAGCTCGTGCAACTGTTCCTGATAGTCGTCGTGATAGCGGTCCGGGTTGAAGTCGTCGGTCATCGACTCCACCACTTGGTTCGCCATCTTCAACTCGGCCGGTTTGATGTCGATCTTCGCGTCGAGCGAGGGAAAGTCGGGATCGCGGATCTCGTCCGGCCACAGCAGCGTCTGGATGACCATCACGTCGCGCTTGGAGAAGTCCTGCACCCGAAGCGCGGCCAGCCTGGTCTTGTTGCGCAGCGCGAAGTGCACGATCGCGACGCGGTCGGTCTCCTTGAGCGTCTTGGTCAGCAGCACATACGATTTCGTCGACTTGCCCTCTGGTTCGAGGAAGTAACTCTTGTCGTACATCATCGGATCGATGTCACTGGCCGGCACGAACTCCAGAACATCGATCTCGCGGCTGCGCTCTTCGGGCAGCGTCGCGATGTCCTCGTCGGTGATGATCACCGTCTGACCGTCATCGGATTCGTAGGCCTTGGCGATGTCACGGAACTCCACGACCTCGCCGCACACCTCGCAGACCCGCTTGTAGCGGATGCGTCCGTTGTCCTTCTCATGTACCTGGTGGAACTTGACGTCGTGGTCTTCGGTGGCGCTGTACACCTTGACCGGGACGTTCACCAGGCCGAAGGCGATTGAACCCTTCCAAATGGAACGCATAAGCCCACGTTAGCCGGGTTGGGACAGCCGTAGGCCCGAGCTCACCGCTGCGGCGTCGCGTGTTGCGCGATCGGGCAGGTCAGCACCCGCTCGGCCGACCGTCAGCGCTGACGACACCGCGGCCGTCTGGACCACCGAGTTCAGCGCGTCGAGACCGATGCCGCGCAGGTCGGAGCGTCGCGCCGCACCCAGCAGATCGATAGCCCACAGCGCGTCGATCAGACCCGTCATGAACGCATCGCCCGCGCCGACCGTGTCGACCACATCGACGGGGAGCGCTGCGATCCGCACCGTCCCCGCTTCACACGTCGCGAACGCGCCGCGATCGCCCATGGTCACCGCGACGATCGACGGGCCCAGGCTCAGCCACGTCCGCGCGATCTGCTTGGCCGAGCGATTCGGGTCGATCCAGCGCAAGTCCTCGTCGCTGGCCTTGACCACGTCGCACTTCTCGAGAAGACGGTCGATGCGTCCCCTCGTGGAATCGCCGTCTTCGATCAGCGGTCGACGTATGTTCGGGTCGAACGTGATCGTCGCCGACGGGTGGTACGTGTCCAGCAGTGCGGCAGTGGCGCGGCAGCCCGGCTCGAGCCAGGACGCGATCGATCCGGTGTGCGCGACGAGTGGCGGCGTCACCTCGGGAGTCCCCGTGAGCTCCCACTCGATGTCGAATGCGTACTGTGCGGAGCCGCTTTCGTCGAGCGTCGCGACGGCGGTCGGGGTACGGTCGGCGGTCTTGCTGCCAGAAACCAATTGCACTCCAGCACTTTCGACATATTCGACGATGCGTCGTCCGCGTGCGTCGGTGCCGATGTGGGTGAGGAAGTCGACTCCCCGGCCCAACCGGGCCAGGCCGACCGCGACGTTGAGCGGACTGCCGCCGACATGCTCACCGCTCACCTGGTCGTCGCGCTCGACGATGTCGATGAGGGCCTCGCCGATCACCAGCGCTCTCATGGGGTGTCCTTGTGCAGCAGGGCTTCTAGCGTCGCGCGGGCGCCGTCACGGTGCAGAGAATCGAGCGCCCACAGGTATGCATCGACAAATCGGGACTGGTTCGCGAGATCGCCGAAGACCGCGGTGTTCTCGATGAACGCGGTCGGGTTCTCGCGTTGCGACTTCGCGAGCGGCACCAGCGTGTCGGCGAGCTGGTCCTGGACGTCGATCCGTTCGCCCTGCTCGTCGACACCTTCGGCATAGCGTGCCCAGCTGGCCACCGTCGCAGCCGATAGCCGCACGGGTGCATCAGTTTTCAGGTTCTCTCTGATCACCGGAAGCAGCCACTTGGGAATACGGTCCGAGGAGCCGAAACACAGCCGCACGATGGTGTCCCTGACGCCTGGATTCGCGAATCGATCGATCAACGTGCGCTTGTAGTCCGGCAGGTCGATACCCGGCACCGGCATCAGGGTCGGGGTGGCTTCGTCATCCATGTACGCCTGCAGGAACTCTGCGAAGAGCGGGTCGCCCGCTGCATCGTGCACCAGCCGATAGCCCGCCAGATACGCGAAGTAGCACAGGCTTTGGTGGCTCGCGTTCAGCAGCCGCAGCTTCATCAACTCGTACGGCGTGACGTCATCGACCATCAGCACGCCAACCTTCTCCAGCGGCGGCCTGCCATCGGAGAAGTCGTCCTCGAGCACCCACGATGTGAACGGTTCAGCGACCACCGGCCACTGGTCATCGATGCCGAATTCGTCCTTGACGACAGCGATCACATCGGGCGTCGTGACCGGGGTGATGCGGTCCACCATCGAGTTGGGGAACTTGGTGTTGGCGCTCATCCATTCGCCGAGACCGGGGTGCAGCCGCTCGGCGTAGGTGGTGAACGCATGGCGCGCGACCTCACCGTTGCCTTCGATGTTGTCGCAGGACACGATCGTCGGGGAGGGGACACCGCGTTCGCGGCGACGCGCCAGCGCCGATGCGACGAGCCCGAAGACGTGGACACCCTCGTTGAGGTGGTCGATGTTGTAGCCGCCCTCGGTGATGGTCAGCGAGATGATGCGGGTGCTCGGCTGCGCGAGTAGATCGATCACGGATTCGGGGTCGTCGGGTGCATAGCGGTAGTCGACGATCGATCCGATCACCCGGGCATCGCGCGTGCCGTCGGGATTTTCGAGCACCAGCGTGTAGAGCCCGTCCTGTGCGGCCATCACGTCGGCCATCTTGCGGTCGCCGGGCATGACACCGACCCCGCAGATGCCCCACTCCCTCGCGAGACCCATCTCCAGGAGCCGGTCGATGTACATCGCCTGGTGGGCCCGGTGGAATCCGCCGACCCCGAAATGGACTATGCCGACGCCGATCTCGTCGCGGTCATAGCTCGGCCTGCTGAGCGTCATGACACGGTCACCACCGACTTGACGCTACCCGGGATCTTGTCTGAGTCCAGGGCCTCGGCGGCTTTCTCCAACGGGAACCGCGCAGTCACCATGGCGTCGAGATCGACGCGACCGGACTCCACCAGTGCGATCGCCGTCGGCCAGGTGTCGGCATATCGGAATACCCCCGTCAGCACCAGCTCCCGGTTCTGAATCAGCTGCGTCGGCAGCTCCATCGTCTCGGCACCCGAACCGACCAGGACGACCCGGCCGGCCGACCGAACCGCGCGGATGCCTGCGGCGACGGCCGCCGCTGCTCCCGAGGCATCGATGAACGCATCGACTCCGAGGTCGGCGATCTCGGAGACCGTGGGATCGATGACCGCCGTGGCACCGAACGTCATGGCGCGGTCGCGACGGGTCGGATCCGGATCGCTCACGACGATCTCTGTCGCCCCATAGGCGCGAGCCAGTTGGGCCAGGACGATGCCGATCGGTCCGGCACCGGCGATGAGCACCGTTCGCCCCGGACCGTCGAGTTCAGCCTTGCGGACCGCGGCGATGCCGACGGACAACGGCTCGCAGAGTGCGGCGGCGTCGTCGGACATCGAATCCGGCACCGGGTGCGCGAACTCGGCGCCGATGGTCACGTAGTCGCAGAGCGCGCCGTCCACCGGTGGGGTCGCGAAGAACCGCATGTGTGGACACAGGTTGTAGTGGCCGCGCCGGGTTTCCTCGCTGTCGGGGTCCGGTCGTTGCGGTTCGATCGACACCCGCTGGCCGATCCTCGAGGGATCGACCGATGCGCCGACGCCGACGATCGTGCCGGCCGCCTCGTGTCCGAGGACCAGAGGCGCGTCCACGACGAAGCCGCCCACCCGGCCGTGGCGGTAGTAGTGCGTATCCGAGCCGCAGACGCCCACTGATGAGACGCGTATCAGCACGTCACCCGGGTCGGGAGCGGGCACCGGGCGCTGCTCCATCTCGACGCGCCCCTGCTCGACGAGTACGGCGGCCCGCATCCGGGTATCTGCCGAAAGTGTTGTGTGCGTCACAGTCCCCATGTTAGCGTTTGTGAGCATCTACTCGCACCCCTGAGCAAATGCTCACGCGGTTGAGGGAAAGTGGGCGGCATCCGTGACGACATCGACGTCGAACGGCGAGGTTTCCGGACAGAGCCGCGTCTCAACGCCTGAAGACCTGCGTCTGGCGCTTCGAGCGGCGACGCTGTACTACCTCGACGGCCTGACCCAGGCCGAGATCGCCTCCCGCCTCGGGGTCTCCCGCCCGACGGCGGGTCGACTGGTGGCTCGCGCCAAAGCCAAGGGACTAGTGCGCATCGAGGTCGTCGTGCCGCCGGACATGAGTGACGATCTGCATGCCGACGAGGAGCGTGAACTCGAATGGCGGTATGGACTCACCGAAGCGGTCGTGGCCGGACACGGTGTCGACGTCGGCTCTCCGGGACGGCCCGCGGCGTTCGCGAGCGTGGGCCGCGCCGCGGCCGCGCTGTTGATGCGCCGGCTCGCGCCGGAGGACGTGCTCGGATTCACCTGGGGTCCTGAGCAGGTCGCGGTGGCCACCGCGCTGACCCCGGGCGTGGCCAGTTGCCGGGCGGTGGTGCAACTCGACGGCGCCATGTCGTCGGCGGCATACCAAACCGGCACCGAGGTCATCCTCAGTCGCTGCGCGGACATCCTGCGCGCCACCACGATCCGGCTGCCGGCGCCGCTGTATGCGGACGCCGCGACCGTCGCCTCGATGCGCAGCGACTCGGTGATCTCACGGACGCTCGAGGCCGGCAGGCGTGCAGACGTCATGCTGTTCGGAGTTGGCGCTGTCTCGACGTCCACGACGCTGTTCGAAGGCAGCTATCTCGACATCCGCATGCTGGATGAACTGATCTCGCTCGGCGCAGTCGGGGAGATCGGTGGTCGATTCTTCGATGCGGAGGGCGCGGCCGTCGACACCGAGTTGCAGCAGCGCGCGGTGTCCGTCCCGCTCGAAGACATTCGTGCCTGTCAGAAGACGATCCTGATCTCCGGCGGCGCAACCAAATATTCCGCCACGCTCGGCGCACTGCGCGGAAATCTGGCCAAACTGTTGGTCTGTGACATCGATTGTGCCCGTTGGCTGTTGGCGCAATGAAAGGTGAAGTGATGGTGAAAGCGCTAAAACGATTGGCCGCAATGGCGGCGACGGCCAGTCTGACGTTGACGGCGGGATGCGCCGGTGCCGGCAGCCTTGGTGCCTCAGAGAACCAGGTGACGATCGCGCTCGTGTCCAACTCGCAGATGACGGACGCGCAGAAGCTGTCGACGGAGTTCGAAAGGGAGAACCCCGGTACCAAGCTGAAGTTCATCACGCTGTCGGAGAACCAGGCGCGCGCCAAGATCACCATGTCGACAGCGATGGGCGGCAGTGAATTCGACGTGGTGATGATCAGCAACTTCGAGACGCCGCAGTGGGCCAAAGATGGCTGGCTGATGAACCTTTCGGAGTTCGCCAAGAACACCCCGGGCTACGACCAGGACGACTTCATCCCCTCGTTGCGGGAGTCGCTGTCGTACGAGGGCAACATGTATGCGGTTCCGTTCTACGGCGAATCGTCGTTCTTGATGTACCGCAAGGATCTGTTCGAGCAGGCCGGTATCAAGGTCAACCCGGATCCGGACTACCAGCCGCAGTGGCAGGAGGTCGCGGAATGGGCCAGGACGATCAAGGAAAAGAATGCCGCCGATGCGGGAATCTGCCTGCGCGGCAAGCCCGGCTGGGGTGAGGTGCTGGCGCCGCTGGACACCGTCATCAACACATTCGGTGGACGCTGGTTCGATGAGCAATGGAACGCGCAACTCGACAGCCCCGAGGTGAGCAAGGCCGTCAACTTCTACGTCGACCTCATCAACGACGCCGGTGAACTCGGCGCTTCGTCGACCGGATTCCAGGAGTGCGCAAACCTCTTCGGCCAGGGCCAGACGGCGATGTGGTACGACGCGACGTCGGCCGTCTCGGTACTTGAGGACCCCCAGACCTACCCGGACCTCGTCGGCAAGATCGGCTACCTGCCGGCGCCGATCGTCGAGAAGCCGGACTCGGGCTGGCTGTATACCTGGGCTCTCGGAATTCCAAAGCACGCCAAGAATCCCGAAGGTGCCTGGAAGTTCATCTCGTGGATGACGAGCAAGGACTACATGAAGTTGGTCGGTGAGAAGCTCGGATGGGCTCGTGTCCCACCGGGAAGCAGGACATCGACGTACACCGATCTGCCTGAGTACGAGGCGATCTCCCAGTCCTACGGGCCGCTGACGCTTCGGTCGATCGAGAACGCGACACCGAACAAGCCCACGGTGCAACCGGTTCCATACACGGGAGTGCAGTTCGTCGGCATCCCTGAGTTCCAGGACCTCGGAACGAGAGTGAGTCAGCAGATCAGCGCAGCGATCGCCGGGCAGAAGTCGGTGGATGACGCGCTCTCCCAAGCACAGGAATACGCCGAGGTCGTCGGCCGGACATATCAGGAGAAGTGATGACTTCATCTTCGCTAACCGCTGACCTTAACGCTGACACCAGTCAGGACGCCGTCGCTGAACGAGTCCGAAAGATCCGGGAGGCGCAGGGAGTCGGGGTGAGCCGTGCCGAAGGCTGGCGCAGGCGCGGACCGCTACTCCCTGCGCTCATCTTCATGATCGTCGTCACGCAGATCCCGTTCCTCTTCACGCTGTACTACTCGACGCTGTCCTGGAACCTGGTACGGCCGGGCTCACGCCAATTCGTCGGTCTGAACAACTACATCGCCGTCGCGAAGGACAGTCAGTTCTGGACCGTGGCCTTCAACACGGTTGTCCTGATCGTCGGGGTCGTGTTGATCTCGGCGTTCCTCGGCCTGCTGCTGGCACTACTGCTGGATCGCGCGTTCCTGGGACGCGGCATCGTCCGGACCCTGCTGATCACCCCGTTTCTCGTGACACCCGTTGCAGCGGCACTGATCTGGAAGACCACGATCCTCGATCCGACGAACGGCATCCTGAACTGGGTGCTGTCGCTCGTCGGCATCGGACCGGTGGACTGGATCGGTCAGTTTCCGTTGACGATGGTGATGGTCGAACTGATCTGGCAGTGGACGCCGTTCATGATGCTGTTGATCCTCGCCGGCCTCCAGTCGATGCCTCGCGACATCCTGGAGGCCGGTCGAGTCGACGGTGCGGGCGCGTTCCAACTCTTCCGGGAGTTGACGCTGCCCCACCTTCGGCGCTTCATCGAACTGGGTGTGGTGCTCGGCGCGATCTATTTGGTCAACACGTTCGACGCCATCTACATGATGACCCAGGGCGGGCCGGGTATCGCGAGTGCGAACCTGCCGTTCTACATCTATCAGCGAGCGTTCCTTGGCTTCGACATGGGGCAGGCGGCGGCCTACGCCGTGGTGGTGGTGATCTTTACGATGGTCATCGCCAGCTTCGCGCTTCGGTTGATCTTCAAATCATTCTCCGGCAAGGAAGAGGCGGCGTGATGACGACAACAACGGAAAAGTCCACTGCGGTGGAGGATTCGGCGGTCGCGCCGAAGAAGAAGTCCCGGAAGTTCGATGCCTGGGGCGCGGTGGCCTGGCTGGTCGGACTCGGGTTCTTCTTCCCGGTGTTCTGGATGGTGTTGACGTCATTCAAACAAGAGGGCGATGCGGCGACCAGTCCGCCGACGCTGTTCTTCACCCCGACCCTGGATCAGTACGGGAAGGTGTTCGATCAAGGTATCGGGCCCGCCATGCTGAACTCCGTTTGGGCCACGGCCATTTCGACACTTCTGGTGCTGCTCCTCGGCACGCCCGCCGCGTTCGCGTTGTCGTTGCGGCCGGTGCGCAAGACGCAGGATGCGCTGTTCTTCTTCATGAGCACCAAGATGCTGCCCATCGTCGCGGCGATCCTGCCGTTGTATGTGATCGTGTCCAACATCGGTCTACTGGACAACATCTGGGCGCTGGTCATCCTGTACACATCGATGAACCTGCCGATCGCAGTGTGGATGATGCGGTCGTTCTTCCTCGAGGTACCCGGCGAACTGCTCGAAGCTGCCAGCCTCGACGGCGCCAGCCTGTGGCGGTCGGTTCGCGAGGTCATCCTCCCGTTGGTGTCACCGGGCATCGCGGCCACGGCGTTGATCTGTGTGATCTTCGCCTGGAACGAGTTCTTTTTCGCGGTGAACCTGACCGCGGTCAATGCCCAGACCATGCCCGTTTACCTCGTCGGGTTCATCGCCGGTGAGGGTCAGTACTGGGCCGTGTTGTCCGCAGCCGCGACGATGGCCGCCCTTCCCGTGATCCTCTGCGGGTGGTTCGCACAGAACAAGCTTGTCCGTGGACTTTCCTTCGGCGCAATCAAATAGGAGCAACCAATGGCATCGATCACCTACACCAACGCGACCTGCATTTACGAGGGCTCGGACAAGCTCGCGGTCGACTCGCTCAACCTCGACATCCAAGATGGCGAGTTCGTCGTTCTGGTCGGACCGTCTGGCTCCGGAAAGAGCACGGCGCTGCGCATGCTGGCCGGGCTCGAGGACATCGACGAGGGAACCATCGCGATCGGCGGCAAGAACATGGTCGGCGTGCCGTCCAAGGACCGCGACATCGCGATGGTGTTCCAGAATTACGCGCTGTACCCGAACAAGACGGTCGCGGAGAACATGGGTTTCGCGTTGAAGTTGCGCGGCGTCTCCGCTGAGCAGCGACGCAAGAAGGTCGAAGAGGCAGCCAAGATCCTCGACCTCACCGAGTTCCTGGACCGCAAGCCCGCCAAGCTTTCCGGTGGCCAGCGGCAGCGTGTCGCGATGGGCCGCGCGATTGTGCGCGAGCCACAGGTGTTCTGCATGGACGAGCCGCTGAGCAACCTCGACGCCAAGCTGCGCGTGCAGACCCGCACCCAGATCGCGGCGCTGCAAAGGCGTCTCGGCACCACAACCGTCTACGTGACCCACGACCAGGTCGAGGCGATGACGATGGGCGACCGGGTTGCGGTGCTGCGGTTCGGCAAGCTGCAGCAGTTCGCCTCCCCGAACGAGCTGTACGATCGTCCGGCCAACGCGTTCGTCGCGGGCTTCATCGGATCGCCTGCCATGAATCTCGTGACGCTGCCCGTCGCGCCCGACGGGGTCAAGATCGGTGACTCCACACTGGAATTGGAGCGCGCCGAGATCGGCAAGATCAGCGAGGCAGGGCTGTCCGAGGTCACCATCGGCATCCGGCCCGAACAGTTCGAGCTCACCGACTCCGGCGGTGTCGACGTCGTCGTCGACCTCGTCGAGGATCTCGGTAGCGAGGCGTACGTCTACACGCACGCGGGATCCGGCGTCGAACTGGTCGCGCGGTGCAACCCGCGCACCGCGCCCAAGCTCGCCGACTCGGTCAAACTGCGCAAGCATCCCGACGGAGTGGTGCACCTGTTCCACCCGCAGTCGGGTGAGCGTCTGAATTAGCATGAGAGCACCGGAGTTCCGGCTCCGGACACCGACTCCGGGTCTGCTGGGGCTGCCGTGGGACAGGTCTCTGGATCAGTGGTCCGTTCCCGACGTCCCGCTGCGTGACATCGCTGTTGGCCCCAGCCGGCACCTGGTGAAGTTCGTCGACGCCGACGGCGCACTATGGGCGGTCAAGGACATGCCTCCCCGCATCGCGGTCAAGGAATACGAGGTGCTGCGACGCCTGGAGGAGATGGGTCTGCCCGCGGTCCGCCCCGCGGGGGTGGTGCTGCAGCCCGAGTTCGACACCGCGATCCTCGTCACCCGTTTCCTCGACGGGTCTTGGCAGTATCGGCGGTTGTTCATGCGACTCCCCTCCGACCAGCCGAAGCACCGAGCGCGGCTGCTGGACGCGATGGCCGGCCTGCTGGTGGAGTTGCACCGGCACGGTGTCTTCTGGGGCGACTGCTCGCTGGCGAACACGCTTTTCTCCCGCGACGGCCAGCTGCTGCAGGCGTGGCTCGTCGACGCCGAAACATCCGAAGTGCACCCGGTTTTGAGCCGCGGGCAGCGCGAACACGACCTCGAGATCATGGTGGAGAACGTCGCGATGGGTATGACAGACCTCGCCGAGCGGCTCGGACGATCGGCGTTGGAGGACGTGCTCATTGCCGAAGCCGAACAGACCAGGGCACGGTACGAGACGTTGTGGGACGCGTTGCACGCCGAGCCCGTCTTCGGCTTCACCGACCGTTATCGGGTCGAGGGCACGGTGCGCCGTCTCAACGAGCTCGGCTTCGCCGTGGACGAGGTGTCGCTGCAGCCGGTCGAGTCCGGTGAATTGAAACTTCATGTCGCCGTTGGTGATCGGCGCTATCACGCGCAACGTCTGGAGCAGCTCACCGGACTGGATGTGGGAGAGGGGCAGGCGCGCATCCTGCTCGGCGACCTGCAGGCATACCAGGCGCAGCTATGCCGGGAAGAGGGCCACGATATCGACGAGCGGACCGCAGCCAGGTTGTGGGTGATCGAGGTGCTGACCCCGTACGAGCAGCTGGCCCACGATGTCGTCGGCAACAAGGGCACGCCGATCCAGGCTTATTGCGATCTGCTTGAGGTCCGTTGGCTGCTGAGCGAGCGGGCGGGACGCGACGTGGGCACCAATGCCGCACTCGCCGCATTGCACGGCGACGCGATCCCCACCGACTCGGCGGCGAAGGTGGCTATCGCCGAGACGCCCACCGAGCCGTTCGAAGCGCTGTCGTTCGACGAGTAGCCGAATCACTTGCGTCACAACAGTTTCACGTTGCGTCGATCTCGTCGGCACCCTCATGAAACTCTTCGAATTTCTTCTAGAGAGTTCTTAGAGATCGAACATATGTTCTAGTCATGGGTGCGGAAGCGGTAGCGGCGGCGATAGCCGCACTGCGTGTTGCGCACGACGAGTTGGCCGCACTGTCGATCGATGCACTCACCACACGCGAGTTGGTCAGCGCGCTCGATGACCTCGACATGTTGTGGTGCCAGTTGCCCGCGCAGAGCCACCGCTTACTGGCGCGGTTGCAGTGCGAGACGACCGCCAAAGAGATGGGCGCCAAGTCGTGGCGACAGGTGTTGGCGATCCGATGGCGAATCTCGACATCCGAGGCCGGCCGACGCCTGGATGAGGCCGCACAGTTGGGTCCGCGACGATCTCTGACCGGTGAACCGCTCGACCCGCTGTTGCCGTGCACCGCTGCCGCCCAAGCGAATGGGCTGATCAACGGCGAGCACGTGGAAAAGATCCGCGAGGCGATGGACCGAATCCCAGGGTTCGTCGATACCGCGTCGCGCGCGGTGATCGAGGCTGACTGGGTGTACGTCGCCACCGGTGTGGGGCCCAAAGAACTTAAAGACTATGCCGAGCGCGCAATCTTCATGCTCGACCAGGACGGCCCCGAACCCGATGACACCGAACGTGCACGCCGACGCGGGGTATCGAAGGGGCCGCAGGGACGCGACAAGATGAC
The DNA here is from genome assembly GCF_000230895.2 of Mycolicibacterium rhodesiae NBB3. The sequence goes on from NC_016604.1 coordinate 3,286,811, forward strand.
CCCGCTCAAGGGAAACCTCACTCCCGAGGCGTGGGCGATCTACGAGGCGATTTTTGCCAAGTGGGCCGCGCCGGGAATGTGTAACCCTGCGGACGAGATCCCCTGTGTCTCAGGAACTCCGACGCAGGAACAAATCGACAACGACCACCGTAGTCTGGCGCAGCGTCAGCACGATGCGCTCGTCGCGGTCGGGCGCAGTGTGCTGGAAAGTGGTGAGCTGGGCCAGCACAACGGATTGCCGACCTCGATCATCATCCGCACCACGTTGCAGGACCTCGAATCCCGTGCCGGGGTCGGGATCACCGGCGGCGGCTCGGTGATCCCGATCAAGGACGTGATCCGGATGGCTGCTCACGCCAATCACTACCTTGCAGTGTTCGACGGGGCCACCGGATCGGCGCTGGATCTGTTCCGCGCCCGCCGCGTCGCCTCGCCGGCGCAGCGGATCATGCTCATCGCGCGCGATGGGGGCTGCACCAAACCGGGCTGCACCGTGCCTGCCTATGGCAGTCAGGTGCATCACGCTGCCAAGGACTGGGCCGATGACGGGCAGACCAACGTCGACGAACTCGGGCTGGCCTGCGGCCCGGACAATCGCATGGTCGGGCCGGACGGGTGGACGACGCGGATCAACGCCGACAACGACGTCGAATGGATTCCGCCAGAGCACCTCGACACCGGCCAATCCCGCGTCAACAACTACCACCGCCCCGAACGACTCCGCCCACCCAACGACGAACCGCCCGTTGAAATGGTGGTGGGCGAATCGGCCAACGGGGCAGATGACGAAACCTCATACGGTGGCCAACCGTCGGAAAACGAATGGTTCGACGAGGAATGGCTGTACGGGCCACCCGACTACGAACCGTCAAAGGACAACCCGCATGAACCGGGTGGACCGGAACCTAACGCCGCCTAGAGGGTCGGGTCACCAAACTTGCTAGCCGACGACCGCGGGATTCGTGGGGTTCAGCCCGATCGGCACGTTCGGGGTGAGGCCGCTTCCGTTGTGGGTGAACTCTTGGTGGGCCATCGGCCGGCAATTGTTGTCCATCGGCGTCTGATCGCCGGAGCAGTAGGGGAGAAGATCTTGCGGATCGGCACCTGCGGGAGGCGCTGCCGCGACGACGGCAGCAGCCGCGAGCAGGCACGCCGCGAAGATTCTCGTCATACAGCCAGGCTACCCGGGGTAATACCGTGTGGTGGTGGATCAGTTCGGTCGGGTGAAACTGACCAACCCGGATAAGGTGCTGTACCCAGCGACGGAATTGCGGCCGAAGGCCGTCACGAAACAAGAAGTCTTCGACTACTACGTCCGCATCGCCGAGGTGATGGTGCCCCACATCGCGGGCCGAGCGGTCACCCGTAAACGCTGGCCCAACGGTGTTGACGAGCCATCGTTCTTCGAGAAGCAGTTGGCCTCGTCGGCACCCGACTGGCTCGAGCGGGGCTCGATCGCGCACAAGTCGGGGACCACCACATATCCGATCATCAATAGCGCCGAGGGACTGGCGTGGATTGCGCAGCAGGCGTCATTGGAAGTGCACGTGCCGCAGTGGCGATTCGTCAGCACATGGACCAGAGACGAAGGAGCCGAACAGACGCCGGGGCCGGCCACACGGGTGGTGTTCGACCTGGATCCCGGTGAAGGCGTGACATTCCGGCAGCTGTGCGAGGTCGCTCACGAGGTACGTGAACTGATCGCCGGCATGGGACTGACTACCTTCCCACTGACCAGCGGGAGCAAGGGGCTGCACCTGTATGTGCCACTGGACGAGCCGATCAGTTCGCGAGGCGCGTCGGTGCTCGCGAAACGGGTGGCGCAGCAGCTGGAGCAGGCGATGCCCAAACGGGTCACCGCGACGATGACGAAAAGCCTTCGCGCAGGCAAGGTGTTCCTGGACTGGAGCCAGAACAACGGGAACAAGACCACGATCGCGCCGTATTCGCTGCGGGGCCGGGACGAGCCGACCGTCGCCGCGCCCCGCACCTGGGATGAGATCGAGGATCCCGAGCTGCGGCACCTTCGCTTCGACGAGGTGCTGGAACGCGTTGAACGCGACGGTGACCTGCTGGCTCAGATGGACACCGACGCCCCCGTGGCTGACGCGCTCACCACCTACCGCAGCATGCGCGACGCCGGTAAGACACCTGAGCCGGTACCGCACGTCGCGCCCACGCCGGGCAACGACGACTTCTTCGTCATCCAGGAGCATCACGCGCGTCGGCTGCACTACGACTTCCGGCTGGAGCGCAACGGCGTGCTGGTGTCATGGGCGGTCCCGAAGAACCTGCCCGATACACCGTCGGTCAACCACCTGGCCGTGCACACCGAGGATCATCCGTTCGAGTACGGAAGCTTCGAGGGTGAAATCCCGAAGGGCGAGTACGGCGGCGGCAAGGTGGTCATCTGGGACACCGGCACTTACGAGACCGAGAAATTTCGTGACCACGCTCCAGACGGTCCGGCCAAGGGCGGCGAAGTCATAATCACGTTGCACGGCAAGAAGATCGACGGCCGATACGCGCTCATTCAGACCGACGGCAAGAATTGGCTGGCGCATCGTATGAAGGAACAGGCCAACCCACAGGCCAGCGATCTGGCACCGATGCTCTCGACGGAGGGCTCGATCGCGAAGCTGACCTCGGCGCAGTGGGCGTTCGAGGGCAAATGGGACGGCTACCGAGTCCTGGTCGACGCCAATCACGGCAAACTCAATGTGCGGTCACGCCGCGGCCGCGATGTCACCGGCGAGTATCCTCAGTTCGCCTCGCTCGCTGCCGATCTCGCCGATCACCACGTCATCCTCGACGGCGAGGCGGTGGCCCTCGACAAACACGGCGTGCCGAGCTTCTCGGAAATGCAGAACCGCGCGCGGTCGACCCGCGTGGAATTCTGGGCGTTCGACATCCTGTACCTCGACGGGCGCTCACTGCTGAAGGCCAAGTACTCCGATCGGCGTCGCCTGCTCGAGGCGCTGGCCGACGGCGGCAACCTGATCGTGCCGGATCCGTTGCCCGGCGACGGCCCCGAAGCGTTGGAACACGCGCGGGAACATCGCTGGGAGGGTGTGGTCGCGAAGAAGCTGGATGCGACCTACCAGCCGGGGCGGCGATCCAAGTCGTGGATCAAGGACAAAATCTGGAACACCCAGGAAGTGGTGATCGGCGGCTGGCGCAAGGGTGACGGCGGCCGGTCCAGCGGTATCGGGGCGCTGATGCTCGGTATCCCCAGTCCAGACAATCCTGAGGGCGGCCTGCAGTTCGTCGGTCGGGTGGGCACGGGGTTCACGGAGAAGGAGCTGTCCAAACTCAAAGGCATCCTCGAGCCGCTGGCGACCGAGGAATCACCGTTCAACGCCCGCCTCTCCACAATCGACGCCAGAGGCGTCACCTTCGTCCGCCCGGAATTGGTCGGCGAAGTGCGGTACAGCGAACGGACATCCGACGATCGGCTGCGGCAACCGAGCTGGCGCGGCCTGCGCCCGGACAAGGAGCCGTCCGAGATCGTGTGGGAGTAGTCGCAGTCGGCCCATTGAACCTTTTGGCGGTCAACTTCGTGTCCTCGGCGAAACAATGAATGCCCTGCTCGGGACGGCATTGCTAGGTACGTTGTGGAGCGGAAATATCCGCAATTGGCGCATGACGTCATTTTGACCGGAGGACGATAGGCAGATGGCCAGCGAGATAGCGCGCGAACTGGCGGCAGCCGGGTTCGACGACGCCGTCGAGGTTGGACGAGGCGGCAGCGGTGTCGTATACCGCTGCTTCCAGAAGTCCCTGGGACGAACCGTCGCCATCAAGGTCCTCGCGTCCGGCCTCGACGAGGCCGACCGAGAGCGTTTCCTCCGCGAGGGTTATGCGATGGGCGCGCTGTCGGGCCATCCCAACATCGTGAACATCCTCCAGGTCGGCGTCACCGACAGTGGCAGACCTTTCATCGTGATGCCTTATCACGCACAGGGTTCGCTGGCGGAGCGGCTGCGTCGCGAGGGCCGCATCGCATGGCCCGAGGCGCTGCGCATGGGTGTCAAATTGTGTGGGGCGCTCGAGACCGCGCATCGCACAGGGACTTTGCACCGGGATATCAAACCCGCGAACGTGCTCTTCAACGAATACCGCGAACCACAACTGAGCGACTTCGGTACTGCGCGCATCGCCGGGGGATACAAGACGGTGACCGGATTCTTCACCGGCACACTGTCCTACACCGCGCCCGAGGTGCTGGCCGGTAATCCGCCGACCGTCGTCGCCGACGTGTACTCGCTCGGCGCCACGATCTACGCGTTGATCGCCGGAGGCCCGCCGCACGAGCGCAAGGCCGACGAGGATCTGATCGCGCATTATCTGCGGATCACGTCGACGCCCGTTCCAGACCTGCGCCCGCACGGAATCCCCACCGATGTCTGCGCCGCGATCGAAAAGGCGATGTCGCGAGAGCCCGGCGACCGGCAGGTGTCGGTGGCCGAATTCGGTCGCCAGCTGCAGTTGGCGCAACGTCACAACGGGTTGGCGGCAGACCCGATGGCGCTCAGTGAGCCCGGCGGCGAGCTGGAGCCAACGGGAGGCACCCAGGCGCTACCGCTCACAGGGGATTTCCGCCGGGCCGAAACGTCGGCGCCCAGTGCCGAAAGGTCGGCGCCCAGTGGCGACAGATCCGGATCCTTCGTCGAGAGCTCCGGACCTTCTGGGGGCGAGAGGTCCGGTCCTGGGGCTGAGGTGTCGGAATCCGTTGCGTCTTCGCCGGTCATTCCGAAGGGATCGACACCGCCGCCGGACCCGAACATGTTCGCGCACACCACCTCCGTCAGCCTGGGGAACGTGCCGTGGGCACAGGTCCCGCCGACACCGCCGGGTCCGCCGGGTGCGTCGGCTCCTCCGTTCCCGCAGGGTGATTCGGCGGGCGCACCGGGCAACCGCGATCGGAAAAAGCTTCTGATCGTCGCCGGCGCCGCGGCGGCAGTGGTGCTCCTGGTGATCGCGAGCGTCTTCATCTTCACGTCCGGCGACAACGACGGCGGGGCACCGCAAGCCACTCCGAAGCAGCCGCCGGTGGAGATGCAACCGGAATGGGAAGCGGTATCGGATGCGCGCGTCGCCCGCGGCGCGGCGGCGGCCACCGAGGCCGACGGCACCATCTGGGTCTTCGGCGGTTTGGGGGCCGGCAACCGCGTGAGCGCCGCCCACGAGGGTTACGACCCTGCCCTCGACAGCTGGAAGGGAGGCGAGAACCTGCCCATTCCGGTGCAGCGCGCGATGGCCGTGACGTGGGAGGACACCCCGGTCGTTCTCGGCGGGTGGCGGACCGAGGGTTCGAACCAGAAGGTGGCGACGGACAAGGTCTGGCGCGTGGTCAACAGCCGCTGGGTGGAGTTGCCGCCACTGTTACAGCCCCGGGCGGCAGCGTCGGCTGCCGTCGTCGACGACTTGCTCGTTGTCACCGGCGGAGTGGATGCCACCGGCAAGCTGCTGAACACCACCGAGATATACGACGGCACCGGGTGGAAGCTCGGCGCCCCCATCCCGACCCCGCGCCAACTGTCGGCGGCCGCGTCCGACGGCAGGCTCGTTTACGTGGTCGGCGGGAGCACCGGCACCTCGGACGTGACGGCTGTGGAGGCCTACGACCCCGTCGCCGACACCTGGACGACCATGCCCGCGCTTCCGGAGGCGCGCAGTGACTTCGGCGTGGCGATCACCGACGCGCGATTGGTCGCGGCCGGTGGCATGTCGTCGGGGCGGGTCCTCAATAGCGTGGAGGCGCTGGATCTCACGACGTCGACATGGACGGCGCTGCCCGATCTGGCGTCGGGTCGGCACGGCTTGGCGGTCGCCGCGGTGGGCAAGACCGTCTACGCGATCGGCGGGTCGACCAGTCCCGCGGACAGTCAGGTCTCGGCGGCTGCGGAAGCGCTCAAGCTCGCACCGCGTAAGCCGCAACCGGCAGCCGAATGGCGACCGTTGCCGGACGCGCCGACGGCGCGGCTGATGGCGGCCTCGACGGTGCTTGACGGAAAGATCTACGTCGCCGGCGGCATGCTGGGTCACGCCGAAACCCTGGATACCTTCGAGAGTTTCGACCCGAAGACCGGCGAGTGGCAGACGCTTCCTTCGTTGCCGATCCCGCTGCATCACGCCACCGCGGCCGCGTACCGCGGCGAGATCGTGGTCCTTGGTGGCGCGAGCGACACGGTCGCCGACGCGTCGAACAAGGTGTTCGCCTTCCGCGACGGAAAGTGGGAGGAACTGGCGAGCCTCCAACACGCCAGGGCCGCGCCGTCGGCGGCCGTCGTCGACGACAAGCTCGTGGTCGTCGGAGGGCAGGACGACAAGCAGCTCGTAACCCAGACCGAGGTGTTCGACGGCAGCTCTTGGACGTCGGCGGCCGATATGCCAACGCCGCGTGAGCATTTGGCTGCGGTGTCAGACGGTGTCTACGTGTACGCGGTGGGCGGTCGCGCACTGTCTGCCGACGAGAACATCGCGGCTTTCGAACGGTTCGATCCGGAGTCCGGCAACTGGGAGAAGCTGCCCGACATGCCGACTCCGCGCGGAAGCTACGGGGCGGCACTGGTCGACGGACGGATCGTCGCCGTGGGCGGCGAAGAGCCGACGCGGGTGCTCGCCACGGTCGAGATGTACGACATCTCCACCGGGAAGTGGACGACGCAGGCTCCGATCAACACCCCGGTGCACGGCGAAGTGGTCGCCGCCGTCGACACCACCGTGTACACGATCGGGGGAGCGGACCGGCCCAGCCATGAGGGGCCGGTGGCGACGGTCGAGGCGCTCGACTTCAGCTAGCCTCCGCTGTCGCGCAACTGGGCGATGGTGACGGCGCCGCGCCGGAGTGCCTCATTGGCAAGACGGACCCGACGGTCACCCTCCGTCGGGATGGCGAACTTGTCGTAGAGGTTCTGCAGGTGCTGTTTGACGGCGGCCTCCGTCACGTACAGCTCGCCGGCCATCCTTCGCACCGACGCGGGTTCGGGAAACGGGTCGTCGGAGACGAGCGGCCGGCACAGCACCATGAGCACGTCGACCTCGCGCCGGGTCAGCCGAGGCGGGAGTTGGCCGGCGTCGGGAACGATCGTCGCTTCCTCGATCGGCGCGCCGGACTGCCGCGTCTCCAGATACACCACGCGTGACTTGCCGACGCGCACCTCGTCGCCGGAACGCAGGACCCGCTCCGCGGTGATCTTGTCGCCGTTGACGAAGGTGCCGTTGCGACTGCCCACATCGCGTATCGACCAGGCCGAGCCGTGGTTCTCCAGGATGGCGTGCAACCGGGACACGGTGGGGTCGTGTTCGAGTGCCACCGCATTGGTCGAGGCCTTGCCGACGGTCACCCGTTCACCGGTCAACGGGACCAGCTCTCGACCCGACGGCTTGAAGACTTCCAAGTGGGAAGACATGCAGACCTCCTCTAGGGGGCATTTTCACCCAGGGAGGCCGCTCTCGGTCTCCGAACGCGCCGTCCAATGTGACCGCGGGCCGTCGAGAATCTCGACGGCCCGCGGATCGGCGTGCCTAGTGCGGCGAATTCATGACCTTTTTCCTGAACCGGATGGCCCGTTTGGCCAGCGCCGACTCCGTCAGCGGCGGCCACGGCCATCCGCTGTTCTGCCCGCGCGGCGCCTTCAGGAACGCCAGCCCGAGGAACAGGCCGAAGATCACATGCCCGAGCAGGGTGATGATCACCGTCGCGGTGTTCAACGGGAACATCCGCTCTTGGCCGTGCGGAGCCAGCGCGACCGTGGCCATCAGGCCGGCCCAGGTGGGAAAGACACCGAAGGCAATCGCAGCGAGCACCGCGTACACGTTCTTCCACCGATCGATGCCGATCGCGTAGGCGACGACGAAGAAGGCGACGCCCAACCCGCCGGCATCGCCGAGGTACCGGTATACGTAACCCACCGCCGCGCTGCCCGTGGTGTCGGGCTCGCCGGTGACGAACGAACCCATCACGAGAATGAAATCGCCCATCAGTCCCAGCACGTGCACCGCGAACAACCTGGCTGCGTCATACACGATGCACGCCACCATGCCCGCGATCAGTCCGCGTCCGACGATCATGTCGATCCGGTGCGGCGCGAAGGCGATCAGCGTTGCCAGCACGGCGACCAGGGTGATCGTCACCATGGTGACGGTGGCCTGCGACACCAGCTCGAACACCTCGCCGGAGATCGCGAGGATCGGCATCGAGGCGAGCAGCATGACCAGGCCGATGCGCGCGTACTCCCATTTGCTCGGCGGCTTGACCTCGGCCTTGTTCAGGTCGATGTAGCGCTGGCGGATCGTGTTGGTCACCTTGGCGACGACCGGGATTTCGATGGGATTCAGCCGCACGGTCACACCGTCGGAGCCGAGGGGGACCAGGGCCTTGAGCCGCGTGGTCATCGGCTCGCCGATCTTCGGAGCTTTCGGCGTCGTCCGGGTCGTGGGGGCCTTCGGTGCTTGCGGCAGCAGCTTGATCGGCAGATCGCCGGGGCGCAGCCGCACTGTTTCTTCCGGAGCCGGCGTGGTGGTTCCGGTCGGTGCTGTCGTAGACATCTCTGTTCCTATTTCCATCGTTCGGACCACCTTGGCGGTGGCTTTCCGTCGTTGTTGACGACATTCATGATGGATTTCGAAGCCCAGCCGGGTAATCACCGCGAAGTCAGTTTTCGGGGTAGGGGGGATAGGTTTTCCTATCCGCTGGGCAAGTGCTGCCGCGAATCCCGGGCCGGGCGTGCGACGCTAACGCCGGATTTGCGAGAGGTGGCGAGGCCGATGTGCACGCGGGTGCTGTGGAATACCGACGACAGATATCTCATGGCCGGACGCACGATGGACTGGCCTGAGTCGACACAGCCGACGATCGTCGCGTTCCCGCGAGGGCGTGACCGCGACGGCGGCAGGGTCGGCGAGTTCGTCGCGGTCGCGGAGAACCCGCTGCGTTGGGCCAGCCGCTTCGCCAGCCTGGTGACGACCGTGTACGGCATCGGCGCCGTCGACGGATTCAACGAGGCAGGGCTCGGAATGCACGCGCTGTACCTCAAGTCAACCGACGTCGGAGCCCGCGACGCGGGCCGGCCGGGGATCCAGATGGGATTGTTCGGCCAGTACCTGCTCGACAAGGCGGGCACCGTCGCCGAGGCATTGGCGTTGGTGGATGAGTTCCAGCCAGTGATGGTCGAGGCGCACGGACGGCAGGCCACCCTGCACTTCGCGCTCGAGGACGCCGCCGGGGACTCGGCGATCATCGAGTTCGCCTGCGGCGAGCCCGTCATCCACCACGGCCGTGAGTACACCATCATGACCAATGACCCCACCTATGACGAGCAGCTGGGTTTGCTTGCCCAGCAGGACTTTTCGCATCCGAGTCGTGATATGCCGTTGCCGGGAAACGTGAATGCCGTTGACCGCTTCCAGCGCGCTGCGTACTACGCCGCACTGCTACCTGAGTCGGCGAATACCCGGCAGGCGGTGGCGAGCATCATGGCCATCATGCGCAACGTGTCGGTTCCGTTCGGCGCCCCGTACGCCGAGTTCGGTGTCTACAACACCGAATACCGGACGGTCATCGACCTGAACGAGAAGCTGTACTTCTTCGAACTGTCTACGAGCCCGAACGTGATCTGGATCGACTTCGGCGCACTGAAACTCGGCGATCAGCCATTGGCGATCAACCCGTACGACACCAGTCTCATCGGCGACGTCACGTCGCGAATGCAAGCGCAACAGGTGCTGTTCTGATATGGGGAGTTGATTGTCAATGGGTCAAGGTGAAGCGGCGGCCGCGACCGTCGCCGTGGCCGCCGCTTCGTTTGACCAGATGAGTGTCGTGGTGGTGTCGAGCGTGTCGTGTCGACGCGTTGTCAGTCTGATATGCGCGGGTTGGTTACCGCAGGATCGGGACTTCGAGTCGGAGTTGGCCGCCATCTAGAGTCGAGCGTGATCATGTTGCCAGACAACGTGATTGCTCATAGAACAGACGCGGATCACTCCAAGACGCTTGCCGTCACCACCGAGTTCGTCATCTGGACGCCATGGGCTGGCTACTCGCCGTCAAGCACCGCCAACGACCAGCACCAGCCGGCCAGCTCTCTGGCCACCGCGATGTTGGCGACCACGGATCGCTTCTTGCGTTGATCGAAGTTCGCCCAACGCTGATGCAGGCGTCGGTTGGCGGCCTGACCCCGAGCCCGCGCCGCCGGGCAGGCCAGATCCCACCGACGCCGCAACACCGCACCCGGCCGATACGGGCTGCGATGGTGCCACGCCGCTTCGACCAACAGGCGTCGTACGTGCTTGTTGCCGGTCTTGGTTACCTCGCCCTGCACCCGACTGCCACCGGAGGAGAATTCGGATGGGACCAGCCCCAGGTAGGCGCCGATCGTGCGACCGGTCAACCGGTGCCAGTCGCCGATCTCGGTGGCCAGCCCGAACGCCGTCAGCGTGGCGATCCCGCGCAGACACCCCAGCCGTCGGACCACCGGGGTGAACTCACTGTCGGCGGCCATCTCCTCGATCGCTGCCTCCAGCCGTTCCCTGCGGTCCACGCACGAGGTCATGGCGTCGAAGGTCGCGTCATAGGTCAGCTGCAGTGCCCGGTTGTCGAAGCGCTGCTGGCGCAGCCACAGTTCGTGACGACTGGTCCAGGTCGCGCCGCCGTAGTACACGATGCCCTGCCGCAGAAGCAGTTTCGATAGCCGGTGCCGCGCGGCCATCAAATCGCCGCGGCAGTCCTCGCGTGCCCGCACCAGATCACGAGCCGCTTCCTGATCGGCGGAGGGAATCGCGACCGCGGTGATCTGACCCAGATGTAACAACCGAGCCAGATGCGCCGCATCGCGCGCATCGGTCTTGACCCGATCGCCAGCGGGACGGATCAGTTTCGAGGGCGCGGCGACCTGGCACTCGACCCCGGCCGCGTCTAGAGCTCGCGCCAGACAGAATCCGGTGGGACCGGCCTCATAGGTCACCGCCACCGGACCCGGCAAGTCGCCAATCCAGTCCAGGATTTCGCGGTGCTCCGGTGTCAGCCGCCGTTCAACGACTTCACCGGTTTCCCGGTCCAATCCGCACGCGACAACCGAACGTGCGTGCACATCCAAACCGACACTCGTACGCTGACCTACCACTGGGGCCTCCTACATCTGTGGCTCTACCGGCCAGGACCCGATTCCTGTCGGCAACCCACGTTCACATGCAGTGAGGCCCCAGCCTCCCCATACGATCTAGACCTTTGAAATGACCTTCTCGCCGTACTTTTCGATCGCGCGCAGTTTGTTCTCCAGTGGTTCGGGATCGGGTCCAACGGAATAGGGCATGCGGAAGCCCACCATGATGTTTGTGACCCCGCGCTCCTCGAGGCGTTTGATGCCGTCGGGTTTGTAGGCGTCCAGCGACTGGGCGTGAATCTCGAACGGACCCGTTCTACCCTCTTCCTCGCGAAGAAGCTTGAGCCGTCGGATGTAGAGGTCCAGTGCCTCTGGGTCGCCCAGATCCCCGCCGCCGTGCATCCATCCGTCGTTGCGCGCGGCGCGACGCAGCGCGGCGTCCGCGTGGCCCCCGATGAGGATCGGGATCGGTTCCGTCGGCGCAGGCGACATCTTCGTCTTCGGAATGTCGTAGAAGTCACCGTGATACTCGAAGTACTCGCCGGTGGTCAGCCCCTTGACGATGTCGATGCACTCATCCATCCGCTTGCCGCGCTTGGCGAACGGGACGCCCATGAGTTCGTAGTCCTCCGGCCACGGACTGGTGCCGACGCCGAGGGCCAGGCGGTTGTCGGACATGGCCGCCAGCGAACCGGCCTGCTTGGCCGTCAACGCGGGCGGGCGGATCGGGAGCTTCAAGACGTAGACGTCGAACCGCAGTGTGGTGGTGACGGCGGCCAGTGCGCTGGCGAGAACGAACGTCTCGACGATCTCCTTGCCGTCGAGGAATTCACGGTCCCCGTCAGGGGTGTACGGATACTTCGAGTCCGACTCGTATGGATAGGCCACGCTGTCGGCGATCGTCATCGCGTGAAACCCGGCCGCTTCGGCGGCCTGAGCCAGCGGGATGTAGTACTTCGGGTGGGTCAGTGATTCCGCGTAGGTGAAGCGCACCCGGCAATACTAGAACGTGTTCTAGTGCGACGTTTAGGCATTGACGCGACGGGAACATCAACCGTCGTGAGTGCGGCTAAGACGTTTTACAAGCCCTTGACGATCGTCAGCAGCGTGTTGGGCGGCATGATCGCGGGCAAGATCTTCACCGAAATCTGGCAGCGCGTGAACCCCGACGACGAGGAACCGGATCCGAAGGATTTGAGTCGCTCGTTACAAGAGGTCATGATTGCCGCCGCCATCCAGGGGTTGATCGTCGGCGTGGTTCGTGCCGGGCTGGCCCGTGGGCAAGCCAAAGGATTCGCCGCGATCACCGACGAGGACTTGAGCTAGCCGACACGGCATCATGGCATAGGTGCGCAGCTGGCTGACCCGCAATGTGCGCGTCCTTTCGGCCGTGTCCTTTCTGCAGGACGCCGCGAGCGAGTTGCTTTATCCACTGCTTCCGATCTACCTGACGAGTGTCCTCGGTGCGCCTGCGGCAGTCGTCGGCGCGGTCGAAGGGGTGGCCGAGGGCGCGGCGTCGCTCACCAAACTTGCGGCTGGGCCGCTGGGCGACCGGTATTCGAAGCGGCCGCTGATTGCCACGGGTTACGGAATGGCAGCACTCGGCAAGGTGATGGTGGCAGCCGCCAGCGGATGGGCAGGTGTGCTGGCCGGTCGCGTGGTCGACCGCTTGGGCAAGGGAATTCGCGGGGCGCCGCGCGATGCGCTGCTCGTCGTCGACATCGATGCGACGTCGCGCGGCAAGGTCTTCGGATTCCACCGGGCGATGGACACATTGGGTGCCGTCGTCGGGCCGCTGCTCGGCCTCGTCGGCTATGAGCTACTGAACCACCAGATCGCACCACTGCTGTGGGTGGCCGTCGTGCCCGCCGTGCTCAGTGTGGCGTTGGTGTACCTGGTTCGCGAGAAACGGTCGCAGGCGCCGACGGGCGCTCGCCGCGCGGTCTTCGCGAGGGTGCGTGATCTGCCGAACCGCTATTGGCGGGCGGCCGCGCTGGTCATCGCGTTCGGGCTGGTGAACTTCCCCGACGCGCTGCTATTGCTGCGGCTCAACGAAATCGGCTTCTCGGTGGTCGAGGTGATCCTCGCGTACGTGACGTACAACGCGGTGTACGCGGTGGCGAGCTTCCCGGCGGGCGTACTCGCCGACCGAGTCGGCAAGCCCGCGGTGTTCGGCATCGGCCTGGTGTTCTTCGCGATCGGTTACACCGGGCTGGGGTTGACGACCGACACGCTGGCGGCGTGGCTGCTGATCGGCGTGTACGGACTGTTCACCGGGTGCACGGATGGCGTTGGCAAGGCCTGGGTGTCGTCGCTCGTCGGCTCGGAGTTACAGGGCAGTGCGCAGGGGGTCTTCCAAGGGCTCAGCGGTTTCGCGGTGCTGGCGGCGGGGCTGTGGGCGGGGTTTGCATGGGGAAGCGACGGCGCACTGCCGCTGCTGGTATCCGGAATCGCCGGCGGCGTGTTCGCCGCGCTGACGCTGGGAATCGCCGTCCGCGGCCGCTACGTCAGCGCGAACTCGGGAAGCGGGAAGGGCGGAGATCCGACTCCGGTCACCGAATAGCCGCCCTGCGGCGGACGTTCGGTGATACGCGCGTCGGCGCTGCTGCCACCGACCGACAGCGTCGCCGGCTGGGGCAGTTTCGTGCCTTCGGGAAGCGCGTCGTAAACCGTTCCCTGCCAATGGTATCGGCCGTCGATGGGGTCGAGGCGGCCGCAAAGCTGCACTCGCACCGTCCGCTCGACACCTCTGACGCTGACCGTCGCGGGCCCGTCATACAGATCGCTCATTGGGGAAGAAACCCGCTTCGGCGCCACATACGGCGCGCGATCGGCCCCATGAGTCCGACCTCGTCGATGAATGCGGCCAAGGGCGCGAATCCCGAAATCTGCGCCTCGCGGCGGTACGGGCTGCGCCGCGCAACGCGACGGGCCTGCCTGGCGCTGAGCCCGACGCGCCGATACTGGGTCGTGTTGGTGAACAGGTAGCGGAAAAAGTAGCCGCCGAGACCGTTGATATTGGCCACGAAGAACTTGGGCGCCCAGCGCATGGTCGGAGTTCGCTTTCGCAATCCATCGCGCGCGAACTGGATGTGACGCGCTTCTTCGGTGACGTGAATCCGCATGAGACGCTGCACCATCGGCTGCAACTCGGGATCGTCCATCATCTGCCGCTGCAGCGAGTCGAAGATCTCCTCGCCGATCAACGCCGCCATCCACAGCACCGGGCCCTGGAACGCGAACGGCAGCAAGTTGATGATGAAGCGCTGATAGTACTTGGGCCGCACTGGCTTTGAGCCGACACGTGCGATCGCCTTGCCGAACATCACCATGTGCCGCGTCTCGTCGCCGAGCTCGGTCAACTCGTAGTGTGTGGCGCTGGCGGTCGGATCCTGGTGCATCATCTTGCGCAGCAGAGCCTGGTTGAGGATGTTCTCGAACCATATTCCGGCGGAAAGCGTGTTCACCAATTCCTCGCGGGACAGTTCGATCTGCTGCTCGCGCGACATCGCGTTCCACAGCGGCGTGCCGTACAGCGACACGATTTTCGGCGGCAGGAAGTACTTGTCGGGATCCAGCGGCTCGTCCCACGCGATGTCCACCACGGGCGCGTAGGACTTCTTGACGGAGCCCTTCAGAAGGCGATCGGCGAACTCTTCACGAGTGGGTGCGGACATCAACGACTCCCTCCGGCGACTCCATCGTCGACGTCGCCCAACGGTACGGAGCGGCGTGACAAGATGTCAATACCTCGGGTACCGCATACCTTCGGTACCCCCAGGTCACATGCACGTAGGGCGTGTTTGGCGGCGCCTGGCCCGGGTACGGATTGGCATGGCAGACCAACAGTTGGGCGGGACGCAGGCCCCGCCGGATCCGGACGACCCGCGCAAGCCGGAGTCGCCGACTGACCTGACCAAGCCGTCATTGCTCTACTCAATGCGTAAGGCACTGCGCGAATTTCAAGACGACGAGTGCACGGACCTGGCCGCGGCGCTGACGTACTACGCGGTGCTGTCGATCTTCCCGGCTCTGGTGGCCATGGTGTCGCTGCTCGGAGTGTTCGGTCAGGGCCGCAGCACCGTCGACGCGATGCTCGACCTCGTCGAGGGCGTTGCGCCGGCGTCGGCCATGGACACGCTGCGGCCGCCGATCGAGCAGCTGGTCAACTCGCCGTCGGCCGGCTTCGCTCTGGTCGCAGGTCTTCTCGGCGCGGTGTGGTCGGCGTCGGGGTACATCGGCGCGTTCGGCCGAGCCATGAACCGCATCTACGAGATCGACGAGGGCCGACCGGTGTGGAAGCTGCGGCCGGTGCAGTTGCTGCTGACGTTGGCCGGCCTGGTGATGGCCGCCGGGGTAGCGGTGATGCTGGTGGTCAGCGGTCCGGTGGCCGAGAGGATCGGCGACGTGATCGGTCTCGGCGACGTGGCGGTGACGGCGTGGAGCATCGCGAAGTGGCCGTTGATCCTGGTCCTCGTCATCCTCGCGGTCGCGATCCTCTACTACGTCACCCCGAATGTGAAGCAGCCGAAGTTCAAGTGGATCAGCGGGGGCGCGGGCGTCGCGATCTTGGTGTGGATCCTCGCGTCGGTGCTGTTCGGGTTCTACGTGTCGAACTTCGGCAGCTACAACAAGACCTACGGCGCGCTGGCCGGGGTGATCGTCTTCCTGCTGTGGCTATGGATCACCAACCTCGCGCTGCTGTTCGGCGCGGAGGTCGACGCGGAGATCGAGCGCGGCAGGGAGCTACAGGCCGGTCTCCCCGCGGAGGAGGAACTGCAACTGCCACCCAAGGACGACCGCAACCTGCGCAAGCAGGAGGAGGCGGACAAGAAGGACATGGAGCGCGCCAAACGGCTGCGCATGACACGGGGCCGCAAGCACTAGTCCATACTCGCGGGCGTGACTCGTCGGATCCACGTCATTGGCATCGGTGCGGGCGATCCCGACTACGTGACGGCGCAGGCGGTGACCGCGCTCAACGACACCAGGGTCTTCTTCGCGATGGACAAAGGCGAGGCGAAGGATGATCTGGTCGCGTTGCGGCGGCTGATCTGCGCCCGCTTCATTCGCGAACCCGGCTATCGATTCCACGAGATGCCCGACCCGCCACGGAACCGGGTCGCGGCGGACAGTCCGGCTTACCGCCGGGCCGTCGCCGACTGGCATGACGCGCGAGCCCGCCTGTGGGCCAAAGCGATCGCCTCCGAACTCGGGCCCGATGACGCCGGCGCCTTTCTGGCCTGGGGGGATCCGTCGCTGTACGACAGCACGCTACGGATCCTGGACCGCGTCGCAGAGCACGTCGACATCGACTACGACGTCATCCCCGGCATCACCGCCATCCAGGCGCTGACGGCCCGACATCGCATCCCGCTCAACGACGTTGGCGAGCCAGTGCTCATCACCACCGGACGGCAGCTGCGCGGGAACGGGTTGACCGGCAGCGCGGTCGTGATGCTCGACGCGGACTGCTCGTTCGAGGGTTGCCCGCCCGAAACGCGCATCTGGTGGGGCGCCTATCTCGGCACGCCGGACGAACTGTTGTTCTCGGGCACGGTTGCCGAAGTCGGCGCGCGGATCGTTGCGGCTCGCGCCGATGCCCGAGCCCGGCACGGCTGGATCATGGACACCTACCTGCTGCGTTCGGCAGACTGACCAGCATGGGATCTTTCCTGCTGCGAGCCGCGTTGACCGGCTTCGCACTGTGGGTGGTCACGTTGATCGTTCCCGGCATCCGGTTCGGCGGATTCGATTCGACACTGCAGGAGGTCGGCGTCATCTTCGTCGTCGGCGTGATCTTCGGACTTGTGAACGCGGTCGTCAAGCCGTTCGTGCAGTTCATCTCGATCCCGCTCTACATCCTCACGCTGGGCCTGATCCACGTGGTCATCAATGCCCTGATGCTGTGGATCACGGCGTGGATCACCGAGCACACCACGCACTGGGGCCTTTTCATCGACAGGTTCTGGTGGACCGCGATCTGGGCGGCGATCGTGCTGTCGATCGTCAGCTGGCTGCTGTCGCTGATCATCGGCGACGACGATGACGACCGCGTGCTGCGCTGACCGGCACACTGGAGCTATGCCTGAACTACCGGAGATCGAAGCGCTGGCCGATCATCTGCGTCGTCATGCCGTCGGACTGACGATCGGGCGCATCGATGTGTCGGCCTTCTCCGTGCTCAAAACCTTCGATCCGCCCATCGCGGTGCTGCACGGCCAGACGGTCACCGGCGCCAACCGGTGGGGGAAGTATCTCGGCGTGCAGTCCGGCGATCTGCACCTGATCACCCATCTGTCGCGGGCGGGCTGGCTGCGCTGGTCGGACAAGCTCGCCGCCGCTCCGCTGAAGCCGGGCAAGGGACCCATCGCGCTGCGCGTGCATCTCGGAACACCAGGGGAGGCTCCGGGTCTCGACCTCACCGAAGCCGGTACCCAGAAGCGTCTCGCGGTGTGGCTCGTCGACGACCCGACGCAGGTGCCGGGCATCGCCGCACTCGGACCCGACGCGCTGTCGCTGGGGCCGGACGATCTGGCAGGCGTTCTCTCCGGAAACAGCGGGCGGATCAAAACCGTCATCACCGATCAGAAGGTCATCGCCGGAATCGGCAACGCCTACAGCGACGAGATCCTGCACGTCGCCAAGATCTCCCCGTTCGCGACGGCGGGCAAGCTCACCGAGGCGCAGTTGGCCGCGCTGCACGACGCGATGATCTCCGTGCTGGCCGACGCGGTCAGCCGATCCGTCGGGCAGGGCGCTGCGACCCTGAAGGGCGAGAAGCGCTCTGGGCTGCGCGTGCACGCGCGGACGGGTTTGCCGTGCCCGGTATGCGGAGACACAGTGCGTGAAGTGTCGTTCGCCGACAAGTCGTTTCAGTACTGCGCGACTTGCCAGACCGGAGGCAAAGTGCTCGCCGACCGGCGAATGTCGCGACTACTCAAATAGGCCTGCAGTACGACCTGGTCGCCGACGACAGCGCCTGCTGATGGAGTCCGTCGAGTTGACGCGCAGCGATCACCGCAGCCGTCGCATCCGACAGATCTGTCGCGCAGCCCTGGCTGTGTAGTGAATTCCAGTGCAAGGCAATCTCGTTCACCAACGTTTTGTTCAAACCGTCGATCTGCGCGCGTGATTCGGCCAGATCAGGGGCGGTGGCCGGCGCGGTGGCCGGGTCGAACTTCCACTGGCCGAAGCGCGTGTACTGGATGCCCTCGTTCGCGGCTATCTGGTCGGTGAAGACCGCGCGCACGTATTCCGGCTCGATGCCGTGAGCCGTCGCGTCGGCCCCTGCGGCGTCGAGCACCTTGTTGGCACGCTCGGGGTCGGTGATCGGACCGCCATTGATCCACTTGGCGGCTGCCACGGGATCGGCGGTCGCCAACCGCTGGGCGGCGGCGTCGACCAGCTGATAAAAGGGGACGACGGGTTGGGCCGCGGCGCTCGGGGACAGGCCGATTTGGCCGGCGAGCAGGGCAGCAGCGAGGAAAAGTGAACTTCGATTCGGGATCACCCACCCATCATGCATAAGCTGACCGCGTGACTCGGCAGAAAATCCTGATCACAGGAGCAAGTTCTGGGCTGGGCGAGGGCATGGCCCGCGCGTTCGCGGCCAAAGGGCGTGATCTCGCGTTGTGCGCCCGCCGCATCGACCGGCTCGACGAACTGAAGGCCGAGTTGGTTGCGCGACATCCCGGCATCACGGTGGCCGTCGCCGCACTCGACGTCAACGACCACGACCAGGTGCCGAAGGTGTTCGCCGAACTCTCCGACGAGTTGGGCGGCATCGACCGGGTCATCGTCAACGCCGGCATCGGTAAGGGTGCACCGCTGGGTTCGGGCAAGTTGTGGGCCAACAAAGCGACCATCGAGACGAATCTCATTGCCGCACTTGTGCAGATCGAAACGGCACTCGAAATGTTCAAGGCCTCAGGCGGCGGACATCTGGTGCTGGTTTCGTCTGTGCTTGGCAACAAGGGCGTGCCGGGAGTCAAGGCCGCATACGCAGCGAGCAAGGCAGGCGTGACGTCACTCGGAGAGTCGCTGCGGGCCGAATATCTCAGCGGTCCCATCAAGGTCACCACGCTGGAACCGGGATACATCGAGTCAGAGATGACGGCCAAGTCGGCATCGACATTGTTGATGGTCGACAACGAGACCGGGGTCAAGGCCATGGTCGATGCGATGGAGCGTGAGGCCGGGCGCGCGGCCGTGCCGTGGTGGCCGTGGGCACCGCTGGTACAGGTCATGCGGATGCTGCCGCCGCGGCTGGCCAAGCGATTTGCTTAGCAACGCTTCATGTTTAGCGGTTCCAACGTCGTGGTAGCCCACTCTCATGAACGCCAAACTGACGAAGATGCCTTTCCTGTTCGCTGGTGCTGTGGCTGCTGCTGCGATCGCCGCTGCACCCTTTGCCGGTGCTCAGCCGGCGCCTCCGCCGTGCGTCAACGCTGACGGTTCGGCCTGCGGCAGCGTGGGGACAGCAGGCCCCGGTGGAGCCTCCGGCGCGATTCCCGGCGGCCCCGGCGGTCAAGCGGGTCCCGACGGTGCCAGCGGCGTGATTCCTGGTGGACCCGGCGGCGAGGCCGGTTCCGGTGGCGCCAGCGGTGTGATCCCCGGCGGTCCCGGTGGCGCAGCCGGACCCGAGGGGGCGACCGGCGCAATTCCGGGTGGGCCTAGTGGTACTGCCGGTCCGGGCGGTGCCAGCGGCTGCATCCCGAACGTGGGTTGTGCCACCATCCCGGTCGGATAATCCGCGATAGGACCAACGCAGCGTGGCGCACGTACCTGCACGCGTGTGCCGCGCTGCGCTTTTCGACGCCCCAATTGGCGATTTCGGTGCGCGTACGATCGCTCAGCGGTCGTACGGGCACCGAAATCGCTATGCGAAGCGACCGCGCTCCGCGCGACTCAAGCTGACCGACCGCGCTCCGCGCGACTCAAGCTGATCGACCGCGCTCCGCGCGGTAGTGCCGAACGAGGGCGTCGGTCGAGGAATCCGTTTGTTCGGCAGGTGAATCGTCGGCGGTGATCACCGGAAGCAGTGCCTTGGCCTGAGTCTTGCCCAGCTCCACACCCCACTGGTCGAACGAATCTATGCCCCAGACGACCCCCTCGGTGAACACCTGGTGTTCGTAGAGTGCGATCAGCTGGCCCAGTGCCGACGGCGTCAACTTCGTGGCGAGGATCGACGTACTCGGGCGGTTGCCCGGCATCACCTTGTGCGGAACCACTTCCGCCGGTGTGCCTTCCGCCGCGATCTCCTCGGCGGTCTTGCCGAACGCCAGCACCTGCGTCTGGGCGAAGAAGTTGCTCATCAGAAGGTCGTGCATGCTGCCCGTGCCGTCGGCGGTCGGCAGGTCGTCGGTGGGCTGCGAGAAGCCGAGGAAATCGGCGGGCACCAATCGGGTGCCCTGATGCAGCAACTGGTAGAACGCGTGCTGGCCGTTGGTTCCCGGCTCGCCCCAGAAGATTTCGCCGGTGCTCGTCGTCACCGGTGAGCCGTCGGCGCGCACCGACTTACCGTTGGATTCCATGGTCAGCTGCTGCAGGTAGGCCGCGAAACGCGAGAGATCATTCGAATAGGGAAGAACCGCACGGGTTTCCGCACCGAAGAACTCGTTGTACCACAGCCCGATCAGTCCGAGCAGCGCCGGCGCGTTGGCCTGAAGCGGTGCGGTGCGGAAGTGCTCGTCCACGATGTGGAATCCGGACAGGAACTCTGCGAACCGCTCCTTGCCGATGACCGCCATCACGCTCAACCCGATTGCGCTGTCGACGGAGTAGCGCCCGCCGACCCAATCCCAGAAGCCGAACATGTTGTCGGTGTTGATACCGAAGTCGTCGACCAGTTTCTTGTTCGTCGACACCGCCACAAAGTGCTTGGCCACCGCGGCGTCGCCGAGCGCGTCGGTGAGCCAGCGTCGCGCGGCCGTCGCATTGGTCAGTGTCTCCAGCGTCGAGAACGTCTTGGACGCGACGATGAAAAGCGTTGTGGCCGGGTCGAGTCCGTCGAGCTTGGCCACCAGGTCGGCGGGGTCGACATTCGACACGAAGCGCGCCGAGATGCCCGCGTCCGCGTAATGCCGCAGGCCCAGCGTGACCATCGCCGGTCCGAGGTCCGAACCACCGATGCCGATGTTGACGACCGTCGTGATCCGCTCACCCGTCGCACCCGTCCACTCACCGCTGCGCAACCGGTCAGTGAACTCGCCCATCTTGTCGAGCACCTCGTGCACGTCGGCCACGACATTCTGGCCGTCGACACTCAGCTCGGCGCCGCGCGGTAGCCGCAGTGCGGTGTGCAGAACCGCGCGATCCTCTGAGGTATTGATGCGCACACCGGAGAACATCGCGTCGCGACGCTGCTCCAGACCCGCCGCACGAGCCAGGTCGACCAGAAGCTCGAGGGTCTCGCGGGTGACGCGGTGCTTGCTGTAGTCGATGTAGAGATCACCGACCGTCAGCACCAGTTCCGTGCCGCGCGCCGGGTCGTCGTCGAAGAACTGTCGCAGGGTCGTCTGACCGATCTTGTCGTGGTGCCGCTGCAACGCCTGCCAGGCATCAGTGGCCGTGATGTCGGAAATCTGTCCAGTGTTGGCGGTCATGTAACCGACATTAATGCGGCCAAATGACCAAAGGTGTAAGAGAGAGTGATGGATACCGAGAAGCTGCTGTCGTCCGTGCCCACCGGCCTGTGGATCGGGGGCGAGGAGCGCAAGGGTTCCTCGACGTTCGACGTGCTCGACCCGTCCGATGACACGGTGTTGATCTCGGTCGCCAACGCCACCGGTGAAGACGCCGTCGCCGCACTGGACGCCGCGTGCGCGGTGCAGGCCGACTGGGCCGCCACCCCGGCGCGGGAACGCGGCGAGATCCTGCGCTCGGTGTTCGAGACGATCACCGACCGCGCCGAAGACCTCGCCACCTTGATGACGCTCGAGATGGGCAAGGTGCTTCCGGAGAGCATGGGTGAGGTCAAGTACGGCTCGGAGTTCTTCCGGTGGTTCGCCGAGGAAGCCGTGCGCATCGCGGGCCGCTTCACGCCCAGCCCGGCGGGCACCGGTCGCATCCTCGTCACGAAACAGCCGGTCGGCCCGTGTTACGCGATCACGCCGTGGAACTTCCCGCTGGCCATGGGGACACGGAAGATCGGCCCGGCTTTCGCGGCCGGTTGCACGATGATCGTCAAGCCGGCGCAGGAAACGCCGCTGACCATGCTGCTGTTGGCCAAGCTGATGGACGAGGCCGGCCTGCCAAAGGGCGTGCTGTCGGTGTTGCCGACGAGCAGCCCGGGTCCGGTCACCGAGGCGTTGATCAACGACGGCCGGCTGCGCAAGCTGACCTTCACCGGATCGACCGGCGTCGGGAAGGCACTCGTCAAGCAGTCGGCAGACAAGCTGCTGCGCACCTCGATGGAACTCGGCGGCAATGCGCCGTTCATCGTGTTCGACGACGCCGACATCGACGCCGCCGTCGACGGTGCGATTCTGGCGAAGATGCGCAACGGCGGCGAGGCGTGCACAGCGGCCAATCGCTTCCACGTCGCGAACTCGGTGCGCGAGGAGTTCACCGACAAACTCGTCAAGCGGATGAGCGAGTTCACGCTCGGCAAGGGCATCGACGAGTCGTCGACGCTCGGCCCGCTGATCAACGCCAAGCAGGTGGCCACCGTCGAGGACCTGGTGTCCGACGCGGTGTCGCGCGGTGCGACGGTCGCGGTCGGCGGCGTCGCGCCCGGCGGCCCCGGCAACTTCTACCCCGCGACCGTGCTGGCCGACGTGCCCGCCGACGCTCGCATCCTCAAGGAGGAGGTGTTCGGGCCCGTCGCGCCGATCACCGGCTTCGACACCGAGGAGGAGGGCGTCGCCGCGGCCAATGACACCGAATACGGACTGGCGGCCTACGTCTACACCCAGTCGCTGGACCGCGCGTTGCGCGTCGCCGAAGGTATCCAGTCCGGAATGGTCGGCATCAACCGCGGCGTGATCTCGGATCCGGCCGCGCCGTTCGGCGGCGTCAAGGAGTCCGGGTTCGGCCGTGAGGGCGGGTCAGAGGGCATCGACGAGTACCTCGACGTGAAGTACATCGCGCTGACCAAGTAGCGCACTCTCGCGCTGGGCGAACGAGAAGACGCAAAAGGCTCGTTTTCTCCGGCGTGTCGGGGTCTTTCGCGTCTGCTCGCACGGGAAAGATTTCGGCAGTGCGCACCGCTTCGAGCCGTCGGGGTATCCCCGCGTTGGACGGCATCAGAGCCGTCGCGGTGGCGCTCGTCCTGGCCGACCACGGCGGCATTCCGGGGCTGACGGGCGGGTTCCTCGGCGTCGACGTGTTCTTCGTGCTCAGCGGCTTCCTGATCACGTCGCTACTGCTCGACGAACATCGCAACACCGGGCGGATAGGGCTGACCGGTTTCTGGATCCGGCGGGCCCGTCGCTTGCTGCCCGCCCTCCTCATCATGGTGCTCGCAGTGGTGGCTGTGCGCGAACTGTTCTCGCTGGAGTCCACGGCCACGTTGCGCGACGATGCCATCGCGTCCTTCTTCTGGATTTCCAACTGGGCCTTCGTCGCCCAGCGCACCGACTACTTCGCCCAGGGCGCGCCGCCGTCGCCGCTGCAGCACACCTGGTCGCTCGGCGTCGAGGAGCAGTACTACCTGCTGTGGCCGCTGCTGCTCATCGCGGTGGCCGCGCTCTTCTGGGCACAGATGCGACTGGCGGTCTTCGTGCTTGCCACCCTCGGTGTCATCGCGTCGGCGACGGCGACGATCGTGCTCACGACCGACGCGACGCTGAACCGGATCTACTTCGGCACCGACACCCGTGCGCAGGCCCTGCTCGTCGGCGCGGCCGCGGCCGCCCTGCTGGTGCGCGACTGGTCGGTGCTCAACGACGGCGGGACGCTGATCCGGACGCGCTGGGGCCACATCGTCGCGCGGATCCTGCCATTCATCGGTCTGGCGGTGCTGGCCGCGGCCGCTCACTATGCGACGGGCAGCGTCAGCGACTTCCGCAACGGTGTGCTGATCATCGTGGCGATCGCATCGGTGCTCATCATCGCGCCGGTGGCGCTCGAGCAGGAGGGGCCGGTCGCACGCGCGCTGGCGTGGCGGCCGCTGGTGCGGCTCGGCGCGATCTCCTACGGCGTATATCTCTGGCACTGGCCGGTCTTCCTGGTGCTCAACGGCGCGCAGACGGGCCTGTCGGGCTGGCCGCTGTTCGCGGTGCGCTGCATCGTGACGGTCGGTTTGGCCGCGGCATCGTGGTGGCTGCTCGAGCAGCCGATCCAACGCTGGCGACCGGTGTTCGTCCCGATGCTCCCCCTGGCGGGTGCGACAGCGGCCACCGCCGCAGTCGTGACGATGACGGTGTTGCCTGCGGGAGTGCAGCCCGAATTGACGCCCGGGCCGGCGATCGATTCGGCGGCGCTGGTCGGGCCTGAGATCGGGCCTGAGGTAGGGCCCGAGGTACCCGTCGAGGTCCGCAGGCCGTCGGCCCACGAGCCCGGCACGCGGACCGTCGCGGTGTTCGGCGACTCGATCGCGTGGACGATGATGCGCTACCTACCGCCGACGCCGGGTCTTGCGTTCACCAACTACACGACGATCGGGTGCGGCATCGCCCGCGGCGGTCCGTATCGCTACGTCGGCCAGACGCTGAGCCAGAAATCTGAGTGCGACGCATGGCCGAGCCGGTGGTCGCAGCGCATCAACCATGATCGGCCGGATGTGGTGCTGCTGATCGTCGGCCGCTGGGAGGTCGTGGACCGGATGAGCGAGGGCCGCTGGACGGACATCGGCGACGGCGGTTACCAGGACTACCTACGTGCCGAACTCAACCGAGCACTGGACATCCTCGGTTCCACCGGCGCGCGGATCGTCGTGACCACCGAGCCCTACAACCGGCGGGCCGAAAAGGCGGATGGCAGCCTGTATCCCGAGGACGACCCCGATCGCGTCGACGAGTGGAACGCGCTGCTGCGCGGCGTGGTCAAAGAGCGCCGGAACGTCACGCTGCTCGACCTGAACGACAAGCTCGGGCCGAACGGCGTCTACACCAACTGGGTCGACGGCATCCGCATGCGCAGTGACGGCGTGCACCCGACACCTGAAGCGGTGAAGTGGTTGACGCCGTGGTTAATTGGCGCGTTGGGCTGAGCTCTAGCGGCCGAGACGCCCGCGACCCAGGCGGAGCAGCAGCATCGCCAGGTCCTTACCGTCGGGTCCGAGTTCGCTGTAGCGCTCGATGACCTTCATCTCGCGGCTGTGGACGAGGCGGGTGCCGCCCGATGCCATCCGGGCGGTTCCGATGAGCTTCGACACCTCGGTGCGACGCTTGACCGCATCCAGGATTGCCGCATCCAGGCGGTCGATCTCCTGGCGAAGGTCGTCTATGTCTGGCAACTGTTCGGCTTCGATCGTCATAGTGTGTGTTCTCGCTTTTCGTTGTCTGGGGCACGGACTACAGCCGGTCCGGACCTCACACAAGAGATGAGCCCCGGATCCAGATGTGGACCGCGGGGCTCTGTAAAGCAGCTAGACCACGGGCACCTCTGGCCGGTACCCGTAGAAAAATCGTCCTTGCTGCATCAGCACGTATTGAGTGTGCCACCAATGGTCGCGTCGGCGCAAAGTGTCGCTGGGCAGCGGTAAGTTCAGAGATGACATGTCTCTGGATTCCCTACCTCCGATGGCCACCGAAACCGATCATTTGCTCGACGGGCTGAACCCCCAGCAGCGTCAGGCGGTCCTGCACGAAGGATCGCCGTTGCTCATCGTCGCCGGGGCGGGGTCGGGCAAGACGGCGGTGCTCACTCGCAGGATCGCCTATCTGCTCGCCGCCCGCGAGGTCGGCGTCGGGCAGGTACTCGCCATCACATTCACCAACAAGGCCGCCGCCGAGATGCGCGAGCGGGTCGTCGGGTTGGTGGGTCCCCGGGCCAGGAACATGTGGATTTCCACCTTCCATTCCTCGTGTGTGCGGATCCTGCGCAACCAGGCCTCGCTGCTGCCGGGGCTCAATTCGAACTTCTCGATCTATGACGCGGACGACTCCCGTCGGCTTTTGCTGATGATCGGCAAGGACATGGGCCTGGACACCAAGCGGTACTCGCCGCGATTGTTGGCCAACGGGATCTCCAACCACAAGAACGAGTTGATCGGGCCCGAACAGGCGGCGGCCGAGGCATCAGAGGCGGGTGAGGACCTCCCACGCATCATCGCTGACGTCTACGGCGAGTACCAGCGCCGTCTGCGCGCCGCCAACGCCTTGGACTTCGACGACCTGATCGGCGAGACAGTTGCCGTGCTGCAAGCCTTTCCGCAGATAGCGCAGTACTACCGGCGACGCTTCCGGCACATCCTCGTCGACGAGTACCAGGACACCAACCACGCGCAGTACGTCCTGGTGCGCGAACTCGTCGGTCGCGAGACCGAAGACGGAGTGGCTCCGGCTGAGCTGTGCGTCGTCGGCGACGCCGACCAGTCCATCTACGCATTCCGCGGCGCCACGATTCGCAATATCGAGGACTTCGAGCGCGACTACCCGAGCGCGACAACGATTCTGCTGGAACAGAACTACCGCTCGACGCAGACCATCCTGTCGGCGGCCAACTCGGTGATCGCGCGCAACGCCGGTCGCCGCGAGAAGCGGCTGTGGACCGACTCCGGCGAGGGCGAGCTGATCGTGGGCTACGTCGCCGACAACGAGCACGACGAGGCGCGATTCGTCGCCGGCGAGATCGACGCGCTGGCCGATCGCGGCGATATCAGCTACAACGACGTCGCGGTGTTCTATCGCACCAACAACTCCTCGCGCGCGCTGGAAGAGGTGTTCATCCGCGCCGGCATTCCCTACAAAGTCGTTGGCGGCGTTCGCTTCTACGAGCGCAGGGAGATCCGAGACATCGTCGCGTACCTGCGCGTGCTGGACAACCCCGGCGACTCGGTCAGCATGCGGCGCATCCTGAACACCCCGCGGCGCGGTATCGGCGACCGGGCTGAGGCATGCGTGGCGGTGTACGCCGAGAACAGCGGTGCCAGCTTCAACGACGCGCTGCAGGCGGCCGCCGAGGGCAGGGTGCCGATGCTGAACACCCGCGCGGAGAAGTGCATCGCGAGCTTCGTCGAGATGCTCGACGAACTGCGCGGGCGCCTCGACGGCGAGCTCGGCGAACTCGTCGAAGCGGTGCTCGATCGCACGGGCTACCGCACCGAACTCGAATCGTCGAGCGACCCACAGGATCTGGCGCGGCTAGACAACCTCAACGAATTGGTCAGCGTCGCACACGAATTCAGCACCGATCTGGCCAATGCGGAAGCGCTCGACGAGCCCGAGGACGAGGACATCCCCGACACCGGCGTGCTGGCCAAGTTCCTGGAGCGGGTGTCGCTGGTCGCCGACGCCGACGAGCTGCCCGAGCACGGTGCGGGTGTGGTGACAATGATGACGCTGCACACCGCCAAGGGGCTCGAGTTCCCCGTCGTGTTCGTGACGGGCTGGGAGGACGGAATGTTCCCGCACATGCGGGCGCTCGGCGATCCGACCGAACTGTCCGAGGAGCGGCGGCTCGCCTACGTCGGCATCACCCGTGCGCGTCAACGGCTCTACGTCAGCCGCGCCAAGATCCGCTCGTCGTGGGGTCAGCCGATGCTGAACCCGGAATCCCGCTTCCTCAAGGAGATTCCGCAGCACCTGATCGAGTGGCGGCGTACCGATCCGGGACCGTCGATGCCCGCGCCGGTCAGCGGAGCCGGTCGGTTCGGCACACCTCGGCCGTCACCGACGCGTTCGGGTGCAGGCAAGCGGCCGCTGCTCGTGCTCGAACCCGGCGACCGCGTCAACCACGACAAGTACGGCCTCGGCCGCGTCGAAGAGGTGTCCGGCGTCGGTGAATCGGCGATGTCACTGATCGACTTCGGCAGCTCGGGCCGGGTCAAGCTGATGCACAACCACGCCCCGGTGTCCAAGCTCTGAGGCCAGCTCCACTGCATCGAAATCAACGAAATGCACTGCGATACTCGTACTTTCCCTGCAGAACGCAGCTTTCGATGTGTGAGCCGAATGTCTAGGGTCTGGCCCACCGCGCGGTAGCGGGCAGTAGCGCGGCGACGATCGCGGCCACCGGAAACACGGGGATGGCGTACACGATCGGCGGAAGTTTCGCGCCGGCCACGAACAGGCTCGAGAAGATCATCAGCGCGACGACCGCGCCGACGATGATCAGCAGGCGGCTCACCCGGCGACGCAGCAGCAGCCCGATCAGCCCGGCGATGAGGGCCGCTGCCGAGATGGCGGTCAGAAACGCCACGGCGACGCAGAACAACAGGTCGGTCTCCCACCAGCCGGTGATCAGGTCAGTGGCGATGACGGCCGTCGACCAGCCGCTGAGAATGCTCAGGATGGCCGTCGCGATCGCGGCGCGCGGATTGGGCCACGGCGACTTGGGAACCACAGCCGACGGCCTGGCGCGCGGAATGTACGACGTCTGCGGATCGGTGCCTGCGGCGGCAGTTGGGAACTCACCGGTGGGATGGCGGCGAATGATCGATGTCTGCGGATCCGCACCGACGGGAATCTCGCCCGTGGGGTGCCGACGGATTATGCGTGCAGAACTCGAGGGGTCCGAACTCGAGGGGTCACTGGCCACTCAGCCAGAGTAATTGCCCAGCGAGAGTCCCCGTTTCGCGAGCCAGCCGACGGGATCGATGCGGTCGGTGCCGTTGAGAAGCACCTCGAAGTGCAGGTGGGGACCGGTCGAGTTCCCGGTGTTACCCATCTTGGCGATCTGGTCGCCGGCCCAGACGCGCTGCCCGACCTCGACGTTCCATGCGCTCAGGTGACCGTAGAGGGTGACGGTGCCGTCGGAGTGCCGCAGCTTGACCCAGTTGCCGTAGCCGCCGGTCGGGCCTGCGGCCACGACGACGCCGTCGGAGGCGGCGAGGACCGGGGTGCCGATCGAGTTGGCGATGTCGACGCCGCCGTGCAGAACACCCCAGCGGTAGCCGAAGCCCGACGTCCATGTGCCCTTGGTGGGCATGACGAACATGGGGCGCTGCAGCCGGGCCTCGCGCTCCGCGCGCTCGTTTGCGAACGCGGCCGCCTTGGTGACCTCTTCGGCGTGCACGCTCGAATCGAACGTCGAGGAGACCGACACCACCTGCATGCCGTCTGTCGAACCGGTGATCGTGGTGCCGCCACCCATGACGCTATGGTCCGCTGCGAGAACGGTCTCGGGGGTTTCCTTCGAGGCGTTGGCCATCGTGTACGCGCCCGCCGCCGTCGCGCCGACCGCCATCGCGGCGACCATCAGCCGCCCCCGGACGGGCACTTCCTGCTTGCGATGCGAGCCGCCGCGGCCCGCTACGGCGAAGACGTCGGTCGCGGCGATGCCGTCGCTTACGTCGGTGTGGCTGTCTCGGTAGGCGCGCGATGACCGGCGCTCGTCGCGAGCATCGCGACGGAATTCCGAGGGCACGGCCAGCCGAATAGGTAGCTGATCGTGGGTGTCGTGGAGGTCGTCGAGCTCGGGCGCGCGGTTGATCTGCGCCTCGCGATCGAAGGCACTGTTCTCGCGGAAGTCGAGGTCGTCCCCAAAATCGGGCAAGCCACCGAATTCGTTGAACGGGATGATGTCGGTGACTTCAGCGGGTTGTTCGGGTGCGCGTCTGAAGGTTTGCCGCTTCGCCGAGACTCCTGCCGGAGACCTGGTCAAACGGTGCTGCGCCAACCTGAAAGTCCCTCTGCTCGTGATCAGTTCGTTACCTACCTGGACCACAGGCACGTTAACCAAATCCCAATGTTGGTGGCAACCCGAGGGCGTATTCCGTCCAAGAATGTGACATGTATCACTGCTGGCATGCGGTGAGATCGACCACATGACAGGTGGGCGGTTCTGAGGTCGAAGCCTCGTGTGGATAAAGTTCCCCCGAGCCTGTGAGGCCCAAACCTTCGACTTCATCTTTCAAACAGACACGCAGCACAGACAAGGGATGTTTCAGAGCCCATGGATCTTTTCGAATACCAAGCCAAAGAGCTGTTCGCCAAGCACAACGTGCCGACCACACCTGGCCGCGTCACCGATTCCGCCGAGGACGCCAAGGCGATCGCCGAGGAGATCGGCAAGCCCGTCATGGTCAAGGCGCAGGTGAAGGTGGGTGGACGCGGCAAGGCCGGCGGCGTGAAGTACGCCGCGACCCCCGACGACGCCTTCACGCACGCCCAGAACATCCTGGGTCTCGACATCAAGGGCCACGTCGTCAAGAAGCTGCTGGTCGCCGAGGCCAGCGACATCGCCGAGGAGTACTACATCTCCTTCCTGCTCGATCGTGCCAACCGCACGTACCTGGCGATGTGCTCGGTCGAGGGCGGCATGGAGATCGAAGAGGTCGCCGCGACCAAGCCCGAGCGGTTGGCCAAGGTGCCCGTCAACGCCGTCAAGGGGGTCGACCTGGCGACGGCCCGGTCGATCGCCGAGCAGGGCCACCTCCCAGCCGAGGTCCTCGACGCCGCCGCAGTGACCATCCAGAAGCTGTGGGAGGTGTTCGTCGCGGAGGACGCCACTCTGGTCGAGGTCAACCCGCTGGTGCGCACTCCCGACGACCAGATCCTCGCCCTCGACGGCAAGGTCACGCTCGACGCGAACGCCGACTTCCGCCAGCCCGGTCATGCGGAGTTCGAGGACAAGGACGCGACCGACCCGCTGGAGCTCAAGGCCAAGGAGCACGACCTCAACTACGTCAAGCTCGACGGTTCGGTCGGCATCATCGGTAACGGCGCCGGGCTCGTCATGTCGACGCTGGACGTCACCGCCTACGCGGGGGAGAAGCACGGCGGAGTGAAGCCGGCCAACTTCCTCGACATCGGTGGCGGCGCGTCGGCCGAGGTCATGGCCGCGGGTCTGGACGTCATCCTCAACGACGCTCAGGTCAAGAGCGTCTTCGTGAACGTGTTCGGCGGCATCACCTCCTGCGACGCGGTCGCGACCGGCATCGTCAACGCGCTGAAGATTCTCGGTGACGAGGCCAACAAGCCGCTGGTCGTCCGTCTCGACGGGAACAACGTCGAAGAGGGGCGCCGGATCCTGGCCGAGGCCAATCACCCGCTGGTCATCCAGGCCGACACCATGGACGCCGGTGCCGACAAAGCCGCCGAGCTGGCGAACAAGTAAGGGACTCTTGATATGTCGATCTTTCTGAACAAGGACTCCAAGGTCATCGTCCAGGGCATCACCGGCGGCGAGGGCACCAAGCACACCGCGCTCATGCTCAAGGCGGGCACCCAGCTGGTCGGCGGGGTCAACGCTCGCAAGGCCGGAACGACGGTGTCGCACAAGGACAAAGATGGCAACGACGTCGAGCTGCCCGTATTCGGTTCGGTGTCTGAGGCGATGAAGGAGACCGGCGCCGACGTGTCCGTCGTCTTCGTGCCGCCGAAGTTCGCGAAGGACGCGATCATCGAGGCCATCGACGCCGAGATCCCGCTGCTGGTCGTCATCACCGAAGGAATCCCGGTGCAGGACAGCGCATATGCGTGGGCCTATAACGTCGACAAGGGTCAGAAGACCCGCATCATCGGTCCCAACTGCCCGGGCATCATCACGCCGGGTGAGGCACTGGCTGGCATCACGCCTGCCAACATCACCGGCGCCGGCCCGGTCGGCCTGGTGTCGAAGTCCGGCACGCTGACCTATCAGATGATGTTCGAGCTGCGTGACTTCGGCTTCTCGACCGCCATCGGTATCGGCGGCGACCCCGTCATCGGCACCACCCACATCGACGCGATCGAGGCGTTCGAGAAGGATCCCGCGACCAAGGTGATCGTGATGATCGGCGAGATCGGCGGCGACGCCGAGGAGCGGGCAGCCGACTACATCAAGGCCAACGTGTCGAAGCCGGTCGTCGGCTACGTCGCGGGCTTCACCGCCCCCGAAGGCAAGACCATGGGCCACGCCGGCGCCATCGTGTCGGGATCGTCGGGAACCGCGCAGGCCAAGAAGGAAGCTCTCGAGGCCGCAGGCGTCAAGGTGGGCAAGACTCCATCGGAGACCGCACGCCTGGCGCGGGAGATCCTGCAGAGCCTCTGATCCAGGGCGTGACGTGCGCCGCAGAATTAGGAACACGTTCTAGTTATCGATTAGCCTGACGAATTAACAGTCGTCAGGAGGTCTGTAATGACGCCGTCAGGGTCCTCACGCGAGCGCTCGTCCGTGGATCCGCGCACGCCGGTGCTGGTCGGCGTCGGCCAGTTCACCGAGCGCATCGACGACCCCTCCTACCGGGGCATGTCGGCGGTCGATCTGGCCACCGCCGCGGTGCAGGCCGCATTGGACGACACCGGCGTGGACACCGGCGCGCTCGCCAAGGCCATCGAGGTCTTCGTCGGGCTCCGCCAGTTCGAGATCTGCACGCCGTTCGAGAAGCCGCCGCTCGGCTGCTCTGACAACTACCTGCGATCGGTGGCGCTGCGCGTCGGTGCTGACCCCGCCCGCGCGGTGCTGGAGCCCATCGGCGGCAACGGACCACAGAAGCTGGTGAACGAGTTCGCCGCAGCGATCGCCGCGGGCGACATCGAGGTGGCACTGATCCTCGGTTCCGAGAACGGTTCGACGTTGCGGACATTCGCGCGCCGCGACGACAAGCCGGATCACAGTGAGACGGTCGGCGGCCAGCTCGAAGACCGTGGGTACGGCTTCGAGCAGTACATGAGCGAATACACCGCGACCCACGGGTTGACCGGCGCACCCGTTCAGTACGGGCTGCTGGACAACGCGCGCCGTGCGCGGCTGGGCATCAGCGTCGACGACTACCGCCGGAAAATGGCGGAGCTGTTCTCGCCGTTCTCGAAAGTTGCTGCCAAGAACCCGTTTTCGTCATCGCCGGTGGAACGTACGGTGGACGAGCTGATCACCGTCACTGACGACAACCGGATGATCTGCGATCCGTACCCGCGCCTGATGGTCGCGCGCGATCAGGTGAACCAGGGTGCCGCTGCGGTGTTGATGTCGGTCGGGGCCGCGCGCCGTCTCGGCGTGGCCGAGGACAAGTGGGTGTACATACGCGGCCACGCCGACCAGGTCGAGCAGGACCTCCTGGACCGCGTCGATGTCAGCGTCAGCTACTCGGCCAAACAGGCTGTGGCAGAAGCGCTTCGGGTGGCCGGAATCGACATCGACGACGTTGCGACCTTCGACCTCTACAGCTGCTTCCCGTTCCCCGTCTTCACGGTGCTCGACGAGTTCGGGCTCGCGCCCGACGACCCGCGTGGCTTCACGCTCACCGGCGGCCTGCCGTACTTCGGCGGCCCGGGGAACAGCTACTCCCTGCACGGTATCGCCGAAACCGTCGCTGAAATGCGCGACAGGCCAGGAGCATTCGGACTGGTCGGCGCCAACGGCGGGGTCATGAGCAAGTACTCCGTCGGGGTCTACTCGACCGAACCCGCCGACTGGGTCGCCGACCGGAGCAAGGCGCTACAGGAGGACATCGCCGCGCTGCCGACGGTGCCGGTCACCCGCAACGCGGAAGGGCGCGGGACGATCGAGACGTACTCGGTGCGCTACGACTGGCCCGTCACGACCGGTGTCATCATCGGCCGCCTCGACGCCGACGGCAGCCGGTTCATGGCGCTGACCGAGGACACGGACCTGGTAGCGCTGATGACCGACGGCGACCCGATCGGTGCCGCGATCTCCGTGACGTCGCACGGCAAGAAGAACACCGCCTCACCGGCTTAGCGCTTGCCCGCGAACGTGGGTTACCCGCACGCAAAATTGCGGGCGAGCGTGTCACAAGTCCACACTCGCGATCGCGAGAACGCGCCTAGACGAGCGCGGCGAGCTTTCCTGCGAGACGCTCGACGTACGCCGCCACCTCGGCCTCAGCCTTGTCAGGCAGCCCGAACAGCACTTCGGTGACCCCCAGGTCGGCCCAGCGGGCCAGCTTGTCGGGGTCGGGCTTGAAGTCGAGCGCGACGATCTGCGGCGCCCCGTCACGACCCGCCGCAGCCCAGGTGTCCTGCAGCAGCTTGACCGGGGCGTCGATGTCGAAGTCGCGCGGCGTGGTGATCCAGCCGTCGGCCGAGCGCGCGATCCACTTGAAGTTCTTCTCGGTGCCCGCCGCGCCGACCAGGACCGGGATGTGGGCCTGCACCGGCTTCGGCCAAGCCCAGCTGGGACCGAAGTTGACGAACTCGCCCTCATAGGACGCTTCTTCTTCCGTCCACAAGCTGCGCATGGCCTCCAGGTACTCGCGCAACATCGTGCGCCGCCGGCCCGGCGGCACGTTGTGGTCGGCCAATTCGTCGGTGTTCCAGCCGAATCCGACGCCCAGCGAGACGCGGCCACCGGACAGATGGTCGAGGGTGGCGATCGACTTGGCCAGCGTGATCGGATCATGCTCGACGGGCAGGGCCACCGCGGTCGACAGCCGTACCCGCGAGGTCACCGCGCACGCAGCACCCAGCGACACCCAGGGATCGAGGGTCCGCATATAACGGTCGTCCGGCAGCGTCTCGTCACCCGTGGTCGGGTGCGCGGCCTCCCGTTTGATGGGGATGTGCGTGTGCTCGGGCACGTAGAACGTCGTGAAGCCGTGGTCGTCGGCGAGCTTGGCCGCCGACGCCGGATCAATGCCCCGGTCGCTGGTGAAAAGTACGAGCCCGTAGTCCATAGCAAGAATTAGAACGTGTTCTAATCCGAAGGGCAACGCCGGGGTCCAGATGACGAACGTTTCCTTCAGCGCGATCCATACCGATGACCTCGCGGCGTCTCGGCGATGGGATGGATCAGCATGACGACAGAACGCATCGCCGACCACGTCAAGTTCGCCTATTGGGTGCCCAACGTCAGCGGGGGCCTGGTCACCAGCGATATCGAACAGCGCACAGACTGGGGCTACGACTACAACGTCACGCTGGCTCAGACCGCCGAGAACAACGGCTTCGAGTACGCCTTGTCTCAGGTCCGCTATGAAGCCAGCTACGGCGCGGAGTACCAGCACGAATCGACCAGCTTCTCGCTCGCGCTGCTGCTGGCCACGCAGCGGCTCAAGGTGATCGCCGCTGTTCATCCGGGCCTGTGGCAGCCGGGCGTACTGGCGAAACTCGGTGCGACCGCCGACCAGCTGTCCAACGGGCGCTTTGCCGTGAATGTGGTCTCGGGCTGGTTCAAGGACGAGTTCACGCATCTTGGCGAGCCGTGGCTCGAGCACGACGAGCGCTACCGCCGCAGTGCGGAGTTCCTGCAGGTGCTGCGCAAGATCTGGACCGAGGACAACGTCGATTTCCGGGGTGACTTCTACCGCATCCACGACTTCACGCTGAAGCCGAAACCCGTCAACACCCCCGAGCGACCGAATCCGGAGATCTTCCAGGGCGGCAATTCGACGGCCGCGCGGCGCAACGGCGGCCGGTATGCCGACTGGTATTTCTCCAACGGCAAGGATTTCGACGGCGTCACCGAGCAGATCGTCGACGTGCGCGAGCATGCCCGCGAGGCCTCACGAGAGGTGAGGATCGGGCTGAACGGGTTCATCATCGCCCGCGACACCGAAGCCGAGGCGAGAGAGACCCTGCGCGAAATCGTGGCCAAGGCCAACCGTCCGGCTGTGGAAGGGTTTCGCGCCGCCGTACAACAAGCTGGGAACTCGACCGGCGACAAACGGGGAATGTGGGCCGACTCGTCGTTCGAGGATCTGGTCCAGTACAACGACGGGTTCCGCACTCAGCTGATCGGCACACCCGAACAGATCGCGGAACGCATTGCGGCGTATCGGAAACGGGGCGTCGACCTGATCCTCGGTGGCTTCCTGCACTTCCAGGAGGAGATCGAGTACTTCGGTTCGCGCGTGCTGCCGCTGGTTCGCGAAATAGAGGAAGCCGAGCTGGATTCGACAGCGGAACCCTTGCTCGCATCGCTGTGACCGCGGGTGCGCTAGCGTGGGTTCGAAGCCGTCCAGCACAGGAGAGGTCATGTCGTACCCCCAAGGTCCGCCCGGGAACCCCGGATACCCGCCCGCGCAGCAGCCGACGACTCAGTTCGCCGCGCAGACCCAGCAGTTCGGAAGGTCGCCCGAGACGGGCGCTGTCGCCCCTGCAGGTCCGAGCCCACTGCCGATGTATCTGGCCATCGCGGTCGCGGTTCTCGGGTTGGGTGTGTACCTGTCGAGCTTCGGACCGCTGTTCACGTCCGGTGCGGACTTCTTCACGCCCACTCTGCTGGACCTCGGGGTGGTCGCGTCGATCGCCGCCGCGCTGATCGCGGGCGTCTCGCTGCTGCCGAAGCAGAAGGCCCTGCCCGCGGTGATCGCGGTGCTCTCGGTTCTGGCGTTCCTGCTGGTGATCGCCATCGTGTTGACGGCGCCTGAAGGGGTGACGATCGACTGGGGCCTCTACCTGATCATCGCGTTCAGCATGTTCCAGGCGATCGTCGCGGTCGCGGTGCTGCTCTTCGATGCGGGCATCATCACCCCGCCTGCGCCTCGCCAGCGCCGGTACGACCAGCAGTACGGCCAGTACGGCGGCCCGGGCGGGCAATACTACGGTCAGCCGCAGGGACAACCGCAGCACGGCGGCCCGCCGCAGCAGGGACTCTCGCAGCGGCCCGGCTACCCGCCGCAGTACGGCGGATACTCCGGTGGCGGCCCGTCGACCGGCGGATTCTCCGGTGGTCAGCAGAGCGGACCACCGACCCCTCCGACCGGCTTCCCGGCCTACGGCCAGCCGCCGTCGAGCTCAACGCCGACCGCTCAGGCGCAGATGCCGCAGCAATCGGCGGCGTCTTCCCCGCAGTCGACGCCTCCTCCGTCGTAGTCTGAGCCGCGCGTGCGTCAACGTCGCGCGCGTGTGAGCCCGGGCGAGGAGCGGCCTTAGTGGAAAACCGGCCAGTCGGCACACGCCAGGCGCGTGAGCTGCTTCGGGTCGCGTTCGGGCCGTCCATCGTGGCGCTGGGCGTCATCGCGGCAGTGGTGCTGCTGCAGCTGGTGATCGCCAACAGCGACATGACCGGTGCGCTCGGCGCGATCGCGAGTATGTGGTTGGGCGTGCACCTGGTGCCGATCTCGATCGGCGGCAGCGAGCTCGGCGTGATGCCGCTGCTGCCCATGCTCGCGATGGTGTGGGGCACCGCACGGTCGACCGCGGGAGCCACATCGCCGCAGGGTTCCTGGTTCGTGACGCGCTGGGTCGTCGCCTCCGCCATCGGTGGCCCACTGCTGATCGCCGCGATCTCGCTGGCAGTCGTGCACGACGCCGCATCGGTGCTCACTCAACTCCAGACGCCGGATGCCCTGCGTGCATTCGGCAGCGTGCTGGCGGTCCACGCGGTGGGCGCGGCGATAGGCGTCGGCTCGCGCATCGGTCGGCGGGTCCTCACCGACTCACCTCTGCCCGGGTGGCTGCCCGACGCGTTCCGCGCGGCCAGCGCCGGAGTGCTGGCGCTGCTCGGGCTGTCCGGCGTGGTGATGGTCGGCTCGATGATCGTGCACTGGGCGACGATGCACGATCTCTATGGGATCACCGACTCGTTGTTCGGGCAGTTCAGCCTGACTCTGTTGGCCGTCCTGTACATACCGAATGTCTTGGTCGGCACCGCCGCGATCGCCGTCGGGTCCAGTGCCCACATCGGGCTGGCGACGTTCAGTTCGTTCACCGTGCTGGGCGGCGACATTCCGGCACTGCCGGTGCTTGCGGCCGTGCCCTCTCCACCGCTCGGCCCGGTATGGGTGGCGCTGCTGATCGTCGGCGCTGCGTCCGGCGTCGCGCTGGGCCAGCAGGCGGCACGACGACCGCTGCCCTTGTTGCCCGCGATCGCAAAGCTCGTTGTCGCGGCCGCGCTCGCAGCGCTGACCATGGCCGTGCTGGGATACGCGGGCGGGGGGCGACTGGGCAACTTCGGGGATGTCGGGGTCGACCAGACCACGTTCGGACCGGCGGCCTTCCTGTGGTTCGCCGGCATCGGGGCGCTGACCGTGGCGATGTCGGGCGGGATCACCCGGCGGGTCAAGGTCCCCACACCGGTTTCTGAGCCCGAGGCCGAGGAAGAGCCGGACGAGGGGGAGGCGGAACCCGAGCCGGAACTGGAGGCCGACCCGGACTTCGAGCCTGCATTCGACACAGCACCGGAGCAGGAATCGGATTTTGAGCCCGCGTTCGAGACCAATCCGGAGCAGCAGGCGGATTTCGAGCCTGCGTTCGAGCCGGCACCACAGGAAGAGCCGGAAACGCAGGCGCCCGTCGAGGACCCTGACACCCAACCGCCCGGCGCGCGTGAGTCGCTGGGCGTCCTCGATGACCCCGAGGAACACTTCTTCACCGACGACAGCGCCACGCCGGGCACGAGCCCCGACCGGGCGCGCGAATCCGACGATTAGGCTGCCAGGCGTGCAGCAACCGCTTCGTGTGCCCCCGAAGGTGCCTGCACGGGTCGTGGTGCTGGCATCTGGCACCGGTTCGCTCTTGCGGTCCCTCCTCGACGCCACGAGCGGGGACTACTACCCGGCCCGGATCGTTGCGGTCGGCGTGGACCGCGACTGTCCAGCCGTCGACATCGCCGCATCGGCCTCGGTGCCGAGCTATGCCGTTCGGTTACGCGACCATCCCGACCGCGAGGCATGGGACGCCGCGATCGCGGAGGCCACCGCCGAGCAGAAGCCCGATCTGATCGTGGCTGCCGGCTTCATGAAAATACTTGGTCCACACTTTCTTTCGCACTTCATGGGGCGCATCATCAACACCCACCCGGCGTTGCTGCCCGCATTCCCCGGGGCTCACGCGGTACCCGATGCGCTCGACTACGGCGTGAAGGTGACGGGCTGCAGCGTGCACCTGGTCGACGCCGGAACCGACACCGGGCCGCTGCTGGCCCAGGAAGCGGTGCCGGTACTCGACGATGACGACGAATCCACCCTGCACGAGCGGATCAAGGTCGTCGAACGACGACTGCTGGTGGATGTGCTGGCCGCGGTGGCTACCCGCGGCGTGACCTGGACCGGACGAAAGGCGATCTTGGGATGACTGACCGCAGGGCTATTCGGCGAGCGTTGATCAGCGTGTACGACAAGACCGGTCTCGCCGACCTCGCGCGTGGCCTGCACGAGGCGGGCGTCAGCATCGTCTCCACCGGCTCGACCGCCAAAACCATTGCGGACGCTGGTGTTCCGGTGACCGCCGTCGAAGAGGTCACCGGGTTCCCCGAGGTGCTCGACGGCAGAGTCAAGACGCTGCACCCACATGTGCACGCCGGGCTGCTCGCCGATCAGCGCAAGCCAGAACATGTTTCGGCGTTGGCGGAACTGGGCGTGGCGCCGTTCGAACTGGTCGTCGTCAACCTCTACCCGTTCACCCAGACCGTCGACTCCGGTGCGGGTGAAGACGAATGCGTCGAGCAGATCGACATCGGCGGACCGTCGATGGTGCGCGCCGCCGCCAAGAACCATCCCAGCGTCGCGGTGGTCGTCGACCCGCTGGGCTACGACGGTGTGCTCGCTGCAGTGCGGTCGGGCGGGTTCACGCTCGAGGAGCGGAAGAAGCTGGCCTCCTTGGCCTTCCGGCACACGGCTGAGTACGACGTCGCGGTTGCAGCGTGGATGTCGTCGGTGCTGGCCTCTGAAGGCGATGCCGCGCCACCGTCGCTGCCGCTGTGGACCGGCGCGACGTATCGGCGCGAAGCCGTACTGCGGTACGGCGAGAACCCGCACCAGCAGGCGGCGCTGTACCGCTACGACTCCGGGTGGCCGGGCCTTGCCCAGGCGCAGCAGCTGCACGGAAAAGAGATGTCCTACAACAACTACACCGATGCCGACGCAGCGTGGCGTGCGGCGTTCGACCACGAAGAGATCTGCGTGGCGATCATCAAGCACGCCAATCCGTGTGGGATCGCCATCTCGTCGGTGTCGGTGGCCGACGCACACCGCAAGGCGCACGAATGCGATCCGCTGTCCGCGTTCGGCGGGGTGATCGCGGCCAACACCGAGGTGACCGTCGAGATGGCCGAGACGGTCGCCGACATCTTCACCGAGGTGATCATCGCGCCCGCGTACGAGCCGGGTGCGGTGGAGGTGCTCGCGCGCAAGAAGAACATCCGGGTGCTGCTGGCGTCCGAATCGCAGACCGGCGGCACCGAGTTTCGTCAGATCAGCGGGGGACTGCTGATCCAGCAGCGCGACGAATTCACCGCGCCCGGCGACGACTCCGCCAACTGGACACTGGCGACCGGCTCACCGGCGGACCCGGCGACCCTGGCCGACCTCAAGTTCGCCTGGCTGGCATGCCGCGCCGTGAAGTCCAACGCGATCGTCGTCGCCGCCGACGGCGCCACCGTCGGCGTCGGCATGGGTCAGGTGAACCGGGTCGACGCGGCCAAGCTCGCCGTGCAGCGCGCAGGGGATCGCGTGCAGGGGGCGGTCGCCGCATCCGATGCGTTCTTCCCGTTCCCCGACGGCCTGCAGGTGCTGACCGACGCCGGCGTGAAGGCGATCGTGCATCCAGGCGGTTCGGTGCGTGACGAAGAGGTCACCGCGGCCGCCGCCGAGGCGGGGATCACCCTCTACCTGACGGGCGCCCGCCACTTCGCGCACTGACACCACCGCCGAACGTGGGTTACCCGCACGCCTCTGGGGGTGAAGACGTGCGGGTAACCCACGTTCGCGCTACGAGTTGCGGATCTTGTCGATCAGCTTCGACTTGGTCAGCGATGAGTAACCGGACAGACCGATTTCCTTGGCGCGCTTCTTGAGCTCGTCAACCGTCCAGTCGTCATATGACCCGGACTTTCCGCCCTTGCGGCCGACGGCCGATGTGCCGCGTGCAGCGGCGGCGTTGGCGATCCGGGCGGACTTCTGCTTGGAATTGCCTTGCTCGCGCAGATCCTCGTAGAGCTTTTCGTTCTTGATCGACGGGTTGGGCATTCTGTGACTCCTCGATGTGACTACCGACGCAGAATGCCCGCTGCCGCCGGTTTTATGCGTCGATCGAGCGTGCGCAAAATGTGACGGATCAACGGCGTGTCGACCGGGGACACGCACGTTCACGCGACACGTCGTAGCGTGGAGTGGTGACATCACCTAACGATTTGCCCCGGACCGTCGGAGAGCTGAGGGCCTCCGGTCATGTGGAGCGGGGAGTCAAGGAAGAAATCCGGGAGAACCTGCTGGCGGCGCTGGCCGAGGGGCGTGATGCGTGGCCGGGCATCCTCGGCTTCTCCGACACCGTGATCCCGCAACTCGAGCGCGCCCTGATCGCCGGACACGACGTGGTGCTGCTGGGCGAACGCGGACAGGGCAAGACCCGTCTGCTGCGCGCGCTGACCGGCCTGCTCGACGAATGGACCCCCGTCATCGCGGGCGCGGAACTGAGCGAGCATCCGTACTCGCCGATCACCCCCGAGTCGATCCGGCGAGCCGCAGACTCCGGCGACGACCTGCCCGTCGAATGGCGCCACCGCAGCGAGCGCTAT
Organism: Mycolicibacterium rhodesiae NBB3; assembly: GCF_000230895.2. The sequence continues at coordinate 3,328,363 of NC_016604.1, forward strand.
ACCGAGAAGCTGGCCACCCCGGACACCAGCGTGGCCGATCTGGTCGGTGACATCGACCCCATCAAGGTGGCCGAGGGTCGCAGCCTCGGTGACCCCGAGACCATCGCCTATGGCCTGATTCCCCGGGCGCACCGCGGCATCGTCGCGATCAACGAATTGCCCGACCTCGCCGAGCGCATCCAGGTGTCGATGCTGAACGTGATGGAGGAGCGCGACATCCAGGTGCGCGGTTACACGCTGCGGCTGCCGCTGGACGTCGTCGTCGTCGCCAGCGCCAACCCCGAGGACTACACGAACCGCGGGCGCATCATCACGCCGCTCAAGGACCGCTTCGGCGCCGAGATCCGCACGCACTACCCGTACGAGCTCGAGGTCGAGGTCGGCGTTATCCGGCAGGAGTCACATCTGTCCGCCGAGGTGCCCGACTACCTGCTGCACGTGCTCGCCCGGTTCGCCCGTTATCTGCGGGAGTCGCGCTCGATCGACCAGCGTTCCGGCGTCTCCGCGCGCTTCGCGATCGCGGCCGCCGAGACGGTCGCGGCGTCGGCCAGGCACCGCTCGGCCGTACTGGGCGAACAGGACCCGGTCGCACGCGTCGTCGACCTGTCGACGGTGATCGACGTGCTGCGCGGCAAGCTGGAATTCGAATCCGGCGAGGAGGGTCGCGAGCAGGCTGTGCTCGAACACCTGTTGCGCCGCGCCACCGCGGACACCGCACAGCGGCTGCTGGGCGGTATCGACGTCGGCCCGCTCGTCGTCGCCATCGAGAACGGGTCGGCCGTCACCACCGGCGAGCGCGTGTCCTCGCGCGAGGTGCTCGCTGCGGTGCCGGAGGTCCCGGCGATCGCCGAGATCCAGAAGCGGCTGGCGGCGACGACCGACGGGCAGCGTGCGGCGGCCGTCGAGCTGGCGCTGGAGGCGCTGTATCTGGCCAAGCGCATCGACAAGGTGTCCTCGGAAGGCGAAACCGTCTATGGCTAAACGCACTTCGCGGTATTCGCGATACACCGGCGGACCCGATCCGTTGGCGCCGCCGATCGATCTGCGCGAGGCACTCGAGCAGATCGGTCAGGACGTCATGGAGGGCAGTTCGCCTCGGCGCGCACTGTCGGAGCTGATGCGGCGCGGCACGCAGAACATGCGTGGCGCCGACAAGCTCGCCGCCGAGGCCAACCGTCGTCGCCGGGAGTTGTTGCAGCGCAACAACCTCGACGGCACGCTTCAAGAGATCAAGAAGCTGCTCGACGAAGCGGTGCTGGCCGAGCGCAAGGAGTTGGCGCGAGCCCTCGATGACGACGCGCGGTTCAACGAGATGCGTATCGAGTCGCTGCCGCCGTCGCCCGCGAAGGCGGTGCAGGAGCTCTCCGACTACGACTGGCGCAGTGACGAGGCGCGGGAGAAGTACGACCAGATCAAGGATCTGCTCGGTCGCGAGATGCTCGATCAGCGCTTCGCGGGCATGAAGCAGGCGATGGAGAACGCCACCGACGAGGACCGCCAGCGCGTCAACGAGATGCTCGACGACCTCAACGACCTGCTGGACAAGCACGCCAAAGGCGAGGACTCGCAAGAGGACTTCCAGAACTTCATGGACAAGCACGGCGAGTTCTTCCCGGAGAACCCGCGCAATGTCGAGGAGCTGCTGGACTCCCTTGCCAAGCGTGCCGCCGCCGCGCAGCGCTTCCGTAACAGCCTGTCGCCCGATCAGCGTGCCGAGCTGGATGCGCTGGCGCAGCAGGCATTCGGCTCACCGTCGCTGATGAATGCACTCAACCGGCTCGACAGCCACCTACAGGCGGCACGTCCCGGCGAGGACTGGGACGGTTCGTCGCGGTTCTCCGGCGACAACCCGATGGGGATGGGCGAGGGCACCCAGGCGATGGCCGACATCGCCGAACTGGAGGAGCTTGCCGAGGCGCTCTCGCAGAGTTACGCCGGCGCCACGATGGAGGACGTCGACCTGGACATGCTCGCCCGTCAGCTCGGCGACGAGGCAGCCGTCGATGCCAGGACCCTGGCCGAACTGGAACGAGCGCTGATGGACCAGGGATTCCTGGATCGCGGTTCCGATGGGCAGTGGCGGCTGTCGCCGAAGGCGATGCGTCAGCTGGGCCAGGCCGCGCTACGAGATGTGGCGCAACAGCTTTCGGGACGGCACGGCGAGCGTGACACCCGTCGTGCAGGAGCGGCCGGTGAGCTGACGGGCGCGACGCGACCGTGGGCGTTCGGTGACACCGAACCGTGGAACGTGACGCGCACTGTGACCAATGCCGTACTCCGCGCGGCGGCGACGAACACGGTGCAGCGTCAGGCCGGCACCGGCGGTGACATTCCCGCCCAGCTTCGCCCACCCGGTGTCGACATGCCGTTGAAGTTCGCCGTCGAAGACGTCGAGATCTCGGAGACGGAGACCCGCACCCAGGCCGCGGTGGCGCTGCTGGTCGACACGTCGTTCTCGATGGTGATGGAGAACCGGTGGCTGCCGATGAAGCGCACCGCGCTGGCGCTGAGCCATCTCATCAGCACGCGGTTCCGTTCGGATGCGTTGCAGATCATCGCCTTCGGTCGCTACGCGCGTACCGTGACGACCGCCGAACTGACCGGACTCGAGGGTGTGTACGAGCAGGGCACCAATCTGCATCATGCGCTGGCTCTGGCCGGCAGACATCTGCGACGCCACCCGAACGCGCAGCCGGTGCTGTTGGTGGTGACCGACGGTGAACCGACCGCGCACCTGGAGGACTACTCCGGCGCTTCCGAGAATGGCCCTCAGGTGTTCTTCGACTACCCGCCGCACCCACGCACCATCGCGCACACGGTGAAGGGCTTCGACGACATGCTCGGGCTCGGCGCTCAGGTGACGATCTTCCGGCTGGGCAGCGATCCGGGACTCGCGAAGTTCATCGATCAGGTCGCGCGCCGGGTCGAGGGCCGAGTCGTGGTGCCCGATCTCGATGGTTTGGGCGCAGCCGTCGTCGGCGACTACCTGCGCTCGCGCCGGCGGCGGTAGACGCAACTTCTGCGTGCCCAGGCCGCCCCATGTAGGGTTTCGGCGTGCTGAGCAGACTGCTGACAGGCGTTGGGACTGCTGGGATCATCGCGGCCATCGGTGTTCCGGTGACGGCGTCGGCTGAGCCCGCGCCCGGCCTACCCAACGTCAACGGGTACGCGCCGGCCAAACCGTCCGAGTATTCGGTGAACGACGGCGCGTGGTACGCCTTCAGCGCACCCAACGGCTTGACCTGCGTGCTGGACCGCCAATCGGGCGGCTACGGGTGCAGCGGGCCGATACCCGCGGCGCCGGGCGGAGCCAATCTGGTGAGTGCGGGCCCCGTCGGCGGACCGGGCTTTGCGAATTCCGACCGCCCGTTGTACGGCGTGACCGACGGTGCCAAGCCGCTCCCGCCGAACACCCGGCTGTCGTTCCGCACCGTGAGTTGCGGCACGGACGGGGTCGCCACCACGTGCACGAACAGCGTCGACCAAACCGGTTTCGTCCTCAGCCCGGCGGGAAGCTTCGTCTTCGGCGCGTAGCTAGGAGCTCTTACGCTGCTTGCGCTTGACGCCGACGCTGCCCCACAGCGAGAAGCCGCGGATCCGAACACACGGTGCGCCGGGTGAGCCGTCGCCGCTCACGCTGTGATCGAAGGAGCCCATCACCCCGACGCCGCGCAGGTCCACGTTGACCTCGGGCGGCACCAGGATCGTCTGACCGCCGAAGATCGAATACGAGCGAATCTCGACTTCCGGCGACGTGAAGTCGGCGTACCTCAGATCCACCACGCCGCCGCCGAAGAGAGCGAACGTCGTCAGACGCTTCGGCACGTTCCACCGCCCGCGGCGCTCGAAGCCGCTCATGATCGCCAGCAGCATCGTCGAGGGCGCGGGCCGGACGGGTCCGCCGGTGAGACCGCGGCTGGAGGCACCGGGCAGATCGGCGGAGAGCCGGTCGAGTTCGTCGTACGTCTGCGCCGCGTAAGCCCTGGTCAAGCGATCTTCGTACTCGTTGAGCGGCAGCAAGCCGTGCGCCGCGGCGTCCGCGAGTAACTGCGCCATGTGAATTCGGTCAGTGTCGGCAGCGCGCATCGAACCGTTGGGTGAAGCAGGTGTGCTCATCCCGGACATCTGTTCATTGCGCCAGCGCTCATCACTGACGAGCCTACGACGAACGCTGGCACATGCAAGGGCGTTGGCCAAAGTGTGGCCTTCTCGGTGTGGGCGAAGCAGATAGATGAGCAAACTTTAATTTGCGGCGGCCAGATATTCGGAGAAGACGATGGTCCCGACGGGGTTGTCGGGTGCGAGGTTCGCCCCTGATCGGTAGCCGGCAACGATGCGGCCGGGTACGGGCAGGGCGATCGCTGGGCGACGGCTGCGTCTCGCGCTCAGGTACTGCCGCGCAAGCTCCGCGTGAGTGTGCACCGTCGGTCCGCCGATGTCGCGCACCCGGCCTGCAGGCGCGGACCCGACCAGCTCGACGAGCCGGTTCGCGACGTCGCGGGTGTCAATCGGCTGGAACCGTACGTTGCGCAACGCGCACAGCACGGGGGAGTACCGCTGCAACGAGAAGGTCGTGGCGATCAGATCGTGGAACTGGGTGGCGCGCAGGACCGTGTGTTCGACGCCGGAACCTTCGAGGACCCGTTCGACGCGAAGCTTGGTTCGGTAGTAGGGCAACGGGATCTCGTCGATACCGACGATCGACACATGGATGAGGTGATCGACTCCGGCCCGCCGCGCGGCTGAGGTCAGGTTCTGCATGGACGTGACGTCCTTGTCCCTGGTGCCCTGTGTGGCGCAGTGCACGATGACGTCCACGTCGTCGACCGCCTCGTCGATGCCGGAGCCCGTGAGAAGGTCAGCGCAGCGCCACTGCACCCCCGCGGACTCGTCGGTCCGGGCCCGGCGACTGAGCGCGAAGACACGATGTCCCGCGGCCGATGCGGCGGGCAGCACCCGCCGGCCGAGCGTGCCGGTCGCTCCGGTGATCAGGACGCGTGCCGCCATGCCTACACCCTAGGAGTCGAGGGTGACCCAGTTCGGCGGACGCTTCTGCAAAAACGCCAGCATGCCTTCTCTGGCCTCTTCGGAGACGAACAGCTCGGCGGATTGCCGGGTCAGCGTTTCGGCGTCCCGGTCGAACGCCGCCAGAAGTGATGCGGTGGTCAACGCCTTCGAGGCCGCCAGGCCCTGCGGCGAGGCCTTACCGATCTCGGCGGTCAGCGTCGCGACCGTCGCATCGACGTCGTCGGCGGCGATCGAGATCAAACCGATGTCGGCCGCCTCGTCGGCGCCGAACTTCTCTCCGGTCAGGAAGTAGCGTCCCGCGGCGCGGGTGGTCATCTTCGGCAACAGGGTCAGCGAAATGATCGACGGCGCAACACCGATGCGCGCCTCGGTCAGCGCGAACGTGCTCGACTGTCCCGCCACGACGATGTCGCAAGCACCGACGAGGCCGAGCCCACCTGCACGGACGTGCCCGTCGATCGCCGCGATGACCGGAATCGGAAGCTCGAGGATGCGGCGCAGCAGCCGGGTCATTTCACGCGCGCGGTCGGCCGCGATATCGGCTGGGTCTCCGCTGGAGGCCTGAGTGAGATCGGCTCCCGCGCAGAAGGTTCCGCCGGTGTGGCCGAGCACCACCGAACGTACCCCGCCGTGTTCGGTCGCGTCGGTCAACCCCTGGTGCAGCTGGTCGACCAGCGCGGTCGACAGCGCGTTGCGGTTCTTCGGTGAGTTCAGCGTGAGGCGCGCGACGCTGCCCTCGACGGTGTAGTCGACGAGCGCGTTCATCAGTAAGACCTGGGCAGACCCAGCGACGTCTGCGCGACGAAGTTCAGGATCATCTCCCTGCTGACGGGCGCGATCCGCGCCAACCGCGAAGCGACCAGAACCGAGGCGATGCCGTACTCCTTGGTCAGGCCGTTGCCGCCGAGGCTCTGCACCGCCTGGTCGACCGCCCGCACCGACGCCTCGCCTGCCGCGTACTTGGCCATGTTGGCCGCCTCCGCCGCACCGCCGTCGTCGCCGAGGTCGTAGAGCGTCGCGGCCTTCTGCATCATCAGCTTCGCCAGCTCGATCTCGATGTGGTTCTGCGCCAACGGATGCGACAGCCCCTGATGCGCGCCGATCGGCGTCTTCCACACCTGCCGCGTCTTGACGTACTCGGTGGCCTTGTTGATCGCGAAGCGGCCCATGCCCACCGCGCTGGCGGCGCCCATGATCCGCTCCGGGTTGAGTCCGGCGAACAGCTGCGCAATGGCCGCGTCTTCGGAGCCGACGAGTGCATCGGCGGGCAATCGCACCTCGTCCAGGAACAGCTGGAATTGGTTCTCGGGGCTGACGATCTCCATGTCGATCTTGGTCCACGACATGCCGGGGGCGTCGGTGGGCACCACGAACAACGCGGGTCGAAGAGATTCGGACTTGTGGGCTCCGTCCTCTCGCAAGGTGCGTCCGACGACGAGGACCGCCTGTGCCTGGTCGACGCCCGAGATGTAGACCTTCTGGCCCGACAGGATCCAATCGCCGCCGTCGCGGCGGGCGGTGGTGGTGATCTTGTGGCTGTTGGATCCGGCGTCGGGTTCGGTGATCGCGAACGCCATCGTGATCGAACCGTCCGCGATCCCCGGGATCCAGCGCTTCTTCTGATCCTCGGTGCCGAACTTGGAGATGATGGTGCCGTTGATGGCGGGGGAGACGACCATCAAGAGCAGCGCGCAGCCGGCAGCGGACATCTCCTCCATGACGAGCGACAGCTCGTACATGCCCGCGCCGCCGCCACCGTACTCCTCCGGAAGGTTCACTCCGATGAAGCCGAGTTTGCCTGCCTCGCTCCACAACTCGGTCGTGTGTTCGCCTGCGCGCGCCTTCTCCAAGTAGTACTTCTCGCCGTAGTTGGCGGCCATCGCGGCGACGGCCTTGCGCAACGCCTGCTGCTCTTCGGTTTCAACGAAACTGCTCATGTCATTCCTCAAGGGTTGTCCACTCGGGCGAGTACGGTACCGACGTCGACCTGTTGGCCGACCTCGACGTTGAGTTCGGCGAGCACTCCGTCGCCGGGTGACGTGACGGTGTGCTCCATCTTCATCGCCTCCAGCCACACCAGCGACTGGCCCGCGGTGACCGCGTCGCCGACCGCAGCGCCGATGCGCAGCACCGAACCGGGCATGGGCGCCAACAGCGAGCCCTGCGCGACAGCGGCATCGGGATCGCCGAAGCGCGGCTGTGCAGTGAGATGCACAGGGCCAAGGGGGGAGTCGACGAAGATGTCGGACCCGTACGTCGCGACCTCGAACGGTCGTTCCACACCGTCGACCGACAGCACAACACGATCCGGGGCGGTCGACACGACGGCGACGTCGTCGTGGTCGGGCAGCTGCACCCCGGTGCGGGTGTACCGGTAGCGCATCGGGTGCTCACCGCCTGCGGTGTCCTCGTACAACTTGGTCTGGAATCCCGAGTTCAGGTTGCGCCAGCCGCTGGGTACCGCGGCGAAGACCGTTGCCACACTGCGGTTGTGCGCAGCGTCGGCGAGGGCCGCGGCGATCGCCGACAAGGCGACGGCGCGGTCATCGGCCAGCGGGGCGGCCAAGCGGTCGAGGCCGTGGGTGTGGAAGAACGCGGTATCGGTGGCGCCGTCGACGAAGGCCGGGTGCCGAAGCACGTTGACCAACAGGTCGCGGTTGGTCCGGATGCCGTGCAGCCGGGTGCGCGCCAACGCGTCGGCGAGAGCCGCCGCGGCCTGCCGCCGTGTCAGCGCATACGAGATGACCTTGGCCAGCATCGGGTCGTAGAAGATCGACACCTCCGAACCGTCCTCGACGCCCGTGTCGACGCGCACCGTCGGAGGCACCTCGAAGCGGTGCACGGTGCCCGCCTGCGGCTGCCAATTCTTCGCAGGGTCTTCGGCGTAGAGCCGTGCCTCGATGGAGACACCCCGCGATGGCGGAGGTTCGGGGTCCAGCCGTCCGCCGTCGGCGACGTGCAGCTGCAACTCGACGAGGTCCAGTCCGGTGGTGGCCTCGGTGACGGGATGTTCGACCTGCAGCCGGGTGTTCATCTCGAGAAAGAAGAAGTCGCCGGCGTCATCCGCCATGAATTCGACCGTGCCCGCGCCGGTGTAGCCGATGGCTTCGGCCGCCAGGCGCGCGGCGTGAAACAGCTTGGCGCGCATACCGTCCGTGCGCTCCACCAACGGTGACGGCGCCTCCTCGATGATCTTCTGATGACGTCGCTGGATGGAACATTCGCGTTCACCGACCGCCCAGACCGTGCCGTGCTGGTCGGCCATCACCTGCACCTCGACGTGATGACCGGTGGCGAGGTAGCGCTCGCAGAACACCGTCGGATCGCCGAAGGCCGACTGCGCTTCGCGGCGTGCGGCCTCCACCTGGCCGGGCAGCGCGGACAAGTCGTCGACAACGCGCATGCCGCGCCCGCCGCCACCCGCCGATGCCTTGATCAACACCGGCAGCTGGTCAGCGGTCACGGTGTCGGGGTCGAGCTCCTCGAGCACCGGTACCCCGGCCGCCGACATCATCTTCTTGGCCTCGATCTTGGAGCCCATCGCGGCGACCGCGGCCACCGGAGGACCAATCCAGGTCAGCCCGGCGTCGACGACAGCCGCGGCGAAATCGGCGTTCTCCGATAGGAATCCGTATCCCGGATGGATCGCGTCCGCACCCGCGGCACGGGCGGCGGCGATCAGCTGTGCCGCATCGAGGTAGCCCCGGGTGCCTTCCAGTCGCACGCGGGCGTCGGCGTCGGCGACGTGCGCCGACGCCGCGTCGGGGTCGGTGTAGACGGCCACCGTGCCGATGCCCAGTCGCCGGCAGGTCTCGAACACGCGGCGGGCGATCTCGCCACGGTTGGCAACCAGCACTCGAGTGATCATCAGGCGCCTCCCCCTGCGATTCGTGTGCGTTTTGTTGCGCTCACCGCACGTGAACGCACACAAGTCGCGGTCATCGCCATCACATCCGGAAGACGCCGAAGTTCGACGTCCCCTTGATCGGGCCATTGGCGATGGCGGACAGGCACATTCCCAGCACGGTGCGGGTGTCGCGAGGGTCGATCACGCCGTCGTCGTAGAGCCGGCCGGACAGGAACATCGGCAGCGACTCCGCTTCGATCTGCGCCTCGACGGCGGCGCGCAGCGCGGCATCGGCGTCCTCGTCGACCTGTTGACCGCGTGCTTCCGCGGCGGCCCGACTGACGATCGACAACACACCGGCCAGTTGGGTGCCGCCCATGACCGCGGACTTGGAACTGGGCCAGGCGAACAGGAATCGGGGGTCGTAGGCGCGACCGCACATACCGTAGTGGCCGGCGCCGTAGGAGGCGCCGATCAGCAGCGAGATATGCGGCACTCCTGAGTTCGAGACGGCGTTGATCATCATCGAGCCGTGCTTGATCATTCCGCCTTCCTCGTACTTGCGGCCCACCATGTAGCCGGTGGTGTTGTGCAGGAACAACAGTGGAGTGTCGGCGCGGTTCGCCAGCTGAATGAACTGGGTGGCCTTCTGCGACTCCTCGGAGAACAACACGCCGCGGTGGTTGGCCAGGATGCCGATCGGATAGCCGTGCAGCGTGGCCCAGCCGGTCACCAATGAACCACCGTAGAGGGGTTTGAACTCGTCGAAGTCGGAGTCGTCGACGATGCGGGCGATCACGTCTCGCGGGTCGAACGGAATGCGCAGATCGGCGGGCACGAGGCCGACGAGTTCGTCGGGGTCATAACGCGGTTCGATGACCGGGCCCGGCGCCGGTCCGTGCTTGCGCCAGTTCAGCCGCGCCACGATTCGACGGCCGATGCGGATCGCGTCGAGCTCATCGACGGCGAAGTAGTCGCCGAGTCCCGATGTGCGGGCGTGCATTTCGGCGCCGCCCAAAGATTCGTCGTCGGACTCCTCGCCGGTGGCCATCTTCACCAGCGGTGGCCCGGCCAGAAAGACCTTGGACCGCTCCTTGATCATCACCACGTGGTCGGACATCCCGGGGATGTACGCGCCGCCGGCCGTCGAATTGCCGAACACCAGCGCGATGGTCGGAATACCCGCGGCCGAGAGTCGGGTGAGGTCCCGGAACATCTGGCCGCCCGGAATGAAGATCTCCTTCTGCGTCGGCAGGTCGGCACCGCCGGACTCCACCAGCGACACCACCGGCAGCCGATTCTGCAGCGCGATCTGATTGGCGCGCAGGATCTTCTTCAGCGTCCACGGATTACTGGTGCCGCCCTTGACCGTCGGGTCGTTGGAGACGACGAGGCACTCGACGCCTTCGATCGCACCGATGCCCGTCACGACGCTGGCGCCGACGGTGAAGTCGCTGCCCCACGCTGCCAACGGGCTGAGTTCCAAGAACGGCGAATCGGGGTCGAGCAGCATCTCGATGCGTTCACGCGCCGTCATCTTGCCGCGGTCGTGGTGCCGCTTGACGTACTTCTCGCCGCCACCGGCCAGCGCCTTGGCGTGCTCGGCGTCGAGTTCGGCGAGCTTGGCCGTCATCACGTCGGCGGCTTCGGTGAACGTCGCCGACCGCGGGTCGACGGTCGAGCGCAGCGCGGTCATGACTGGAATCCAAGGGTTTTCGCCGCGAGGCTGGTGAGGATCTCCGTCGTACCGCCACCGATGCCGAGGATGCGCATATCGCGATACTGCCGCTCGACTTCGGATTCGCTCATGTACCCCATCCCGCCGAACAGCTGCACCGCCTGATTGGCCACCCACTCACCCGATTCGACCGCGGTGTTCTTTGCGAAGCACACCTCGGTGATCAGATTCGATTCACCGGCGAGTTGTCGCTCCACCACATTGCGTGTGTACACGCGCGCCACATCGACCCGTCGCGCCATCTCGGCGAGCGTGTTCTGCACGGACTGCCGTGTGATCAACGGCTTGCCGAACGTCTCGCGATTGCGGCACCACTCGACGGTCAGGTCGAGGCACCGCTGCGCGCTCGCATACGCCTGCGCGGCAAGGCCGACGCGTTCGGAAACGAACGCGCCTGCGATCTGGATGAACCCGGTGTTCTCGGCGCCGATCAGGTTCCCCGCTGGGACACGGACATCGGTGTAGGAGAGCTCCGCGGTGTCGCTCGACCGCCAGCCCATCTTGTCGAGCTTGCGGCTGACTTGCAATCCAGGCGAGCATCCGGGTCCGTCTTTTTCCACGACAATCAGTGAAACCCCTGCCGCACCAGGGCCGCCCGTCCGCACGGCGGTCACCACGTAGTCCGCTCGTACACCGGAGGTGATGTAGGTCTTGGCTCCGTTGATGATGTACTCGTCGCCGTCCCGCACGGCGCGCGTGGTCAGGTGTCCGACGTCCGAACCGCCGCCAGGTTCGGTGATGGCCAGGCTGCCGATGAGCTCGCCACGCAGCGTTGGCCGCACGTAGGTATCGATCAGCCGCTCATCGCCGGAGGCGATCATGTGCGGCACCGAGATGCCAGAGGTGAACAGCGAGGCGAACACGCCGCCGGGGGAACCGGCGTAGTGCATCTCCTCGCAGATGACCACGGCATCGGCGCCGTCGCCACCGCCGCCACCGACGGCCTCGGGGAAGCCGGCGCCGAGCAGGCCTGCTTCACCGGCTTTGCGGTGCAGTTCGCGCGGCAGTTCACCGCTGTGCTCCCAGTCCTCGACGTTGGGCAGCACTTCGCGTTCTGCGAACGCCCGCACCGTCTTTCGCAGTTGTTCGCGCTCGGGGGTGTGCCAGATGCTCAAGACACCAACTCCTCAGGGATGTCGATGTGGCGGCTGCGCAGCCACTCACCCAAGCCCTTGGCCTGCGGATCGAAGCGGGCCTGATAGGCCACCCCTTGGCCGAGGATGCCCTCGATCACGAAGTTCAGGGCGCGCAGGTTTGGCAGCAGGTGACGGGTGACGCCGAGATCTGCTGTCTCGGGCAGTAACTCACGAAGCGTCTCGACGGTCAGGGCGTGCGCCAGCCAGCGCCACTGCTCGTCGGTGCGTACCCAGACGCCGACGTTCGCGCTGCCCCCCTTGTCGCCGCTGCGGGCCCCGGCGATCGTGCCAAGTGGGAGGCGTCGCATGCTGCCGATAGGGAACGGTTCCGGCAGCGCAGGCGACGAAACGTCCGCCAGCTCCTGGGTCTCCGTGGCCGGCGCGATCTTCGTCCGGACGCCGTCGGCGCGTACGGCGACATGGGCGACCTCGGTGGCGGACACGAAGGCGGGCTCAAACAACCCGTACACCGTGCCGTCCCCCGGTGGTGTGGTGCTGGTGAAACCGGGATAGCTGGCCAGGGCGAGTTCGACTGCGGCCGAGGAGAATCGGCGTCCGACGTTCGCGGGGTCCGGATCGCGCACCACGCAACGCAGTAGTGCGCTGGCCGCTTCCTCGGTGTCGGCGTCGGCGTGGTCGGTGCGCGCCAGCGTCCACTGCATCTCGGCGGGTTTGACCGTCAGCGTGTTCTCCAGCTGTTTTCGCACGAGTGCGGCCTTGGCCTCGATGTCCAAGCCGGTGAGCACAAGGGTCATCTCGTTGCGGAATCCGCCGATGCTGTTTAGTGACACCTTCAACGTCGGGGGAGGCGCCTCGCCGGTCACCCCGGCGATCCGGACCCGGTCGGGTCCGTCGTCGGACAGCTCGATGCTGTCGACCCGCAGCGTCGCGTCGGGGTTGGCGTAGCGCCCGCCCGTGATCTCGTAGAGGAGCTGCGCGGTGACGGTGTCCACGGTGACCGCGCCGCCGGTACCAGGGTGTTTGGTGATGACCGAGGACCCGTCGGCATGGATCTCGGCGAGTGGGAAGCCCGGATGTGTGAGGTCCGCGATCTCGGTGAAGAACGAGTAGTTGCCGCCGGCGGCCTGTGCACCGCACTCGATGACGTGGCCGGCCGCGATCGCGCCCGCGAGCTGGTCGTAGTCCGTGCGCGCCCAGCCGTGGTGCGCCGCAGCAGGCCCGACGATGACCGATGCGTCGGTGACCCGGCCGGTGACGACGACGTCGGCGCCGGAGTTCAGGCAGTCGACGATGCCCCACGCGCCTAGATACGCGTTGGCCGCCAGCGGCGTACCGACGCTTGATGTCGCCGCCGGGGCGGCTCCGAATCCGAGTTCACCGGCGCGCGGCAGCACGTCGTCACCCTCGACATGGGCGACCTGCACGCTCAGACCCAGGCGCTCGGCCAGCGTCCGCACCGCTTGCGCCAGACCCGCCGGATTGAGGCCGCCCGCGTTCGCGACGATCCGCACTTTGCGGTCCAGCGCGGTGCCCAGGCAGTCCTCGAGCTGGGTCAGGAAGGTCTTGGCGTATCCGCGATCGGGTGATTTGGCACGGTCGCGCGCCAGAATGAGCATCGTGAGTTCGGCCAGGTAGTCGCCGGTGAGGTAGTCGAGATCGCCGCCGGTGAGCATCTCTCGCATGGCGGCGAGCCGGTCACCGTAGAAGCCCGAGCAGTTGCCGATCCGGACCACAGGCGTCACTCAAGCACTCCCCTCGTCATCGAGACAGGCCCAACCAACCGGTAGGTTAGCGGCCTTGGCTGCCAAGATAGCCGTGAGGGTCGCGATTCGGGGTGGACAACGACCCTGACTGCATTCTCGGCGCTCGAGACCGACGTCGGGGGCGCATTTTGGAGCAGGTACAGGTCACGGGCTATCCTGAAGGGCAATCGTCGACGCCAGACACCCCGCGCGGCGCATACTTCAGTACTTCTCAAGAGGAGATTTTCGATCATGGCTGTGCCCAAGCGCAGGATGTCGCGTTCGAATACCCGTAGCCGGCGCTCGCAGTGGAAGGCTACCCGGACCGAGCTGGTCGGCGTGACCGTCGCGGGCCAGCAGCACAAGGTGCCGCGCCGTCTGCTCAAGGCCGCACGCCTCGGTCTGATCGATCTCGACCGCCGCTAGAGCGCACTTCTGGCCTTATCGGCGCGCCTCTCAGGCCGCTCTCAGATAGCGGGTCGACACTGTGGCTGTGCGAATACTTGTCGTCGACGATGACCGCGCTGTGCGCGAATCGCTGCGTCGCTCGCTTTCCTTCAACGGCTACTCGGTCGAATTGGCGCAGGACGGTCTCGAAGCCCTCGAAGTGATTGCCAGTGATCGCCCCGACGCCGTCGTCCTCGATGTGATGATGCCGCGGCTGGACGGCCTGGAAGTGTGCCGTCAGCTCCGCAGCACCGGTGATGATCTGCCGATCCTCGTCCTGACCGCGCGCGACTCGGTGTCCGAACGGGTGGCCGGGCTCGACGCGGGCGCCGACGATTATCTACCGAAGCCGTTCGCGCTGGAGGAACTACTGGCCCGCATGCGCGCCTTGCTGCGGCGGACGACCCCCGATGATGGGACCGAGTCGCCGGCGATGACGTTCTCCGACTTGTCGCTCGATCCGGTCACTCGCGAGGTCACCCGCGGCACCCGCGCGATCAGCCTGACGCGCACGGAGTTCGCACTTCTCGAGATGCTCATCGCGAATCCGAGGCGCGTGCTCACCCGCAGCCGCATCCTCGAAGAGGTCTGGGGCTTCGACTTTCCTACGTCCGGCAACGCCCTCGAGGTGTACGTCGGATACCTCCGCCGCAAAACCGAGGCGGAAGGAGAGCCGCGGCTGATCCACACCGTGCGTGGGGTGGGTTATGTGCTGCGCGAGACCCCTCCCTGATGTCGGCTCAGAAGTATTCGCCGCGGTCCAACCCGTACGCACTGACGCAACCGACGGCTAGTTCACTGTCGCTGCGCTGGCGGGTGATGCTGCTCGCGATGTCGATGGTGGCCATGGTGGTGGTACTGATGGCCGTCGCCGTGTACGCGGTCGTCTCGCGCGCGCTGTACGACGACATGGACAACCAACTGCACAGCAGGGCTCGACTGCTGATCGAGAGCGGCTCGTTGACCACCGATCCCGGTAAGGCGATCGAGGGCACCGCCTACTCCGATGTGAATGCGATGCTGGTGAACCCCGGGCGCTCGATCTTCACCGCAAACCAGGAGGGGCAGACGCTGCCGCTGGGGGATCCCGAGAAAGCGGTCATCCGCGGCGATCTGTGGATGTCCAAACGGTCGGTCGATCAGCAGCGGGTGCTCGCACTGCATCTGTCCAACGGAAGTTCGTTGTTGATCTCCAAGAGTCTGGTGCCCACCGATCAATTGCTGAAACGGCTTGGCACCGTGCTGCTCATCGTCGGCGGGGTCGGGGTGGTAGTGGCCGCCATGGCGGGCGGCGCGGTCGCCCGCGCGGGGCTGAGACCGGTGGCGCGGCTGACCGAGGCAGCGGAACGGGTGGCCCGCACCGACGACCTCAGACCTATCCCGGTGTACGGCAGCGACGAACTTGCCCGTCTCACAGAGGCTTTCAACATGATGCTGCGGGCATTGGCTGAGTCGCGTGAGCGTCAGACGAGACTCGTCACCGACGCCGGCCATGAATTGCGTACACCACTGACGTCGCTGCGCACGAATGTCGAATTGCTGATGGCATCGATGGCCCCGGGCGCTCCGAGACTGCCCGAAGAGGAGATGGATGGGCTGCGGGAGGACGTCATCGCGCAGATCGAAGAGCTGTCCACCCTCGTCGGTGACCTGGTCGACCTGACCCGCGACGAAGCCGGTGTCGTCATTCACGAGCCCGTCGACATGACCGAGATCGTCGACCGCTCGCTGGAACGAGTTCGCCGTCGTCGCAACGACATTGAGTTCGAGGTGAATCTGGTGCCGTGGCAGGTCTACGGTGACGGCAGCGGCTTGGGCCGCGCGGTGCTCAACGTGCTCGACAACGCCGCCAAATGGAGTCCGCCCGGGGGCTTGGTCGGGGTGCGGCTGACGCAGATCGACCCGACGCATGCCGAATTGGTGGTGGCCGACCAGGGACCGGGCATCCCTGAGCAGGAGCGGCGGTTCGTCTTCGAGCGGTTCTTCCGTTCGGCTTCTGCACGCGCGATGCCGGGGTCCGGGCTGGGGTTGGCGATCGTGAAACAGGTTGTGCTCAAACACGGCGGCGCGCTTCGCGTGGAATACGCCGTTCCCGGTGGGCAACCGCCAGGCACGGCGATCCATATGGTCCTGCCCGGCAGACCGTTGCCGGATGAGCTGCGACACGCGGTCGTGGGCGTGGACTTGCCCGAGGTCAGAGCCGACAATGGTTAGTCGGGGCACGCTGGGGGAAGCAGAACTGTGCGTGTCCCGAATGTTCTCTAAGTGGATTCTCAGGCCCCTGAGGCAACTTTGAGAGTGCGAACGCCGTTGTTCTTGATGTCCGGACCACAATAGGAAGAGCCCCGCAGCGATATGACCAACCACCCGAGGTATTCGCCGCCGCCCCCGGGCCGTCGACCCGGCGTTCCTGAGCATTCCGGGTATCCGGGTGCACAGCGCCCCGATCCGTACCAGCAGCAGTACGACTGGGGATACCAGACCCAACAGCAGCAACAGCCTTTCCGCGCACCCTATGACCCGTATCGCGGTGCGCCCCAGGGCCCGGCGACAGCGCGCTATCCGCAGGCGTCCATGCCGTCCTTTCCGCCCCAGAAGCGTTCTCGTGCAGGCGCTTTGACTGCCGGAGCTCTTGCATTGGCTATCGTGTCCGCCGGTATCGGCGGTGGAGTCGCGCTGCTCGCGCAGCCCGATCGGCAGGCGTCCTCGACGAGCATCAACGGCGCCGCTCCCGGGATGCCCGTCGCCAGCCTGCCCGCCGGCTCCGTCGAGCAGGTCGCGGCCAAGGTCGTGCCCAGCGTGGTCAAGCTCGAGGTGGACCTCGGCCGTCAGTCCGAGGAGGGGTCGGGTGTGATCCTGTCGTCGGACGGCCTGATCTTGACGAACAACCACGTCGTCTCCGCGGCCAACGGTGGCCCCGTCGGGCCCGGTGGACCGCCCGCACCGAGTGGCGGCGGCGGTGCACAGACCAAAGTGACCTTCGCCGACGGCCGCAGCGCACCGTTCACCGTGGTCGGAACCGACCCCAGCAGCGATATCGCTGTGGTGCGCGCCAAGGGAGTGACTGGCCTGACCCCGATCACGATCGGCTCGTCGGCCAACCTGCGGGTGGGCCAGGACGTCGTGGCGATCGGATCGCCGCTCGGCCTCGAGGGCACGGTGACCACCGGCATCATCAGCGCGCTGAATCGGCCGGTTGCGGCGGGCGGCGACATCAAGAACCAGAACACGGTGCTCGACGCGGTCCAGACCGATGCCGCGATCAACCCCGGCAACTCCGGCGGCGCGCTGGTCAACATGAATTCCGAGCTCGTCGGTATCAACTCCGCGATTGCCACATTGGGTGGTGACGCCGACGGCGCAGCGCAGGGCGGTTCGATCGGGCTGGGCTTTGCGATTCCCGTCGACCAGGCCAAGCGGATCGCGGACGAGTTGATCAACAACGGCTCCGCCTCCCACGCGTCTCTCGGGGTGCAGGTCGGAAACGACGCGACGACCGACGGCGCGCGAATCGTCGAGGTGACCGGCGGAGGTGCTGCCGCGGCCGCCGGGCTGCCCAGCGGAGTAGTCGTCACGAAGGTCGACGACCGGGTGATCAACAGCGCCGATGCGCTGGTGGCGGCGGTCCGATCCAGGGCCCCCGGCGACAAGCTGACCCTGACCTACCTGGACAACGCTGGTAAGCCGCAGACCGTCGAGGTCACCCTCGGCAAGGCCCAGCAGTGAGGCCGACGGTGGGTTCAGAACCCGCCACCCTGAGAGTGGCCGCGCCGCTGTCTCTGCCCGGATATACGGTTGGCGTCATGGAACAACCAGGGGAGTTGGTGGGCCGGGCACTGGTCGTCGTCGTCGACGACCGCACCGCACATGGTGACGAGGAAGACCACAGTGGTCCGTTGGTCACCGAACTACTCGGTGAGACGGGCTTCGTGGTCGACGGCGTGGTTGTCGTCTCCGCCGATGAGGTGGAGATCCGCAATGCGCTGAACACCGCGGTGATCGGTGGAGTCGATCTGGTGGTGTCGGTCGGCGGCACGGGTGTCACCCCTCGTGACGTCACACCCGAGGCGACCGTCGACCTACTCGATCGTGAACTGCTCGGCATCGCCGAGGCCCTTCGTGCGTCGGGGCTGTCCGCAGGTGTGTCCGACGCCGGGCTGTCTCGCGGACTGGCGGGAATCTCGGGCAGCACGCTGGTCGTCAATCTCGCCGGATCCCGGGCGGCGGTCCGCGACGGGATGGCCACCCTCACGCCACTCGCGACCCAGATCATCGGACAGCTTTCGAGCCTCGAGATCTAAGACCTCTGAGCTGAAGCTGAGAGTCCGCTGATAGAGTGTGATCTTCGTCACAGCGGAGGCTAATGATGCGAGACCGACGCAACAGCTCGCGCGACGCAGTTAACGAGATTTTCGGTGAGGCGCTCCCCTCGGAGGCTCCGGATGACCGCGAAAGTTCATCTTCCGACAGCTCCGAGCATGATCGGTGGTTGCGCGAGAACACCCCGCCGCACCATCAGTGAACTGGGTTTTCATCACGACCGTTAATAGTCGGGAGATCTGGCGCCCGCAGCGCTCAACTGCTGTGTGAACAATGGGAAAAATCTGTCCGGACCTGCCGTTACGTGGTCCGCGCAATCACCTTCGCCGCGTGACGGAAGTGAGTAATGTGGCCATTCTGGTAACGCCAGGGAGAGCATTTGCGATCTCACGTTGCCGGGTTGATGCCCGACCGTTATGTTCCTCGTGTCAACGATGAGTAGGACCTAAGAGCCGCATGTGAGGGTTCTCATTTGCCCCACATATGACTCCATCCTTTGGTCGTTGAAACCAGCAGTGCCAGGCACGAACAAACAAAACACAGTGAGCCGCTCGGATCGCTGTCGACATAGAGCTAGGGAGAACATGAAGGTATTCAGTCGGGTGCTGATGGCTTTGGTTTTGGCAATTGCCGGAGCCATCGCGTCGCTGTTCGTGAGCACTGGCACCTCTCACGCCGGGCTGGACAACGAGTTGAGTCTTGTTGACGGCCAAGACCGCACGCTGACCATCCAGCAGTGGGACACCTTCCTCAACGGTGTGTTCCCGCTGGACCGGAACCGGCTGACTCGCGAGTGGTTCCACAGTGGCCGCGCGAAGTACATCGTGGCCGGCGCCGGCGCCGACGAGTTCGAGGGCACCTTGGAGCTGGGCTACCAGATCGGCTTCCCATGGTCGCTGGGCGTCGGCATCAACTTCAGCTACACCACCCCGAACATCCTGCTCGACGACGCCTCGATCTTCCCGGACCTCGGCATCCTTCCGGGCGCTAGCGGAACGATCGGCTCCGGCTTCGCTCCGCTGGGCTCGATCATCACGCCGAACCTGTTCCCGGGCGTGTCGATCAGCGCCGACCTCGGCAACGGCCCAGGTATCCAGGAGGTCGCCACCTTCTCGGTCGACGTGGCA
This sequence comes from Mycolicibacterium rhodesiae NBB3, assembly GCF_000230895.2. The sequence continues at coordinate 3,347,709 of NC_016604.1, forward strand.
GGCCCGCAAGGTGGGGTGGCCGTCTCGAACGCGCACGGCACCGTGACCGGTGCCGCCGGTGGTGTGCTGCTCCGGCCGTTCGCCCGGCTCATCTCGTCGGCTGGTGACAGCGTCACCACCTACGGCGAGCCGTGGAACATGAACTGACGCTCTCCCGAGCAAAATGGGGTCCCCCGGAATCTCCGGGGGACCCCTTTTTTTGCGTCGGTCAGGTCTTGTCGTTGCTTGTGGTCTCCGCCGTGTCGGTTCCGCGCCCCGGTGTCTCCGCGAGGATGTTGCGGATCTCGGTGAGCAGCGTCAGTTCGGTGTCCTGAGCCTGCTCCACTTCACCCTTTTTGCGAAGTCTGTTGTAGGGCAACACGACCAGGAAGTAGACGACGGCGGCGACGAGGATGAAGTTGATGGCCGCCGAGAGCAAGACGTTCAGGTCGATCGTCTGGCCCCCACCGATGCCGATTTGCAAGATGCTGTAGTCAGAGTCGCCGCCCGCGCCGATCCGGTTGATGAGCGGCTGGATGATGCTCTCGGTGAACTTGGTGACCAGCGCTGTGAATGCGGTGCCGATGACCACCGCGACCGCGAGGTCGACGATGTTGCCTCGGGCGAGAAACTCCTTGAATCCCTTTAACATGCGCGCAAATTCCTTCCTGCCGGTCCGGCTATCTGATAGACCCCGACGTTAGTACCGGTGGTTCTGCGATACGTCGAGTCCGGTGTTAGCTTGCCTGCAGTAGCCAGTTCGGCTGCGCACCAGATGCCGCAGGGGAGGGGAATTGCGATGCGCTTGCTGTTCGCCGCGGTCGCAGGAATGCTGATCGGCGTTTTCGCGGTAGCAACGAGTCCGGCCAACGGGCAACCGCTTCCGCCCACGCCGCCAGGCCCCACCGAACCAGGATCGACCACCGAAGAGTTGGCCGACATGGTCCTGGACGCGATCGAGCACGATTCAGCGATCCCCACCGCAGAGCCGGCGCGCCCGCACCCCGGACCGACTCAGTGAAAGGTGAGGGTGACGGTCTGTACCAACGTCGCCTGGGCCACCGCGTTGGCGTCGTGAGCCGGCAGGGCGACTAGCAAAACCCGATCGCCTCCGCTGCCCGCGCCCACCGGCTTCTGCGACACCAAGACCACCACCGCATCGGTCGCCACGACCTGAGGATGCGCGTCCGCCCCCACCCCCGTCTCGGGTCCGGCGCCGAGCACATCGACGACATCGCCTGGTCGGATCAGATCGAGTAGGGCCGCGTCGTCGAGGTGCAGTGGCACCAGACGCGCATCGGCGCCCGCAGCTGATTCGGCCAGCCGTGAACCCAGCAGGCGCACATCGGTCAATGCCTCGCCGCGGCGGGCGGGACCAGCCAGCCTCGCGCCGACGACGTCGGCGAGATCTGTCTGTGCGCCGTCGGGAACCGTTGCTGCCGTACGGCTTTCGAGGCGCACGTCCTCGGAGCGTAGTTCTGCTCCCGGTGCCAGATCCCTCGCGGCGACAACGACGTCGGTCCGGTCGTGTGCAGGGTCGGGCCGCACTGCCGCGACGGCGGCGAGGATGACGAGGACGCCGGCTGCGGCCCGTCGGGCGGCCACGGTGCGTGACCAATCAGGTCGGATGCGGCCGACGACGCGACTCCACGACGACGGATTGAGCGATTCCCCCATACCGCCAAACTAGGTAGCGCAGTGCGGTGATGGCGCGCTGTGCCACCGCGCCTGTGGATAACTAGCTGGACGCCGCCGCGGCGGGTGCCGAACTCGACGAGCTGGAACTCGAGCTCGAGTCGCTGGACGAGGTCGAGGTGGACTTGCTGTCAGACTTCTCCGACGATGAACTCGAGGATTCCGAGCTGCCGGACGATCCGTTCGATGACGACGAAGAAGAGGACGACGAACTCTTGGCCGTCTCGCGGCTGTCGTTGCGGTAGAAGCCGCTGCCCTTGAAGACGACTCCCACATTGCCGAACAGTTTGCGCAGCCGACCACTGCACTTCGGGCAGGTGGTCAGGGCATCGTCGCTGAACGACTGCACCTCATCGAACCGATTGCCGCATTCGGTGCACGCATAGGAATACGTGGGCACGAGAACCTCCGAGATCGTCAAACTTGTTAGCACTCTACCGGCTCAAGTGCTAGAACCGCTATCTGGTGCGAGTCATTCCCTCGGCTTAGGAATCCGGCTTGTCGGCTGTGGACCCTCGGCCGGGCGCCCAGGGTTCTCGATCCGTGGTCACCGCGCTGGGTGAGTTATCTTTTGTGGGATTTCAGCGCTCAGGATGACGGGTTGGATAGTGGCCGATCGTGACAAAGAGAAGCGCAGTCTTCGCCAGCGCGCTGGGCAGCTGTCAATGCTTCAGCAGAGATTCGAGGAATCACGACTCGGCGAGGCCGTGATCAGTGCGCTCGTCATCGTGGTCGTCCTAGTCGGAATCGTGTGGAATCTGCCCGATTCGCCAATTAAGCGTGCTGCGGTGCCGGTCGCGGGTCCCATTGCGGCCGGGGCATACATCAACCAATCGTGGGCCCTGTTCGCGCCGGAAGTTCCCAAGCGAATCGAGACGGTGGAGGTGCACGTCGCAATGGCCGACGGCTCGGTCCGCATCTGGACTCCCCAACCGCGTGACCGCGCGGCCGGCGGATTCAGCTGGGTTCGATGGTTACGGCTGACGAGCTTCGCGGTGACGAAGCCGGAGGTACGGCCGGGGCTTGCGCGCTGGGTCGCCCGCGAGGTCGCCGGCGCTGAACGTCCCGTCGCCGTAGCGATGGTGCTCCGCGTGCAGAACTTGCCGCCACCCGGCGGGAAAACGGGAGGAGCCTCCGCCACAAAGGTTCTCTACCAGGAAAATCTCACGGGACAACGATGACGGATCTGGGAGATCTCCAACGGTCGCGAATCCCCGCTTTCGAGGGTTGGCGGACGTTTTGGTTCACCCCCCAACCGGCCTACACGCTGGGTCTCGTCCGGATGGCTTTCGGCGCCCTGGCGGTGGCGTGGACGCTGGCACTGCTGCCGGACCTGTACGACCTGTTCGGACGCGACGGGGTGGCGCCGCAGCCATCGCACTGGGCCTACCAGTGGGGTGTTTTCGAATTCTGGACCAGCGACCAGGCCCTCCTGATCGGCTGGGTCGTGCTGTTGGTGGCCGCGATCATGCTGACCGTCGGATGGCACAGCAGGCTGGCCGCAATCGTCGTCTTTGTGTTGATTCAGTCGTTCATGCAGCGTGACCGCTGGGTGTTCAACGGCGGGGACGCGTTGATCAGCGTCGAGGCCATGTTCTTGGCGCTGTCCTCGTGCGGTGCGGCGCTGTCACTCGATCAGCGCCGTCGTACCGGATCTTTTTGGTCGGCGCAGACCCGCGCGCCGTGGGTGATTCGGCTGTTGCAGGTTCAGCTGTCGGTGATCTACCTGGTGAACGTTCAGGCGAAGTTGGCTGGCGAAGCGTGGCTGGACGGATCTGCGGCATCCTATGCCTGGCGGGCATGGCCGTTGTTTTCTGCGCCGGAGTTGTTGACGAACAGCGCGTTTCTGTCCAACGTGGCGACATGGGGCACGATCGCGATCGAGCTGGCGATTGCGGTTCTCGTCTGGAACGCCCGCTTCCGGGTATGGGTGCTGTTGGCCGGCGTGGTGCTGCACCTCTCGATCATGGTCACCCTCAGCGTGGGCTTTCACAGCCTTGCCATGTTCATCCTGTATCTCGCGTTTGTTCCGTGGATTCGCGTACAGGAACTGCCGGACCAGGTCCGCCGCATTCTCAAAAGGCCCCGTCAGTCGACTGTCGGCCGGGTCCAGGATTCCGAATCGGCAAGCTGAACGGTTAACCGAGTCCCACCAACCCGGCGCGTGGGGTGAGCGCGTGGGTCATCCGTACATCGTGAGGTTCGGCGGGCAGGTCGTCGACGAGTTCGTCGTCGCGCACCACGGCGACCAGATGAGCGGCCGCGTCGGCCAGGCCAAGCGAGCGGTCGTAGAACCCCGCTCCGCGACCTAGCCGGACGCCGGTGCGATCGACCGCGAGCGCGGGCACGAGGATCAGCGATGCGTCGGCGATCGCCTCGGCCGCCAGCCACGGCTGCGCGGGTTCGCGGAGTCCGTGCGGCGCGTCGACGAGTTCACCGGGTCGGTACTCGCCCCACCGCAGCGGCTGCGGGACCCCGCCGGCATCAGTCCGGGCGACGGGCAGCAGCACCCGCACACCGCGGCTACAGAGGTCGTCGAGCTGCTCGACGGAGCCGGGCTCGGATCCGATCGGCACGTACGCGCAGATCGTCCAGGATCCTGTGACCAGTGCAGGAAGGTGGTCGGCGAGCGCCCGGGCTTCGGTGTCGCGCGTGTGTTTCGACACCCCGCGGCGAGTGCGCAGTATCGCCGTGCGCAGCTCCGCTTTCGATCGCTGCACCGCACCGCCTCCAAACCCCGGGTCTCAGGAGGTTCAACCGACTTAAGGACATTAGTGTGTGAACAATGACACGGGCCGAGGTACCGATTCCACGCACGGCGGTCGTCCCTGCTGCAGGCCTGGGAACACGATTTCTGCCCGCCACTAAGACGGTGCCCAAGGAACTGTTGCCCGTCGTCGACACGCCGGGGATCGAGCTGGTGGCTGCCGAGGCTGCTGAGGCCGGTGCCGAACGGCTCGTCATCATCACGTCCGAAGGCAAGGACGGGGTGGTTGCCCACTTCGTCGAGGACCTTGTTCTCGAGGGCACGCTGGAAGCGCGCGGCAAGCACGTGATGCTGGAGAAGGTGCGCCGAGCCGCGGCGCTCATCAAGGTCGAATCGGTGGTCCAGGCCGAACCGCTGGGCCTCGGCCATGCCGTCAGCTGTGTGGAAAGCGTCCTGACGGACGAAGACGACGCTATCGCGGTGCTGTTGCCCGACGACCTCGTGTTGCCCACCGGGGTGCTCGAGACGATGTCGAAAGTCCGTGCCAAGCGCGGCGGTTCGGTGTTGTGCGCGATCGAGGTGCCTCGAGACGAGATCAGCGCCTACGGCGTCTTCGACGTCGAACCCGTCGCCGACACCAACAATCCGAACGTGCTGCGCGTCAAGGGCATGGTGGAGAAGCCGAAGGCCGAGGACGCGCCGTCGCTGTATGCCGCCGCGGGCCGCTACGTCCTCGACCGGGCGATATTCGACGCGCTCAGGCGGGTTAAGCACGGTGCCGGCGGTGAGATCCAGTTGACCGACGCGATCGCTCTGCTGATCGACGAAGGACATCCGGTGCACGTCGTCGTACATCGCGGTTCTCGACACGACCTCGGAAATCCCGGCGGCTACCTCAAGGCTGCGGTTGACTTTGCCTTGGAGCGCGACGACTACGGACCCGAGCTACGGCGGTGGTTGGTCGAGCGCCTGGGGCTGATCGATTGCTGACGAAGCGATCGCCCTGACACCGAGAAAGGCGTGTAGTGCGGTCGGTTGAGGAGCAGCAGGCCCGAGTGGCTGCCGCCGCGGTGGCCCCCAGGCCGGTCCGGGTGGCGATCGCCGAGGCGCAGGGTCTGATGTGCGCCGAAGAGGTGGTCACCGAACGCCCGCTGCCGGGATTCGACCAGGCCGCGATCGACGGCTACGCGGTCCGCAGCGTCGACGTGCTCGGGGTGGGGACCGGCGACGAGGACGACTCTGGCGAGGCGGGCTCACGCTCCGACAGTGAGGTGAGCCTGCCGGTGATCGGCTCGATCGAGGCGGGTGCGCGTACGCCCAGCAGGCTGCAGCCGCGCCAGGCCGCGCGGGTGCAGACGGGTGCTCCGATGCCGACACTCGCCGACGCGGTGCTCCCGCTGCGATGGACGGATGGCGGTGACTCGCGGGTGACGGTGCTGCGCGGTGTGCGCTCCGGGGCCTATGTCCGCAGAACCGGTGACGACGTTCAGCCGGGCGACGTCGCGGTGCGGGCGGGGGCCATCATCGGCCCCGCGCAGGTGGGCCTCTTGGCAGCGGTCGGCCGGGATCGCGTGCTCGTACATCCGAAGCCGCGCCTGTCCGTGCTGTGTGTCGGAGGCGAGCTCGTCGACATTTCCCGTACGCCGGGCAACGGACAGGTCTACGACGTCAACTCCTACGCGCTGGCCGCCGCGGGTCGCGACGCGGGCGCTGAGGTGAACCGCGTCGGGATCGTCGACACCGACCCCAAGGCTCTGCGCGACGTCGTCGAGGGGCAGATCAACCGCGCCGAGGTGGTGGTGATCGCCGGCGCGGTCGGCGGGGCGGCCGCCGAGGGAGTGCGGGCGGTGCTCGCGGAGCTCGGCGAGATGGAAGTGGCGCGCATCGCCATGCATCCCGGTTCGGTGCAGGGCTTCGGTCAGCTTGGACGCGACGGCGTTCCGGTGTTCCTGTTGCCCGCCAACCCCGTCAGCGCCCTCGTCGTATTCGAGGTGATGGTGCGTCCGCTGATCCGGCTGTCGCTGGGCAAGCGGCAGGCGCATCGGCGCATCGTGCAGGCGCGCACCCTCTCGCCGATCGAGTCGGTGGCCGGCCGCAAGGGCTATCTGCGTGGACAGCTGATGCGCGATCAGGACACCGGCGAGTACTTGGTGCAGGCGCTCGGGGGAGTGCCGGGAGCGCCGTCGCATCTGCTCGCGACGCTGGCTGAGGCAAACTGTTTGGTCGTTGTGCCCAGCGAGGCCGAGCAGATCCGTACCGGCGAGATCGTCGACGTCGCGTTCTTGGCCCAGCGCGGCTGATCGATGCCGGGCGAGCCGTCATGAACCTGTGGCGTAACAGTTCTTCGCATCCCGGATGGCCGGTGCCCGCAGGCGCACTGCGAGTGGCCGCCGGGGTGGTGACGCTGCGGCCCGTGCGGCTGCGCGACGGAGCGCAGTGGAGTCGCACCAGGCTCGCCGATCGGGCGCAACTGGAACCGTGGGAACCCTCCAACGGCGTGGATTGGGAAGCGCGCCATGCCGTTACGTCGTGGCCGTCGGTGTGCTCGGGGTTGCGGTCGGAGGCGCGCAAGGGGCGGATGCTGCCGTATGTGATCGAGGTGGACGGCCAGTTCACCGGGCAGCTGACGATCGGCAACGTCACGCACGGCGCGTTGCGCTCGGCATGGATCGGGTACTGGGTGACGACCTCGGCCACGGGCGGCGGTGTCGCGACCGCGGCGTTGGCGTTGGGAGTGGACCACTGCTTCGGCGCGGTGCGGCTGCATCGCGTCGAGGCGACGGTGCGACCCGAGAACACGGCCAGCCGACGCGTGCTGGCAAAGGTCGGCTTTCGTGAGGAAGGGCTGCTGAAGCGCTACCTCGAAGTCGATGGCGCCTGGCGGGATCACCTGCTGGTGGCCATCACCATCGAGGAGCTCAACGGGTCGGTGTCGTCGGCGCTGGTCCGCCAGGGCCAGGCGACCTGGTCGTAGCCGCGGCTCGCGGAAGACGCGGGCGCGCCCGGCGAAGCCAACTTGTTGCAAAAGTGACACGTGTGACTGTTGGTGCTTGTCTGCAGCGAATTACAGGTGTGTAATTGTCTCGGCGCGCCCTCCACGGATGCGCAGGTCACAGACCTAGCCTTATCGGGGAAAGGAGCGGCGAAATGCCAAGCATCCCCCAATCCCTCCTGTGGATCTCTCTCGTCGTCCTCTGGCTGTTCGTGCTCGTCCCGATGCTGATCAGCAAGCGGGACGCAGTGCGACGTACCAGCGACGTCGCGTTGGCGACCCGGGTACTCAACGACGGCAGGCAGCGGCTGCTGCGGCGCAAGGCGCCCGCGGCCGGCCACGCCAGCGATCCGGACTGGCGGCCGTCCGATGAGGACCTCGACGATGACCTCGACGACGAGGCGGATGAGCAGCCGGCGCGACGCACGATCGTGCGGGTCGCCGCCGTAACGGTCGAGCAGGACGAGGATCCGGGCTACCTCGATGTTGACGTGGTCGAGGAGGACGCCGACGCGCTCCCCGTCGGGAAGTCCGCGAGCGCCGAGGTCGAGACAGACGAGCTGGCACTGGATTTCGGTGAACCTGTCGAGGGGCAGCCCGTCGCCGAAGAAGCCGCCGAACCGGAGCCTGAGCCCGAAGCCGACGAGGATGACGACGACGAGTATGAATACGTCGCCGATTCGTCGGGTCTGGAGGCGCCGTCGGAGGACGAGCTCCAGCTGGCCGACTCGCTGAGCGCTGCGCGCAAGCGTCGCTACGAGACGAAGACCGGTGCGGCGGTCAGTGCCCGCAAGTACAAGTTCCGCAAGCGGATGCTGACGGCGATGGCGGTGTTGGTGATCGCCTCGCTCGCCGCGGCGTACACGCTGACGCCGGCCATGTGGTGGGTGAGCGCCGCGGTCAGCGCGATGACGCTGCTGTACCTGGGCTATCTGCGGCGCCAGACGCGTATCGAGGAACGGCTGCGACGCCGTCGGGCCCAGCGCATCGCCAGGTCGCGCCTCGGCGTGGAGAACACCGACGACAGGGAGTTCGACGTGGTGCCGTCGCGGCTGCGGCGGCCAGGTGCGCAGGTACTGGAGATCGACGACGAGGACCCGATCTTCGAGCATCTGGATTACGCACCGTTCGCGCGCCACTTCGACCTTCCGCACGCCGCGGGCCAGTAGCCTCGCGGTTTCGACCGGCAGGTCGCGGCTGGTAGCCTGTGCTACCGGTATCAGGGGCTATGGCGCAGTTGGTAGCGCGACTCGTTCGCATCGAGTAGGTCAGGGGTTCGATTCCCCTTAGCTCCACACTTTTTGAACAGTTCAGGACGACGGCTCAGGCCTGCACGGCTCCGCGATCAGGGCGTCCAGATCAGCAGGTCCTGCATGCCGTTGTTCATCGTCACGGTGGTCGGCGGTGGCCCGGTGACGTCGAAGTGGATCTTGCCCGTCGACTGCGCGCCCGACGGGATCGTCGCGCCACTGATGTTCACCGGACTGGCGACCTCCCACAGCACCCGGTAGGCCGCCTGATTCGGCGCAACGGCGTTGAACTGAGAAATGGCTGGGGTGACTGGGCCTCCGATGGCCCGGACGGTGGCGGTGGCCTCCCACAGCTGCCCGCGGACCGGGTAGCCCGGCATGACGTCGGTGCTGGGTTTGAGGTCGCTGACCTGCCAGGCGAGGGTGACCCCGCCGACCGAATCGGTCATCGTCAGTTCGCTTCCGAGCCTGCCGACGACCGGGTAGGCGGCCGAGGCGGTCGGTGCGACCGCGATACCGATGCCGGCGATCATCGTTATCGCCGCCGCGCGCTTGACTGCTGTGCTGATTTTCATTCGATGCCGCCTTTCCGGGGTTGCGGTATACAAATTGCGAAACGCTGGAATCCGTATTACTCCGCTGGACCTCGCCGAATCGGTGTTTGCGCAAGAATTCGCCGGCGTCTTGGCTACGAGAATTCAGGTATCGGCGAGTGCTCGCAGGCCCTGCAGGGTCCTGGCTATCAGCTCTCGGCGTTGGTCGATGGTGATCGCGTCACCGGTGCGGGCGTGCACTCGTAGGTACCCCTGACCCACCAGGTCACCGACGAGGAACCGCGTCGCACCGAGTGGCAAAGAGAGCGCGGCGGCGATCTCGGCGACCGAGTGGCGTCGCGCGCAGCTCGTCAGGATTTGGCCTCGCACATCGCTTTTCGGCCACGGTGGTCGCTTTGACGTGACGGCGAGCGCTTCGATTTCAGCGTCGAGTGGCACGTCGACATCAGCACCGGTGCGGCCTGCCGTCAGCGGGTAAGGACGGACCAGACTCGGCTCGGCGGTTTCCGATTCTGCGAGCCGGTCGCCGACCGGTCCGGCCTTGACCTCCGCCGGTTCATGGTCGCGCAGGAACGACAAGGCCTCGTCGGCGTGTGCCGATGCGCGCAATTCGTTGGAGACGACCCTCAGCACGGTGCGGTCGGTGTCGATGACGAAGGTGGTCCGTCTGACCGGCAGCACCCGCGCCAGCAGGCCACGGCGCCGGGTGTGCTTGCCGTGCCGTGCCGTCTCCCGCGCGAACGATGTGCGCAGCTTGGCGAGCCTGCCTCGGCGCACCCCGAACAGCTCGGCTACCACACCTTCCGCGTCCGAGAGCAGCGGATAGTCGAACGAGCGCTGCTGTGCGAAATGGGCCTGCTTGTCGACGGTGTCGGTGCTGATACCCACCCGCTGGGCGCCGACCGCGGCGAATTCATCGCTCAAGTCGCGGAAATGGCACGCCTGGGCAGTGCAGATCGGAGAGGACGCCAGGGGGAAGAAGAACAGTACGACCGGCCCGTCGGCGAGAAGCGCGGACAGCGTCTGAGGCCGGCCGGCGTGGTCTAAGAGTGTGAAGTCAGGCGCCCTGTCGCCTGCGATCATCGGCAAAGACTAACGCGGAGGTGACGCGACCCCCGGACCTGGGTGCGAATGCAAAAGTTGGGATCGGTAAGGGGACGTCCTCGGGTTTAATGGGCGAACGGACATGTCGGGAACCGCTCCGTACTGACAAGGGAGTTCTCGCATGCACAAAACCTTCATTGCCGCGTTCGCGGCCGCCACGTTTGCGTCTGTGGGTCTGAACGTCGCCGCGGCGGCGCTGTCCGGCACGGCCAATGCCGCGCCGTTCTGTTCACCGGCGAATGCGAACACACCGCCGTGCGCCCCGCCCGAGGGTCCTCCGGGCACCTGTGACGCTAACGGCGTCTGCGGTCAGATCTGGTGTCCAGGGTCGGGGATGTCTCCGATACCGCAGTGGGACATGAACGTCTGCCACACCTTCTACTTCGATCGCAACGCACCGCTGACCGAGCCGGTGATGATCCCGGGCCAACCTCCCGGGCCTCCGCCGCCCCCGCCTCCACCGTGCATTCCGTTCATCAACTGCTTGCCCGGTCTCTGATCCTCGAGCCACTAGTAGCTTCGTTCGTAGTGAACGATCTACGGAGGCGTGCGTGACGGGATCCTTCTGGTGGGATCTGGTCATCGGCGTTGCCGTTGCACTGCTCGTGACGTGGATCGTGCTGGTGGTCGTGTTGGCACTGTTGCGGCCGCGCGGCGGACTGTTACGCGAGGCGATGCGCATCCTGCCCGACGTGCTTCGACTCATCCGCCGCCTCGCCGCGGACAAGACTCTGCCCGCTGGGGTGCGGGTCCGACTCGGATTTCTGTTGGCGTACCTGGCGCTGCCGTTCGACCTGATTCCGGACTTCATCCCCGTGCTCGGTTACGCGGACGACGCGATCGTCGTCACCCTCGTCCTGCGAAGCGTCGTGCGTCGAGCCGGAATCGATGCGGTGCAAGCGCATTGGCCCGGGAGCGACGCCGGCTTCGAAGCGCTGCGTCGCCTCACCGGCCTGAACGGATCAACCGGCCCTCGACATTGAGCCAGCTGGCTTCTCAACTCCCTCGCGAGGGTGCGTGTCGGCAGCAGACACGCCGCATTTCACCGATAGTTCGCGCACGCTCGCGGGCGGAAATCGGACACTAGCCGGCCGGTGCGAGCATCGACTTCCAGCCGTCATCCGCGGGTGGCGCCGAATTCTCGGCGCGGTAGCGGATCCCGTCGGGGCCGACCACGGTTCCTGCTCCGGCAATGTTGATGGGAAGGGATGCCGTCGGGGTGTAGGTGCACGGGTTCGGTTGTTGTCCGTTGCACTGCACGGTGCCGGCGAGCGGCGGCGTCAGCGGATCACTCACGGGCAGTACAGGACCCGGAAGCCGTTCGGCAGGTAGGGGATTCATCCCGTTGTTGACCGATGGTGCGGGTATCACCCGGCCGGGTTGCACCGATTGATCGCACCGCGCCGCTGGCGCGGGACAACTGACGACCTGGTTCGGATCGCCGTACCACGGGTTGGTGCCCAGCGGTATGTACGGTTTGTCGCTGCGGCATTCCTGCGGGGTGGCGGCGCGCTTGCCGGGTACGTCGACGCACGGATAGTTGCGCGCCCCGCGAACGACATTGGCGGGGGTGTCCATCGGAATCTTGCAGTAGGTGTTCTCTGGCAGCGGGGCCGTGCTGGTGTCGGCGGGAGCGCGCCATTCGGATGCGGGCAGAAAGCCGGTCATACACGGCGGCGGCTGGTTGATGGACAGGCTGAAGTCCAGCGCCCCGGCACCGGGGAAGGGTGCTGCCACCGTCTGCGCGATGGCTGAACCCTGTTGCAGCGCAACCAGACCCTGCTCGGTGCCCTTGTTGTAGCGCTTGAGCATGTCGAGCACGATTTCGACGTTGGCAAGTGTCTGCGGCAGCGGGTCACGGACCTGGTTCAGCTGCGAATTGGCCAGATCGACGGTGGGTGCCGCCTGGTTGAGGATGCCGCGCAGCGCGGCGTCGTGCTCGGCGCTCTGCGCGGCCAGCGTCCGCAGATCCGACGCCCACAGCGCGATGTTGTCCCCGGAATCGACCTGGCTGTCGATGATGGGCGCCGACCTGTCGATGATCGCGTTGAGATCATCGATGTTGGCGTGGAAATCACCAGCGACGGACTGGGTGGCGTCGACCAGGCGCTGCAGCGCCGGTCCGAGACCGCCGACCGCGGTCGATGTTTCGGTCAGCAGGGAATCGATCTTCTCCTTCGGCAGCGCCGAGAGCATGGCTTGGGTCGCGTCGAGGGCAGGGCCGATCTCGGCGGGAACCGTTGTGTCGGTGATGGTCTGACCATCACCGAGGAATTGTGCGCTACCGGTGGCCGACACCAGGTCGAGGTACTGCTCGCCGACTGCCGACACGGAATGCACGTTCGCACTGGCATCGGCGGGAATCCTGTAGTTGTCCGCGATCTCCATCGTCGCGAGCACACCGGTTCTGGTGGTCTGGACGGCGGTGACCCTGCCGATCGTTGTGCCGCGGTATGTGACATTGGCGGTGGGGTACAGCCCGCCCGATGCGGGCAGCTCGGCGTGCAGCGTGTATTGCCCGAAGCCGAGCAGCGTCGGGATTCGCAGGTAGTACCAGCCCAGGACGACCAGCGAGACGACCGTCAGGATGGTGAACACCACCAACTGGATGCGGATGAAGCGGGTGAGCATCGGCT